>CAZTAJ010000107.1:0-14733 GCA_964611575.1 uncultured Verrucomicrobiota bacterium
GCGGTCGAATGAGCAGATCGATGTCGCCCATCGTGCGCAGATCGGGTTGCGGATACAAGGCCCGCAGGACCATGCCTTTGAAGGCCACGCAGGAAAGGGATCGTGCGGCGAAGGCATCGGTAATGGCCAGCGCCTCGTGGAACCGTCGTGCCTCCTGAATGCCCGCCTGCAGGGCGTGATGGCGCCACCGCACGAGCCGGTCGTTGGGAATGGTTCCCGGCGGCAATCCGGCGGCGGCAGGATAAAGAAGTGCGAGAATATCGTGTTGCAGGGCCACCGCCATGAGCCGATCCCATTCACGTGGGGACAAACCCGGCGTGATACGTGCCGGTCGGCCGCGGATGGCATCTGCCAAAAGAGAACACAGCACGTTGTGAAGCACAGCCTTCATGGGCTGAAACGTGCCACAAGAGAGCCGGAACCGCAAGCAAGGCGTTGAACCTGCCGGTCGGAACGAACGCGATAGCCGATGAAGAACCCAATGGCCAACATGCCGCCCGTGGTGATGCTTGCCCTGATTCTTGCAGGGTGTGTCTCCTTGCCGCCGGCAGACAAGAGCCGCTGGCCTGCAGGCAGGGTGCACTCCGCCGTGGGTTCCGCGGATGTGACGGCCTATGTCGAGATCCTGGGAAATCCCTATGAAGCGACGTATCCAGGGGGCCAGAATATCTATGCGCGGAATATCTGGGATCTGTGCGCCTTCAACGGCGAAGTGTGGGTCGGTGCGGGAAACAGTAGCAATACCGGTCCCGCACGGAATGCCGGTCCGGTGCCGGTGCTCGCCTTCACCCCATCCAACGGACACTTTCGAATCGTGGCCACTGTGGATGAAGAGCAAATCGATGTCTTCCGCGTTTTGAACAAGACTGTCTATGTCCCTGGGCACGACCCACGGGAGAATTGGGCATTCGGCAATTACTACTGTTTCGAGGGTGAGGGGCGCTGGCGTAAGTTCAGGAACATCCCGTCGGGCGTCCACAATTATGACATGACGGCCGCGGCTGGGACTCTGTTTGCCGGACTGGGGACCCCCGAAGGAGCCGCCGTCGCCGTGTCCACCGATTCAGGTGCCTCATGGACCAACATGCCCATCGCGAATTCCCGTGTCTACGCGTTCGTGACCGTGGATCAGGAGGTCTATGCAACCGGGGCGATTGACACGACGGCAGGCCGTGGCCGAAAGGGAACGGAGGGAACACGAGCGGGAATCTTTCACTATGAGGGGGCCTCTGGTTTTCGGCCGAGAACTGACTTGGGGCCGAGGCAACTCTTTCCGGGCGTCACGGTCAGTCCCAAAAGTGCAGCGAGGATCGCACGCTCCGTGTCGTCCGCGGATCATGCCGCCTATTTGGGGGCTTATTGCCACAACGATCACCAATTCATGCCCTTCGGGGCATTCGTCGTCGAATCGCTCAGGGAGGGCCACGTGTCCATTCGACCGGTGCCGCTCCCGAGAGACTCCAGGGCTTGGGACCTCCTTGTCGACGGCCATACGCTCTATGTTCTAACGGATTCTCCCGACCCCGAGGGCACCACGATTCGCGTAACAGCCAGCCCCAATGGGTTCGATTGGGTTGAACTCATGCATTTCCGCTCCAGGACCTTCGCCCGGTCATTCGCTTTGTTGAATGGCGACTTCTATTTTGGACTGGGGTGTGAAGTCGCGGATCCCGCTAAGTGGACCATGCTGGAACTCCCTCCCGAGACGGGCCGGATTCTGCGGGTGCAGAGGGACTGCTGGACATTGTAGTCCAAACCATGACGCGTGAATCACAAACGCCTCGCTATTTAGTTAAACTGGCTTGCCGTAGTCTTGCATAAGTGACGGGCACGGAGTGTGCCTGCGGAAAGACGTACCCATCAACATGAACGGGTTAAGATTTGTGATGCGCCGGAGCTTTTCCTTCATGCTGGGAGGACTGCTGGCGTGCGTCGGATGCCAGAGCACCCGGCTTGTTCCGCCGGACGGCCCTATGGCCGGGACCCCGAATGCCCGCAACGGAGTAACCGGGATCCAGTTGCGTCCGGGCCTCACGGTGAACGTGCAGGTGCTGGTGACCGGGAAGAAGGAGATCGATGAGAAAAGCCGCCGCATATCGGAGTCGGGATTCATCACGCTGCCACTGGTGAGTGACGTCCTGGTGGACGGCATGACAATCCTCGAGGCGCAAGTCGTGCTTAAGGTGTTGTACGGCAAGTTCTTTGTCGCCCCACAGGTGTTGGTGGAATGTCTGATGGAGCCCGGCGAGGCGGCGATTTCGCCCTGGGGTTATGTCACCGTACTGGGCCGTGTCAAGAAACCCGGCCAGGTCAACATGCCACCCACCCGTGAGCTCACCGTCAGCCGGGCCATCCAACTTGCCGGGGGGCTCGATACCAGTGCGCGCAGCACCGCCATCCGCGTCACGCGCACAAGCCAACAGGGTACGGAGCAATTCATGGTTAATCTGGATCAAGTGGGCGCGCGCGGAAAGGCCAAAGACGACGTCCAACTCTTGCCGGGCGATGTCGTGTATATTCCGGAGGCGGTCTTGTGAGATCTCGCAGGGCAAAGCGAGACCTCCGACAGGGCGTGCTCGTCATGCTCGCCGCCATGACGACCGGCAGCGCGCCGGCCAAACCCGGTGAGGGGATTCGGGTGGGTGATGACGTGGTGGTGCGCCCGTTTGTGGAGGCGTCCTATAGCTACGACACCAACCCGGGTTTGCTGCCCGAAGGACAGGAAAAGAACGATTCTTTTCTCGATGTCAGCCCCGGCGTGGGTGTGACGCGGTCCCAGGAAGAGGTGCGTTACGAAGGACTGGTCTGGGGACGCTTCCGGCGATTCAGGGAGTCGATCAGCGGAAACACGGATGACTGGTCAGAGGAATTGCGCCTTGGTTTGGGACGCCGCGACAACTGGAACATGAAACTCCACGAGCGTTTCGGGCGCGTCTCGGATTACGATCTGGTCGTACGCAACATGGATTCCGCTGCCGACGGCACCGGCAATCGTTCCGGAGAGTTCCCGGATGCGCCCCCTTTGAGCGTGATGGAGCGGACGGAACGCGTGGACCGCTATCTTCTCGACTGTGGTGTCGGCGCAGGCGGTCCCCTGACCGATAAACTTTCCATGGATGCCTTGTACGATTACGGCCTCGTGGATTACGTGCCCAGTGAACTTTACGACTCCAATGAGCACAAAGCCTCCCTGAAGGTGTCGCGCCAGGTGACCGATAAGTCCAGCGCCATTGGCGTCGGCGAGTTCATTCAGATGAGGAACGACAGTCTGGTCAATCCGGCCAACTACTACGCGGCCCGCGCCGGTTGGCGCTGGCAGGGCACCTTCAAGAGCCGTTTCGAAGGCAGCGTCGGCTACTATGGCTTTTCTGCTGATGAACCGGGTTCCGCCGATTCGCTGGGTCGCGACGGGACCTCGTATGACGTGGCGTGGTACGGCCAGGTGCGTCCAAAACTATCCGTCACGCTCGGCGGTCGCAGCGAGATGCAGTTGGCCCCCGACACCGCGAACAACGCAAAAATGGTCAACATGCTCACGAGCAGCGCCCAGTACTCCGCCACCCGGCGCCTGACCCTTTCACTGCTGGTTGGCTATCGCCATGAAGATTTCGGACAAGAAGAGGTTTTGGCCGGCGACGTGCGGGTCCAGCGTGAGGTCGAACAACTGCATGGGCGTCTCCGCGGCGAGTACCAGTTGCTCAAATGGCTGAAGGGCTACGGCGAACTCTGGCAGGAAGCCACAGAGGACAACGTACGGGGCGATTACACGGAAACGCGGGGAACGCTGGGTGTGAAGGCGGAGTACTGAATTGTTCTGTTGTGACCCGCGACTTATGGGAGGGACGGCGTGTCGCCGTCCGCGGTGCGCAACAGGCGCGTCCTCCTCCCATACGGCACTGGCGAAAAGGAGAATCTGCATGAAGACAATCGTTGGCATGTGGGTCGTGTGTGGCCTGGCCCTGGCGGGCAGCGCGATGGCGGCTGGAGAAGCTAGAGCGCCGAGTGCGCAGGATATCGCGGCGAAGCCCGAGTTGATTGTGGCGGTCATTCGCCATCAGAACGCACAGGACTCCGCCACCGTTGTGGGCCAGGCCCTGGCGGCGATATTCGCATCCGACTGGCAGGAGGCAAACAAGCGGAGCCACGTCATCTCCCTTGTCACGTATGCTGTGGCCACCAAGGGCAAGGATGCGGCTCCCATGATGGGCCTTGTGGCCGCCGGGATGCCTCCCGCTTGGCTTGCCGTGGTTGCCGCGACCGCCGTCATGGCGGGTGGCGACAACTCCCCGGCGGTGGCAAATGCCATGCTCGCCGCGGTCGCCGGTAACGCCCAGGCCGTGGCAGCTTGCCGTACAGCCTGCGCGAGTCCATCAACCGTTCTATCCCCCACCGAGATCGGGATGGTTCGCGCGGTCACGCTGCCGACGCCTCCGCAGGCGCCCGCAAAGGCGCCACCGTTGCCGACCATCATCCAACCTGCGGAGAAGTATCCGGGACAGTGAGTTCATAGAAAGGTACGCACTTGAAACCAACCCCCGACATTCCGCCGTCCACCGCCCACCGTCCACCGCCCACCGATTCCCCGCCCGCCGATTCCCCGCCCACGTCGGCTCCCTACGGTGGCGCGCCATATGGGATGAGCCCCGGTGACGACGGCGGAATGGCCAGGTTCCTAGCCCCGCGACGCCTGCTGCGCGTCGCCTTGCGCAAGGGGTGGATGATCGCGCTGGGTGCGGCGCTGGGCGTCAGCGCCGCCTGGTTCTATCTCTCGCGCAGCACGCCACTCTATATGGCGGATGGCCTCATCGAAATGAGCGTGCGCCGGCCGCGGATTACGGCTCAACGGGGTCCGGTTTCGGATGACGCGGATTTGACCTCCTCTTCGGCGGAAGAAGTCTTCAACACGCGCATTCAGAAATTCAGGGGGACGCGGATGCGTGCGCTGGTCGCCGCCAGGCTCCAGACTTCCACGAATCGGCCGGCTCTGTCGCACGAACAGATCGGGGAGATCATCGGTGGTGGGCAGTTTTCGCTGATCCGCCGCACGACCCTCGTGCGCGTGTCCTGCGTTGCCACCGACCCGGAACTTGCCAGTCTGGGCGCCAACATCTTCGCCGAAGGCACGGTCCAGGTTTCGATGGAAGAAAATCGCATCGCCGCCGATAATGCCGTGGTCTGGCTGGAACAACAGGCCATTCAGCAGCAGAAGGCCGTCGACAAAATAACGCAGGAAATCACGGCCTTCCGGGAAGCCAAGCGCATCGACGCGAGCGAGAATGAAAAGGCGGCCCTGCAATCGTCGCTGGCGAACATCGGAACGCAACTCACCCAAGTCGATAATGCGCGCATTCTCGCGGACAAACTCCGCACGGCCGTCAAGAATGTCACGCTGGACCCGAAGAATGCCGACAGCTTGCCGGATACGACCCCGCGCCGGGATGAGATTGTTCAGGCCGTATCCAAGTGGTTGCTGGCGATCCAGGAGCGCGACGCCCTGCTGGCGAGATTCACCGTTGACCATCCGGAGGTCATTGCGCGTTCAAAGAGTATCGATATTTTGGGCGAGCAGGTGACTGACGCCATCAAACGGGCGCAAAACACGGCCGAGGCGAACGTGATGCTCCTGGAGCAGCAGACGGCGGGTCTGCGCGAGCGCATGGAGACGCAATCCCGTGCGGCCTCCGAACTCGAGAGCAAGATCATTCGCATTCAAGCGGAACTCGGCGCCCTGGAAAGGGAGCAGACCGTTGCCGATATGAGTTACAAGGGTTTGCTCACCCGCATCGAGGAGGCAAGAATCTCTGCTGACGAGAACACCGCCACCGTCAAGATCGTCGAGCACGCTTCTCCGCCATCGGAACCCTTCACACCGCGCCGGGATTTCATCCTGTTCCTGGGGCTGCTGCTGGGAGTTGCCGGGGGCATTGCCATTGCGCTCCTGGTGGAGATGATCGAAGACCATTTTGCCGGCACGGAAGATCTGGAGCGTGCGGTGGGCTTGCCCGTCCTCGGGATGATTCCGCGCTTGCGGGAGAAACAGCGGTCCGTAATTGGGCGAATGGCGGATAAGGATCGCTTCGGTCATGGTGCGGAAGCGTTCGCCGGGATTCGCGCCAAAATCATGACGTCGGTTACAGGCCGCCACGCGGTATGCCTGCTCATTACCAGCGCTGGGCCGCGGGAAGGCAAGACGATCACATCCAGCAATTTGGCGATTGCCTTCGCGCGTACGGGGGTCAAGACACTCCTGGTGGATTTCGACATGCGTCGGCAGAAAATGCAGTCAGTGTTTGGGCTTCCCGAGGATCACCCCTGCCTGCTGGAGACTCTTGGCAAAGGCAAAGTCGAGGACTTCCCGCGCCTGCCCATGCCAACGGGCTGCCCCAACCTGTTTGTCGTCGGCAACCATGCCTCGAAGGAGATCAGCGCCGCCGAAGTCATGGGGAGTCGCATCGTAAAGGACTTCATCGCCTGGGCGCGACTCGCATACGAAATGGTGATTCTGGACTCGCCGCCCTTCGGGGTCGTCAGCGACGCGCTCGTACTGGCCGGCATGGCCGATGGCGTCCTGTTTGTAAGTCGTCCTGGTGTTACCCACAGGCATGCCCTGTGCAACGCGATCGAGGAGTTCAGCGAGGCGGGTGCCCCGCTACTGGGGGTGGTGGTCAATGCCGTGAATTTCAACCGCGTATCGTTTCTGAGCAACTACGATCATCGTTATGGTCGGGGTTATCACACCTACAAGTACCCCACGAGGGATGAGCCTAAGTAATCAGTGAGCAGTGAACCTTTCATCCTGCAGCCTTCGACTGTGTCTACCCGCCTGCTGGCGGTGGCTGTCTGCGCGCTATTGGGTTGGTCGGCCTGGGCGCGCGGTGGCACCGTGGTCGCCCTCCAGGGTCCCTTGCCATGGATCGGCCTGGCGATCCTGATCCTTCTGGCGCTCGATCGGCTATTGCCTTCCGGCTCACTGTCCACGACTCACTGTTCACTGTCTTCTCCCCCTCCGACCTCTGACCTCCGACCTCCGACCTCTGACCTCCGACCTCCGACCTCTGACCTCCGACCTCTGATATCTGACCTCGTATTCTGGTCGGGTCTGGTCTTCCTGGCGTTGTTGAGCATCCAGTGGTGGAATGCCGGCCGGTACCCCTATTTTCATCCATTCGAAGCAAGGTGGGTGTTCACTCCCCCGCCTCATCCCGGCTGGCCTTGGGCCGTCGACCGGAATGACGCGGCCGAGATGCTACACTGGTTCTTTCCCGCGTGGGCGCTGATGCTGGCGTTAAGACACGCACGCCGCCCTGCGTGGTTGGCGACGCGCGTCGCGTGGTTCCTGATCATTAACGCTGGATGTCTTGCCGCCTTTGGTATCGCTCAGGCGCTCAGCGGCACACAAAGCATTTTCTGGATCACGCCGATGACAGATCACTTCTTCGCGTCGTTCGGTTACGAGAACCATGCCGCCTCGTACTTCGCGCTGCTTTTCGCCTTGGCGGCCGGAATGCTGCTGCAGGAGTTGAACCCAGGACAGAGGTCACCGGCACCTGCGTACCGCCCCCCTTCCCTCCTGCGGCGCGCGTCCATCCCGACCGCCTCGATCTGCGCCGTGCTCTGTCTAATCGGACTGGCGTTATCCTTCAGTCGCGCCGGTCTGGTGTTGGCTATGGGGTTGTCGGCTGTGATGCTGTTCATGGCCGGCCGCCTGCTCTGGCGGCGGGTATCGATCGCCCAACGCGTCGCGGTCGTGGCGGCGCTGATCATGGGCATGTCAACCCTCTTCTTTGTCGTGACGTCCATGGGCGGCGTGCAATTGGCACAAAAAGCCTCCCAACTGCCGCACATGGACGTGTCCCATGAACTCGACATGCGACTATTCATGGTGCAGTCGGCTTCGCAGATGTGGAGGAACAATCCCTGGTTCGGCCTCGGAGGTTGGGGCTATCGCCATTTCCTGCCTGTCTATGCGTTGAGGGAGACTGGCCGGAAGCTTGGTTTGGGTTATGCAAACGTGCACAGTGACGCGCTGCAGTTTCTTTGCGAATTCGGAATGGTCGGTGTTGGACTCATGCTGGCCGCGACGCTCGCTTTTGCGTGGCCTTTGCTACATGGCATCCGGCGCCAGTTCACGCCCGGCCTGGCTTTGGCGGGTGTGGGGTTGCTGGCGGTGTTGTGCCACAGCCTGATCGACCTGCCCTTTCGCAGTCCGGGCATCCTCTACGCCTGGCTGGCGGTGTGTGGCGTCGCGGTTCATTTAGGGCAGACATCGGATAGCCGCTGCGATGCGGTCTCCGAATGAGGACAAGCCGGGATAGGCCCTGACGCACCCCCGCCCCCGGATCTGCTCGTTCAACGAGCAATGCAAAACTCTCCATGTCATCCCATCGCATCATCCTGAACACCGCCGCCACCTACATCCGTAGTGTCATTGCTGCCGCACTCGGACTGTTTTCCACGCGCTGGGTGCTTGCGGGGTTGGGGCCGACGGATTACGGTCTCTTTGCCGTCATTGGATCAATCATCGTGTTCATCACCTTCCTGAACGGGGTCATGGCCGTAAGCGCGGCACGGCATTTTGCGTTTGCTCTTGGACGGGGCGATTCCGATGAGGTTAATAAATGGTTCAATACCTCACTCAGCATCCACCTGATGCTTCCCATTGTGCTGATCGCCATTGGCTGGCCGATAGGCGAGTACTGCATCCGTCATGTGCTCACGATCCCTCCGGGTCGCATCCCGGCCTGTCTTTGGGTCTTCCGATTGGCGCTGATAGCCGCCTTCAGCGGCATGGTGTCGATCCCGTATTTCGCCATGTTTTCGGCCAAACAGCATATTGCCGAAGTGGCCGTATGGGGGACACTGCAGTCACTGCTGTTGTTCATATTTGCCTACATGCTTACAAGAGTGTCCGGCGACCGTCTGCTGTTCTTCGCAGGATACGGCGTGGCGATTAGCGCCATGTTTCAAGTCATACAGGTATTGCGGGCGCGTCATATCTTCCGCGAATGCCGCACCGATTATCGCCGCTGGTTCGACAAATCCAGGTTCAAAGAAGTCTTTTCCTTCGCCAGTTGGAGTTTGATTGGCAGCAGCGGTTCGATGCTGCGCGACCAAGGTTCAGCCATTCTTCTCAACCTCTATTTCGGGCCGAGAGTCAATGCTGCTTTTGGAGTCGCAAGTGGTGTCTCGGTCCACACCAGTCAGCTCGGTGTAGCCATGATTGGCGCCTTCTCGCCTGAACTCACCGCCAGTGAAGGTCGTGGCGACCGCACCCGCATGCTCGCTCTCGCGCACAGTGCGAGCAAAATTGGGACGATTCTCATTCTGCTATTCGCCATTCCGCTTATGGTTGAGTCCGAGTATGTTCTCCACTTATGGCTGGTTCTGCCGCCACCCCACGCCGCCGTGTTTTGCCAATTGATATTGGCCGCGTTTGTATTGGACAGGCTTAGCACTGGATATATGTTGGCTATCAATGCCCACGGCAAGATCGCCGCTTACCAGGCGACCGTAGGAACTTGCCTTGTGTTGACCCTGCCGTTGGCTTGGATATTCGTAAAACGTGGGGGGCCGCCAACCAGCGTCGGCATCGCGCTAGTCATTACCATGGCCGCGGTTTCGGCCGGACGAGTGTTCTGGGCTCGCCGGCTGCTGGGCGTTCCCGTCCGAAGGTGGTTTGTTGACGTGGCGCTGCCTGTCAGCGCCGTCACATTCTCCGCTTTGTCCGCCGTTATGGCGCCCCGCTGGCTGCTGTCGCCATCCGTTTCACGTCTCGCATTTGTCACGGCAGTCAGTGTCGCGACCACCTTCGGCACGGCCTGGTTTCTCGCCCTCGACGCCACTGAGCGCCGTTCCGTCAAACAAAGCGCGATGCGCCTGTTGAAGGTGAGACCTTGAGCACTGGGCTAAAGAACCGCGATCGCGAACAGAACAAGCCGGCCGGCGAGTTGGCCGTGAATATCCATGCCTGAACTAGCCACCAGAATGACCTGCACCGGATGCGGGGCATGCGCGGATGCTTGCGCGTTCGATGCCTTGTCTATGGCCTTCGATCGGGAGGGATTTGCTTTTCCAAAGTGCGATGCTTCAAACTGCGTTGAGTGCGGCGCTTGTACGAAGACGTGCCCGGTGGTGTTGCCTGGAATGACGAAGCCTCGTCCCGGTTTTCCTCTTCTGTTTGCCGGATGGGCCACCACCCCGGAGTATCGCCGCGACGGGTCATCCGGTGGCGTGTTTGCCGCGCTAGCGGCCCACACGATTGCGGCCGGCGGTTTGGTGGCGGGGGCTCGAACGGATGGATTGACGGTGCGCCACGATGTGGCCTCAACCCTGGAGGAAATGCGCGGCTTCCAAGGTTCCAAGTACCTGCAAAGCGAGACTGCCGGGATCTACCGTCGCGTACTGAATCATCTGGAAGGCGGGCGGCGCGTGCTTTTTTCCGGCACTCCCTGCCAGGTGGCCGGTATGATCAAACTGGCCGCACGTCGGCGGGGCCAGGAGAATTTGTCAACCTGCGAAGTGGCCTGCATGGGGGTGCCCTCCCTCGCAATCTGGCGGCGGTATGTGGAGGAGGCGGGCGACGATCTGGATGAGGTGGTGAGTTTTCGCGATAAACAGGAAGGGTGGGAAAGCAGCTTCGCGGTGACGCTCCGTGCGGGGGGCCACGGTCGAACCGTGCGAAGTACCTACCGCGAGGGGGACTTTTTTTTGCGCGCATTCGAAGGTTGCCTGATCATGAGAAACAGTTGTTATGACTGCCCCTTTGCCGCCCACCCCCGCCTTGCCAATGTGACCCTCGCGGATTTCTGGGGGTTGCGGCAGTGTCCTGCTGAACGGCCGAAGGGGGTATCACTGGTCGTGGCAAACGACCAAGCCGGTCTGGACGCGCTCCATGCGTGTTCGGATCTGGAACTGAGCCCCGTCAGTTGGGAAGAGGCGCTGATTGCGAATCCGCGAGTGTATGAAGGGCAGAGTCTTTTGCCCTGGCGAGGCTTCATTGCCCGCCGGCTGCTCGGCATCGCGCTGCGGCACGGCTCGCCTTTGTTGCTGCGCCGGATCTACGGGGGGAGCATACCCCGTTGGCGCTTCTGGTGGTGGCCCTACAAAGTGGCGCTTCGCTGGTATGCGAGCGCCGCAAATCGCCGGCGAAGAGCGCTGTACCGGGTCCGAACTGAAGTACCCTTGGGCATACGGATGTGAAGATCAATCTACTCACTTTTCACTGCGCCCTCAATTTCGGAGCCGTGCTTCAGACCTATGCGCTGGGCAGGGTCCTGCGGAGTATGGGGCACAGCGTGACCCTGCTCGATCTTCGCCCGCCCGCGTTGACGGAAGGACCTACGTTTCATCCAGTAGGATTGCTCCGGCGCGCGCAGTTCGCGCGTTTCGTGCGGCGCTACTGCCCCCCGCGGAAGGCGACCACCGACCGACCAGGCGACATCTGGCACCTCGCCCCGACGGCAGACGCTTGGGTTGTCGGCAGTGATCAGGTGTGGAATCCGGAAATCACCGGTTCTTACGTTGCCGATTACTTCCTGCAGGGGGTGCCCTCCGATGCAAGACGGGTCGCCTATGCGGCAAGTTACGGGCGCGACACCCTGCGATGGGAAGACAAGTTGAGAAACGATGTCACACGCTGGTTGAGCGCTTTCGACGCCATATCGGTGCGGGAAGAATCGGGTCTGAGGTTGCTATCCGATCTTGGCGCGCGAGAGGCCGTTCAGGCGCTGGACCCGGCGCTGCTGCTCGGCGATTTTCGCGAACTCATTGGCCCGCCCCGCGCGCAGAAAGCCGAGTTGCTGTGCATGGTGTTTGAGCCCCGGGATCGGTTCGTTCCAGCCGTGACGGCCATGGCCGATGCGCTGTCACTTGTTCCCGTCATGCTGACGCGCCGGGCGCCCGATGGGCGATTCAAGGCCGTTCGCTATCCGCACGTCCGCGAATGGGTCCGGCGGTTTCACGAGGCAGCCTTTGTTGTGACCGACTCGTTTCACGGCTTGGCCCTTTCTCTGATCTTCAACAAACCTTTCGTGGTGCTTCCCGCCAATCCGGATCGCTTTTGTCGCCTGCGCGAGTTGCTCAACTCTCTCGGGCTCGCTCATCGCGCTTTCGAAACGTACGGCGAACTGCTCACGGACCACCGTTGGAGAGCCCCCGTCCCCTACGAGGAAGTAAATCACCTCCTGGCCGGGCACCGCGCGCAATCGCTTGCGTTCCTTCGTTCACACCTCCCGGTATCCCAATGAACGAACTACTTCGTTTCCCATGAAAATAACCGTTGTCATCCC
Source organism: uncultured Verrucomicrobiota bacterium (assembly GCA_964611575.1). GTDB lineage: Bacteria > Verrucomicrobiota > Kiritimatiellia > CAIKKV01 > CAITUY01 > CAITUY01. Next base: position 12,288 of record CAZTAJ010000107.1, read on the forward strand.
GCTGTACAACAAAGCGAGCTTCATTGTGCGCGCTTTGGCATCGGTTGCTGTGCAGACGCGCTCGGCCGACGAAATTGTTGTTGTGGACGACGGATCCACAGATGGTGGCGGGGCCCGAGTGCGCGATCTCGGAGACCCGCGCATCCGACTGGTATGTCAGGAGAACCAGGGCGTTGCCGCCGCGCGAAACCGCGGGGTCCGCGAGGCCTCGCACGACTGGATTGCCTTTCTCGATGCCGACGATGAATGGCTCCCCGGGTATCTTGAAACAGTCAGCAAAGTGGCGCCTCAGCACCCAGAGGGGGGCGTCGCCTTTTCGAATTTCCAGACCGTGAGTCCACCTAAACCACAGTTGATGCATGGTCCGCCTGGACCGGTGGAGGATTATTTCAATTTCGTTCTGGCGAACGGCGGACAGGGAATGTGGTCCTCGTCAGTTCTGGTGCATCGTTCCGCCCTGATTCGTGCGGGGGCCTTTCCGGAGGGCGTTCGTTACGGAGAAGACCTTGACACTTGGGCGAGGCTCGCATGGACGGTACCCGTCGCCTATACGCCGACGGTACTATCCGTGTATCACACGGGCGGAGCCAACTGCGCAATGGCGGGCTCGCACATCGCGATTGCAGGCGGTTACCAACAGTGCCTGCGGACCTATCAGCAATGGATGAAGGCCGAGCGTATTCCCGTGCGGCTCGCACGGAGTTCCAAGCGGTATGCCCATCTGTTCGGGTGTCTTGCGTCGCGCGAACTGAAGGCAGGCGGCGATATCCGCGGAGCGCTCCGGGTGCTCACCCAAGTCCTGCCGTACCTCTCGGGCCCGTCAGACATCGCGCAGTGGGTGGGCTCCATTCTCAGAATCTGTCTGCCCGGATCAGCGCTGCGCCGAGTTCGGCAGTGGCGCGAAGGGGCGCGCCCAACACCCGCGGGGGCTCGGTAAATCCATGCATGCTCAGTGCCAATCATTCGCTCGAGCGACAGCGCCTGGGGTGCCCGGGACAACCCAGGCAATACCCAATCGAGCATGGGCGTTCAGGTGGCGCATTGACGGTGCCATGACGGCTTTCCTCGGGCTGGTGTTTCTTCAGTTCTTCGAGCACGTCAGGTTCTTCCCGGTGACCTTGACAAAGCCCGTGGCGGCGGTGTTCCTGATCCTGGTATTCATGAACCGCACCTACTGGCGGAAGCCAGGCCCTGCGGTCATCTGCTTGGCCTCATGCGCTGGCGTCGTCGTCGCTTCCTCCCTGTGGCACCTGCCGGATCTGGACGAACGCCTCCGGTCATACGCCATTTCACGGGTGTTTTCCCTGATGCAGATGATGCTTCTTTTGTACGCCACTTATTGCTTTTGTTCGAAGCGGGATGTCTCATACGCGTTTGCCTGGGCGCTGGTACTCGGAGGCCTATCCGTGGCGTGCTTGGCGGCCGGTGGTTATGGACTGACTACTGGTCTTCCGGGGCGCGAGAGTTTTGGAGGTCTCGACGAGAATATCGCGGGAAGCCTGGTGGGGTTTGCGATCGTTGCCGCCATCGGGCTTCTTTTGCAGACGCGCCGGGCGGCCGTCCGAGTTCTTGCCTGTGTGCTTGTGCTCGCCATGGCTTCCTTTCTGGCCCGTACCGGATCGCGTGGTGGCTTTCTGGCCACCGCGCTGGCACTCTTCGCCTTCCTTCTCGCCAGCCGCCGCTGGCAGCACATGGCATGGCTCTCCGTGGGCGGTGCGCTGGTCGTGTGGCGGATCATCGCTCAGGAGGAATCCGTTGAACGATGGAGACACTTCGCAGAGACGGGAGACACTTCCATGCGCAATGTCATTTTCTCGGATGCGTTCCGGCTCTTTCTGGAACGGCCAGTGTTCGGACACGGCGAAGTGAATGCCTACTTCGATCTCGGCGAGCGCTTCGGAAAAATGATGGCCGGGCACCATAATCAAATCCTGTGGTCGATGAACTCCGGCGGCATCATCGCTGCGCTGTTACTGCTGACCGGAGGGTTTTTTGTCGCCAGAGCGGCATTCGCGGCTCACGCCCGCTGGTCGGGACGCTTGGCGCTCGCCTACGTGGTCATGTTGGCCACCGTCTGTATGAGTGTCGAGTACCACAACGTAAAGTTGATGTGGATCATGTTGGGGTATCTCGCCTCGATGTGGCGGTTGCCGTTTGCCCAGGAGGAAGATCATGAAGTTGTTTTTCGCAGGGGTGTACCATCTGTGTGTGAACGTCATCTGCATGCACGTTCCTGTCCAGTGGTTCCGACGTTGTATCGCGCGCCTGATTGGGTGCCGCATTGCCCCCGGAGCTAGTATCCTCGTCGGTACAGAATTCCATAAACCGGCAAATATCGAGATCGGCGCCGACAGCGTGGTCGGTGCGCGCTGCCTCCTTGACGCGCGGGGCGGCAAGTTGTCGATTGGAGCACATGTGGATATTGCGCAGGATGTCAACATATGGA
>CAZTAJ010000108.1:0-14728 GCA_964611575.1 uncultured Verrucomicrobiota bacterium
CCCACCACCAGTGATGGCCCGAGTAGATGCGGACCTCGATCGCCTCGGCCGGCGGGATGGGCCGGCCGTCGGCGGGCCAATGCAGTTCGATCCGCGTGAAGGGCACCCGGGTCTCCCACATGAGCGCCGAGTGGAGCGAACCCTTGGGCGCGGGCAGGTGCGTCTTGATGCCCAACTCCGCCCCACGCCATCCGAGGTCTTTGGTGCCTTTGGGCACGCCCACGTGTGGCCGGTAGATGGTGTCCAAACGGGCCAGTCGGCGCGGGATGAAATACGCCTCGGGTTTCTCCTGCACCTGCCGGTCCGCCCGCCAGGCATAGGCCCATGGCGACAGGTCTGCCGGTTGGCCGACCAGTTTGTCCAGGTCGGACGGCACTGCCGATTTGGGCGGCTCCGCCGCCTGCACTCCCAGCGCCAGACTCAGCGCGACGAGCACGGCCAGTGACGTTGCCTTGGTGATCACGTTCATTCGCTTCTCCTTGCGGTTGCTGCACGGGTTGGGGTTGCGGTTCACTTTGACAAATCCAGCCAGACGATCTCACTGGCGTTGGGACCCATGGTGATGTTGAGACCTTCGTCCATGAGTTGGGCGCCGGTCATCGTGCCGTTCTTGTCCTTGGCGTCCTCGAAGGTCACCACGTAAGTCTTGGTGCGATCCAGGCCCTTGAGTTTGACCACCTGGGAAGCCGGACCGCCGTTTTGCCAGAGCAGGACCGAACCCTTGTTGATGAAGGTGTTGTAGTACTGGATCCCGAACCACTGGTTCTTCTGGGTCAGCGGCGGGAGAATATGATAGACGTCCGCGCCGCGCAGGATGGGGCGTTGCTTCGTGTTGTACAGATGGAAGACACGCTTGACGCGTTCATTGGCGAGGTCTGACATCGACTTGTCCTGCTTGTACAACGACAGCAGGATCGAACCGAGCAACTGCCCCCGTATGTTCGCCACGTCTTCGAAAATATGGTTGTAGTCGCTTCTGAGTTGAATGGGACACATCAGATACGACCACGCATAGACGTTCTTGAAGAACGGTCCCAGGTCGGAATGATCGCTGTGCGTCATCCACGTCATGCGCCGGAAGACATCCAGCGTCCGGATGTTCCCCCCGTTGCTGCAGTTCTCGTACTTGATGCCGTATTTCCGGGAGAGGGAATCAATCTTCCGGTTGAAGTCCATGAACGAACGGTAGTCGTTCACGAAGAACGGCGGCCCGGCGCCATAATCATCCGTGCGGTAGTAGTTGAACTTGGACTTGTTCCACTGCGCGACCAGTTCTTCTTCGGTCCGCCGGCCATTCCAGTACAGGCACAATTCCAGTCCGTTGGCACGGCACACTTCGCCCAGCTCGGCGCTCTTGGCGTGGCCGGTCTGCATGTGCCAGGCATCGGTCTTCCAGAGTTTCACACCCCAGTCGGTGTAGTTGCGTTTCTTGATCCATTCGATTTGGAGATCCGGCCGAGCGTCCGTTTCAGAACTGTATTCGCAGGTGCCGATCGGCGGATCCGTGGGGGTCTCGTAGAGACTACGGGTGATTTCGTAAGTCCAGAACCAGCGGCGGAACCGGTTGGCGCCATCGTCCTCGTCGCCCCGGTAGGTCAGGAGCATGAAACCCGGACAACGGAACGTCTCGCCGGCTGCCGTGGCGGTATTCTTGATGCCGGCCGCCCACCACCGACTGGCGATCTGGTTGTCGGTGACGGTCGAGGCGAACTGCCCGCACCCGTAGTCATACGCCAGATAGACGCCGTGCGTCTTGCCGACCTGAATCATCTGGTAGGGCAGCGGATTCCCCTCGCCGTGACCGAGTCTGCCGCTGGGCACGGGAAACAGACGGGGTGGCTGGTCGGCCACCACCGCCAGGTTCGCCGCCACCAGGTCGGCATCGGCAAAGGCAACCGCGCCCGTGCTGTCGTTCCGAATCGTCGCCTGATATTCCACCGGCCCCACGCCCGGCCGGGCCCGCCAGAAGGATTTCAACTCCAACGCCGGGTCGGCGCTGGTGAACCGCAAGGTCAGTGTCGTGCCGTTCGTGGCCGAAACTGTGGTCGCCTCGCGAAAACTCCAGGTCACCGGACGCGGCGTCTTGTCGAGCAACACTTGGCCGACAAGTGGGACCTCCGAAGGTTTCGGCGTCCAGTTCCAACCCTGGGCCGGGTTCTTCAACTCCTCGATGAAGAGTTTGTTCTCCCTGACCGCCAGGACCAAGTGCGTATCGTCGGTCTTCAGCGTCCAGACGTTCTCCGCTGCCGACGCCGTGATGCCGGTGCAGGTTGCGGCGGCAATCGTCGCCGCAAGTGTCAGATGAGTTGCGTATTGTTTCATGGTTGTTTCCTGGTTCCTGTTGTTGGCAGGTTCACACCTGCTTGTAGGTTACAATCGCCGAGCCGGGCCGTTCCGAGAGTCTCAGTTGGATGCCTTTGCTCATCAACTGCGCTCCCGTAAGCACGACCGGCCGCTTCTTGTCGAGGTCGGTCAACCGATACCGCGCCTTGGGATCAAGGCCGCGCAGTTTGAAACGCATCGCCTCCGCGCCGCATCCGGGACGGCGGAATGCCTGCATGAAACCGGTCCCGGTTTCGGGCCGATGGAACTGCCACGCCATCCAGACGTCCTCGGCGAGGCTGTAGTCGGTCAGGGGATAGTAGTCCCCGAGGAATCCATCCTCGGCGATCAGGCGCCATTCCGCGGTCATCCGTTTGAGCAACGCCCAGTCCGGTTTCTGGTTCCTGAAGTCCACCGCGTAACCGAAACAGGAGTTCATGTGGCTGCGCATCACATAGGGCGTGTCCTGGTAGAGTCCGCTGCCGTTGAACGGGATCCAGAGCGAGATGGCATAGTGCTGTCCCTGGGTTCCCGTGGGCTCGAATCGGTAGTCGGTCCGCAGGAGGGGCACGGAGCGCCGCAACGTCTCCAGATCGAGACGCCGGCCACCCGAGGCGCAGGTGTCCAGTAGCATGTCCGGATGGCGACGCCTGAGTTCATCCCAGTACGCCAGGTAACCTTGCACATGCAGATTCTCGGTCATCCCCACGCGATCCTGGGAATCGTTCGCCTGCCACAGGGGCAGCGGTTCCATGTTGAAGTCCTGGCGATAGAGGTCAATGCCCTGTTCGACAATCAACTTATCGACATGGTCGGTCAGCCATTTCCTGGCATCCTGGTTGCCGAGGTTCAGCAACCAGGCGTTGCCATCGCGGGCGCCGGCTTTCAGCACCCATTCAGGGTGCTGTTGGGCGAGCTCGCTGCTGGACGCCACCCGCTCCGGCTCGAACCAGACAATGTACTTCATTCCCAGACGGTGAGCGTGATCGCTGACCTCCTTCAATCCGTTGGGATAACGATCTGGATCCGGCATCCAATTCCCTACGCCCGCCGCCCAATGCTGCGGACCGTTTGGAGCGGCCGGGTACCAACCCGCGTCGGTCCACCAGGAGTCGAAACGCAGGCCGTTGCGATGGCACACGTCCATGACACGGACCTTGTCCGCCGCGTTGCTGAGCATCCCTGGGAACAGGTCGTCCACGCAACTGGCGGTGAACGGTTTGGGCAGTTGTCCGCCTGGTCGCGGCAGGTTGCAGGCCAACATCCAGCGCCGCCACAGGTTCTGCCCCCTGATCCAGTCGCCACCCTGCCAGAAGAGGATTGCCATCAGCGGCGTGCGAATCTCTTCGCCGGGGCGGAGCGCAATCCGGGTTGCCGACTGGCCGCTGCTCATGCGGGCGCCGTTCTCTGTCCCCTCGATTCTCGCTGACCACTGCCCCGGCCAGCCCACGGCAACCAGGTTGCCTTGGTTGCCGAAATCCAGGTTGAAATAGGGCATGGTGCCGTCGGACGACCGGCCGCCGGTGGACCCGAAGTGCAAAGGCACGCCCGGAGTCAGCGCCGCAACGCGCGGTTGGAAGTCCTCTTTCCTGGCCCGACTGCCGACGAACCAACGCAACACCCCTTCGCTTTCGGATGTTCCGGGGAGGACGGCGTTCAGGGCCTGGATATCCGACAGCACCGGCGTATCGGTGGCGCCCTCGTTTCGGAACCAGACGGTCCATTCGACTACCGGGAAATCCCGGTACTCGACCGCGACGCATCGCACGCTCAGTCCCGTGGTGGGATCGGTCCAGGTTGACGTGTGCTCGGTGCGGCCGTTGTCAAGAGCGCGGAAATTGCGGCTGGCTTTCCATCCGCCCAACAGGTCAGCCGACGGTTTGCCGCCGAAGACAAAGGAGAAAGGCAGTTCGGACAGGTCCAGCCTTCCTCCATCCTTCTTTCCGATTCCCAGATGCAGGGAAGACCACTGACGCGTGACGCGCATGTCGTCCGATCCGACTTCAGGAGGGCCTGCCCGCCCTCCCGTCTGGTCGGGAGCAGGCGGGCGGATAGATTCCATTGGGGACTTCGCGGATGCTCGTTTCATTGTCCATTCTCCTTGTGGCCTGGTACTGACTATTCGCCTCGCGGCAGGTTGATCTTCGTCAGCCCGGATTCCATGTAGCGACGCCACCATCAATACCACGCCACAGATTCGACCTGCGTCTTGAACTGTGACCTGATTTCTCCTATTTTGTGATCCATGACCGCCCGCCTCAAGGATCACCCGGACTTCGAGTTCCAGCACCCGGGGTTCTCCGCGTTCAGCGCCAAACCCAACACACTGACAGGGCATCGCCACAACGAACTGGAGATTTCCGTCTCTGAACTGGGCGATTCAACCTCACTCTTCGGCGGGCGCACGACGCAAGTCCCCCCCAATTGCCTGCTGGTACTGTGGGGCGCGATGCCGCACCAACCGCTGCGGGTGGACGCCTCCACCATGTCCTACGGCATCCGTGTGCCGATGCACTGGGTGCTGCAATGGCGACTGCCGGACGCGCTCATGCGTCGACTGCTCAATCTGGACGTGATCCTGGACGTCGAGCGCCTGTCGCCCTGCTCGGATCTGGACCTGGTCAAGCACTGGGTGCGCCTGATGCAGACGGGCCGGCAGCAAGACCGCGAGATCGTGCTCCTGGAGATCCATGCCCGTCTCCTGCGGCTGGCTGCCGACATGGAGGATGCGTCGCCGCATGGAAACCGGCCACCTCCCGGCAAGGCGACGGTGCCGGGGACCAAGGGTCCGGGGAGGTCACCGGCCGGCGGGATCGGGTTGCTGGAGCGGATCCTGCAGGCCGTCGAAGGGTGCTACCGGGAACCGGCGCGCATTCCGCAGATCGCCCGCGAACTGCGCATCAGTCGCGAGCATCTCATGCGGCAGTTCCGCAAAGCGACCGGCGTAACCCTGCTCCGGTACATCACCGACCTGCGCGTGTCGTGCGCGCAACGACTGATGGTGACCACCGACATGAAGATCCTCGACATCGCGTACGAGTCGGGATTCCAGTCGCCGGGGCAGTTCTACGCCTGCTTCAAGCGCGCGACAGGGGTTTCGCCCGCCCGCTATCGCCGTTCCATCCGCCGGTAATCTCTTCGTGGTCCCGCCACTCGGGCGATTCCATTCACCGTTGCACGATGCCGGCGGCGCCGGTGGCGATCAAGCGGTCGATCTCGGCCCGCGAGGCCAGGTTGAAGTCGCCGGGGATCGAGTGTTTCCAGCAGCCAGCCGCGGCCGCAAAGTCCACCGTCCGTTGCCGGGGCCACCGTTGCAGCAGCCCGTAGATCAGCCCGCCCGTGAACGCGTCGCCGCCGCCGATCCGGTCCACGATCTGCAGATCGTAAACCCGGCTGAGATCGCAGCCGCGGGCATCGCAGAGCAGTCCGCCAAACCGGTGGCCCGAACTGCGCTGTCCCTCGCGCAACGTGTAGGCCACCGCCCGAAAGCCGAACCGGTGTCGCAACCGCGCGGCGCTCTCGGCCGGCTCGGCGTCAATGCCAAACAGCTCCCGCGCATCGTGGTGCGTGCCGATGAACACATCCACCGACTTCATCAGGCCACCCAGGACACGCGCCGCCTCGGGCCGGCTCCAGAGTGTGCTGCGGTAGTTGCAGTCGAGACTCACGGTCACGCCGCGTTGCCGTGCCACGCGCAGGCCGTCCTTCAACACGGCGAGCACGTTCGGCCCCAGCGCCGGGGCGGTCCCGGTAAAATGCAACCAGTCTTTGCCGCGCAGAATCTTCTGCCAGTCGAGTTCGCCGCGTCGCAACCCGCGGAAACAGGTCTGGTCGCGGTCGTACACCACCTTGGAGGGGCGTTGTGAGGCGCCAGTCTCGACGTAGAGAATGCCGAGTCGACCGGGACCACGGACCACCCAATCGGTGTTGATGCCGAACCGGCGCAGGTAGTTGATACACGCCTGACCGATCTCGTGGTCGGGCACCTTGGAAACCGCGTAGGTCGCGACGCCCCATTGCGCCAACTCCGCGGCGGCGTTGGCTTCGCCGCCGGTATAGCGGGCCGTGAACGATTCCGCCTGCACGAGCCGTTGGTGGCCCGGTGAATCGAGCCGCAGCAGCAGCTCGCCAAAGGTCACCACGCGGGATGTCTTGGTCCTGGTCTTCATGGGTTCGTCTGGGGCTGTGTCTTTGGCCTGTAGGAGTCTGCTGTTTGCTCTCAGCGTGCGGGCCGGATATGGATCAGGGCCGCGCTGCGCGGTTGCGGGTGATGCACCGCGTAACCCGCCGCCAGTTCGCTCCCCTTGAACTTCCCGATCACGCCGTTGTCGGCATCCAGCAGTTCATAGACGTGATCGGGAACCAGCATGGTCAACGCGAGCGAGCAGGAACTCTCCTTCGCATCCTCCATCCGGAATGCGAACAGCACGCCGCTGTCCTGCTCCGGATCGAAGTAGACGTAGCTGGTCCAATGGGTCTTGTCCGTGGGGCCGTTCCAAGGGGTCAGCAGGTGGAAGTCCTTGAGCAGGTAGTCCCGCACGCTCTCCCACTCCTTGAGGCCGAAGCGGATCAATTCGAAGTCGGTCTTCGGGTCCTGGACCCACTGGGCGCTGAGGTTCAGGATCGGATTGTACGAGGCGCGGAAGATGTACTTGTCGCGCTTGCCGTCCACGGCGAGTTCCCTGTCCTGCTCGACGCACGCCGCGCCGTGGAATGGCACCCACCGGTTGAAGGCTGTCCCCATCGAAAGCCGCAGGGCGGTGGTCGTCCGGTCGGCGTCACTGCGCATCAGCGGGATGCCCCTCCGTAGGGATTCCAGGTCGTTCCGCCCCCCGCCGCTGGCGCAGGAATCCACGAACGTATCCTTGCCGTTCCGTGCGCAGAACTCGATGATGCTGTCCCAAAGACGGTAGTGCGCGACGACGGACTTGTTCTCCGCGATGCCGACGCGGTCCGGGCCTTCCCTGGCGGACAACGCATCCCACAATACCCGGGGATCGCAGTTGTTGTCCTCCCGGTACATGTCGATGTCATACCGCTCCAGGAAATCGAGAATGCGCTTCAGTGTCCACTGGAAGCACTCCTCGTTGCCGATGTTGTTGGCGGTCACGCGGCCACAGGCCACGGCCCATTCCGGCTTGTAGCCGCAGTTCTTCACCAGATCGGCGACATGCGTGACGCGTTCGGGCTCGAACCAGACCAGCGTCTTCATGCGGTGCGCGCGCGCGAAGTCGACGGATTCGCGGAAGGAGTTCCCCGGCCACTTGACCGTGTCGAGTTCCCACCTTCCGACAGTACCCCACCAATCGCTCGCGACCGTCGTTCCATCAGGGGCGAAATACCAGCCCGCGTCAAACCACCGGTAGTCGAACCGGACCCCCTCGGCCAACATCTTCTCCAGCGACGGCCGCCAGGTGAAACCCCGTTCGGAGATGCTGCCGTCGGAGTTGGGGAGCCCGGTATCGCCCGCCAGCCAGGTGGTGCTGAACGGCCGGACGGGATCGGCCTTGGCGTTGAGTTTGGGCAGGTTGCACTCCAGAAACCAGCGGCGCCAGAGATTGGTGGCGCGTTCCTCGTCCCGCCCGGAATAAGGGAGAAAGGCCATCAGCGGTGAACGGATCTTCTCGCCGGGTTTGAGATAGGTTCTCAGGCCGTTGTTCCCCGTGGCGGTCAGGCGTGTCTGCCCGTTGATGTCGGCGGTGAATTTGGCCTCCCAGGTTCCGCCCCAGCCGAGTGCGATGAGCGTGCCGCCATCGCCGTGTTCCAGGTTGAAATACGGGAACCAGATGTGCGTGGGGCGCCCGTTGTTCGAGAAGAAGTGCGCGGGCGCTTCCTCCAGTGCCTGGGCGTAAGGCCGGTACTGGTTCTGGTGGTCGCCCAGGATTCCCTTCAGGACCGGGCGCGCCCCGGCGAAGAGCATGTCCGCCGCCTGGATGTCCCGGATGACCGCTGTGTTGTCTTTGCCGGTGTTCTCGAACCAGACGGTCCACTCGTAGGCGCCGCACCCGGCGTAGAAGGCGGTGTCCACCGTCACCTGCAGGTCGCCGGCCAGCAGCACGAACCGGTTGGTCTCCTTTTTTTCCTGGATGAAATGCCGGTGATCGGTTTGCCGGAAGGTCGTGGACGGAAAACCCGTGGAGGCCGTTTCGCCGTAGACAAACGAGAACGGCAGCTTGCCCAGGTCCGCCATGTACGCGTCATAGACCGCGCGACTCTCCGCCAGTCGCGCCGGTTCCGCCGCTGGTTTGCTCTTCGCTGTTGTCGCCATCGAGTGATGATTCATCGTCAATTCCCGTTATCCCAGCGCCTCCGGGTTCATGCCCAGATCCTCCGCCAATCCCCGCAAACTGGCGCGCACATCTTCCGGCAAGGCCATTCCCCGAACCAGCGCCTCCGCCCGGTATTCCCATTCCTTCTCGCCTGGCAGCCAGATCCGGTCGGCCCCCTTGGCCTTCGGCGCGTTCTTGATCTGCCGGATCAACGTGTCGGTCCGCTCCTTGAACTCCGCGACCGGCTCGAACGCGCCGACGTGGATCGCAATGAAGGTGTGCGACTGGTTGACCGGCAACGCCGGGCCGAACACCCAACTCCGCACGTCGCTCCCAAACGCGCCACCACCCAGCACGCCCGTCAAAACCTCCACCAGCAACCCGATCCCGTAACCCTTGTGGCCGGCCATCGGCAGCAGCGCCCCCGCAAGCGGATACTGGCTCGGGTCGGTGGTCGGCAGACCGTCGCCATCGGTGATCCAACCTTCGGGCAGCGGTTTGCCCAGTTGGCGCAGCGCGTAGATCTTGCTCGCCGCCACCACGCTGGTGGCGATGTCGAGGATGATCGGGTGTTCCTGGCCGGCCGGCACGGCGTACGCCAACGGATTGGTGCCGAGCACGGACCCGCGCGAACCCGGTGCGGCCACGCCGGGGTCAACATTGGTGAAACTCAGCCCGATCATGTCGTGGCGGGTGGCCAGCCACGCGTAGTAGCCGGCCGCGCCGTAATGGCCGCTGTTATTGACCGTGGCGATGCCGATGCCGGTGTTCTTTGCCTTGGCGATGGCGGTCTCCATGGCCCGCACCGAGGTCGGCATCGGCATGCTGGCGTGTCCGTCGAACCGGGCCCAGCCGGGTCCTTCGCCGACCAGTTCCGCCCGCGCCTTGATGTCCATCCGGCCCTCGCGGAAGTTCTTCAGCAGGTTCCGGAGTTGCTTGGTGCCGTGCGTGTGTGTGCCCCACGTGTCGGTCGTGACCAGGACCTCTGCGGTCGTGTCGGCGTCCTGCGTCGTCATCCCGGCTTTCCGCAGGGCGGCCACGCAGAACGCCTTGAGTTTGTCCGGGGATATCCGTTCGGTTTCTCGCGTCATAAATTGCATTTCCTTTCTTGTGCTCAGTACTGCGCCGTCACGGCCACTTGGCCGGTCAGACCTTTCAGGGTGATGGTTTCCTTGTCCTTGTCATACGAGGTCCATGGTTTTCCGTTGACTATCACGCCCTTGATCGGCGCGGACTTGGGGTGGCGGAAACGGAGGACCACTTCCTTTTGCGCTTTGCGGGACGGCATTTCAACAGTGGCGTTGATCGTGCCGTTATCCACGTCGGAGGTGATCTCGTAGCCCACCGTGCCAAAGTAGGTCGGCGCGTTCTTGACGCTGATCTTCTTGCCCTGCTCCAGCCAGGCACGCGGGGTGGCGCGGGCGAGCCAGAGTGAATCGCCGATTTCCGTCACCAACAGGTTGCGGAAGTTGGACAAGAACGCGGCCCGGTTGTGCTGCTTGTCGTACACGTTGAACCAGGTGTGTTCCTTGAACATGTAGTCTTCGCTCGTGGCATCGCCGAAGGGATCGCCCACGAAATACATGTCGGCCACCGACCGCCGTTGCCAGGCGCGCAGGAAGTTGGGGATGTCGTCGGCTTGCAGGTAGTACTCCGGTAGTTGTTCCCATGATGACTGGTAGCACCAGCCGCCCAGGGCTTCCCAGTCGCGTTCGGCGCGGAAGCCCGAGCAGCGGATGTGGTACCAGGGATGATCGTAGATGAACCGGTCCTCGTAGAGATCGAAGGCCTCGTCAATCCAGGGATGGTCCAGGGACAGCGCCTGACTGCGCAGCAGGCATTCGATGCCGAGGGTGGGGACGACGATATCCGACAGGTAGGGTCCACAATGCCGGTGGACATCCGATCCGGCCGGCTCGACCAGGTGGAGCGGTCCCCGATCGGCAAAACCCTGGGGCAGGTAACGGCGGTACCGGCCATCGTGGGCGCGCAGCACCGGCGAGGCGGCGACCGCCGCTTCCACCACCGGGAGCAGGACCTCGCGATAGGCGTCGGTTTCGGCCAGCAGTTCACGTCCCAGGGGCGCATCGATCTCCGCCAGGACCTCGGCCACCAGGCGCACCGACTGATAACCGCAGACATCGGCCAGAATGAAGGCCCGGCCACCGCCATCGCCCGCCGCCAGAGGCGGTTGCAGGCCGGGATACGAACGTTCGCCACGGCGGATGCGCTCCCACTCCTCAGGCGTGAGGGTGTCGGCCAGACTGGCGCGCCGACGGCGGATGATCCAGTCCACTGCCGCATGCAGTCGGGACTTCTGCCGCACCAACCAGTCGCGATCGCCGCTGAGGCGGTAATGCTCGGCCATGACCCAGGGCAGAGTCACTTGCCCGGCGGCATGTCCACGTTCGGCATGCGTATCGAGGATCAGGGCCCCATCCGGTTTCTGGTTCTCCAGCCACAGATCGAGACAGTCGCTGGCGATCTGGTGCAAGCCCAACTGGTCCAACGCCTGCACGATCCGGTCCACCTCCATCGCCAGGGGCTGCCACACACCCGTCGGCAGCCAGCAGCCGCGCGGGTCATGGACGTCTTTCAGGATGCGCAGATTCCCGGTGAAGGCCATGGAACTGTGCGGGGTCGGCACTTTGGCGAATTGGGTCAAGTCCTCGCGATGGATGCGAGTGAAATGGCGGACGATACTCCACCCGCCGACCCGCCAGAGATGACTCAGGAACACATCCGGCACCTCGACTTTCATGACCGGCTCGAAGAACGGAGGCCAATCCGCACGCTGGTTGATTACCAATGGCGGCGGTTGGAAGTCCGGTCCGCGCAAGGCGCGCAGATCCTCCTCCCAGGAACGTTCCGGCACGGCGCGGACCCGCTGGCGGATGGTCCGCGCCCCCTGCTTGCGCAACTGCTGCAGATGCTCCTCGATGGTGATGTCGCCATCGCGATCGGCGACGCCCAGACTCAGGTCGTGCAGCAGGATCGGCCCCTGGTCAAGATCGTTGGGCAGGAAGGTGCAGACCTGATCGCCGAGTCTGACGGTGACCATGGTGCGGTCCGGGCCGCGATCGGTCTCGCGGTACAGGAGGGGAACAACGATGGCACACCGGTTCCCGGCAGGAACGGTTTCGGCCTGCCAGGAATCAGACCCTGTTACCGCGACCTGCGGATCGAGGGCGCTAATCGGGCCCAGGGTGCCGCCGCTGATCTCGATTTGGCCAGTATGGGCCAGGCCTGTCTTGGCGAACCCCCAGGCGATCACCACCTGGCGTTGTCGCCAAGGGGCTTCGGGTTCCGTCACCGGCATCGCCGCGAGACGCAACTGCCGGCCATCGGCCTGGGTCGCCACCGCCTCGCCCCACCCGGCCCAGGCGAAATTGGGCAGGTCCGCGCCGGTGCGCACCTCCAGGAGAAACTCCTGCGCGCCGGCCAAGTCCACCGTCACTGCGAGTGGTTCGCCGGCCAAGGTCATCGGGCCGGAGCGAAACACTTCGCGGCCCCCGACGGCGATGGTGAACACGGCCGTGCCGGTGAACGGCGGCAGAGGTCGGCGCCAGGCCGTCTTGGCCTGGTTGCGGTCGAGACCAATCAGGGCGCTGAAGGCGGTGCCGGGCGCCGGCAACCGGACACGGATCCGGGCCGGCGCGAGTGTGCCCAGGCCGTCGGCTGGCGTGGTGTTGCCCATTGCCAGGCCGCCCGTCGCGGTGAAGACCAGAAGCGGCCGGTCCCAAGATCTCTCCATGACCTCCAGACGACCTGATGCCGGTATGGATGCCTCACGCCGGGCCAAGTCCGCGTTGCGTTCTGCCAACAGCTCAGCCAGGTTGCCCGCGCCAAAGATGATCCGGCCGGGCCGGTTGACTTGAAATGTTTCTTTGTCGGTCATTACTGTTCCTTGTCATGTTGCCGCCGTTGCTGCCCGCGCCCGGCGCACCGCGTCGGTCCACTCTTCCTTTCCTTTGTCGGACGGATCAAACGCCGGCCGATGCCCTCAGAATCCTGGCTAGGCCGGCTGCGTCCGTGGGGACCGGATCCGAGTCCACTCTGGCGCCGAAGTTGGCACGCACTTCTGCGGCAATGCCGTCGAAGTCAGCTTCCGGAACGCCGTATTCCAGGATGTTCTTGTCCATGCCGATCCGCGCGATGAACCCCTCGATGGCGCCAATGGCCCAATCCGCTCGCGCTTCTTCGCCCGAACCCACGGGACATCCCAGCAGGTCGGCGATGTGCGCGAGTTTGCTGACCGCGCCGGGCCGCGAATGCCGCAGGCAGGCGGCCGTGACGGTGGCGATGGATCGCCCGTGCGAGATCCCATACCGCCCGCCCAGCACCATGCCGATGACGTGCGGAATCAGAATGGCGTTGGTTGCCAGCGAAATGCCTGCCAGCGTGTCGCCCCATGCCATCCGGTTTCGCAGTTCGAGATCGTCCGGCTGTTCGAGCACCCGCGGCAGCGTCTCGAAGATGACCCGCATGGCCTCTTCCGCGCAAAGGTTGCCGAGCGGATTCTCCGACCGGGAGAGGAACCCCTCCAACGCCTGCGCGAAAGCGTCGAAGCCGGTGCTCGCCGTGACCTCGCGCGGCATGGTCCGCAGGATCTCCGGGTCGCAGATGGCAACCCGCGGATACAGGCAATCCGAGATCAGGGCGCGCTTGATCCCTTTCGCCCGGTTGGAGAGCACGGCGACACGCCCCACGTGGCTGCCCGTGCCCGACGTGGAGCTGACGGCGACAATGGGGAGCGTGGCGCCGGTGATCTGTCGCGGTCCGTTCACGATGTAGTCCATGATCCGGCCGGGATGCGTGGCCGCCACGGCCACGGCCTTGGCCGCGTCCATGGCACTGCCGCCGCCGCAGCCAACGATGACGTCGGCCCCCATGGAGCGGGCTCGTTCGCCGGCCGCCTCGATTTCGGTGTGCTCGGGCTCGGCGGAGAGTTCATCGAACACCTCATGCCTGATCTCCGCGCCGTCTAGCACAGCGCACAGGCGGTCAGTGACCCCCGCCTTCTTCATGGCCTGGCGGCCGGTCACCACGAGCGCCCGCCGCAGGCCGGGAAGATACGCCGGCAGTTTGGCCAAGGCACCGGTCCCGAACTCCACCGGAACCGGCACGCGCAACGTCCAGGGCGTCATCGGCGTGGTCATAGTTTGCCTTTTTGTTCCTCGCATCCGCGCAGGATCTCCCGCGCCTGTTCCAGGACCAACCCGACGCGCGTCGCGCCGGCTTCCATCATGCTCATGTACCGGAAGAAGTTGCCGACGCGGCCAGACGCCTTGATCCCCATCTTCGGACCGACGGTCTGGCGGATCAGGCGCACGTCCTCATAGAGCGCCAACGGGTCCGGACTTGCGCCGGTGCAGGTCTTGACGAACGCGGCGCCGCCATTCTGCACGATCTTGGACGCGTCGATTTTCTGGCGCATGTTCAGGTACGGGGTCTCAATGATCACTTTCACGGGCAGCTTCTGGGCGGCTTGGACCACGGCGCGCACATCCGCTTCCGCCTGTTTCAGGTTGCCGCCGAACAGCGCGCCCAGGTCGAGCACCATGTCAATCTCACCGGCGCCCTCCGCGACGGCGGTTTCCGTCTCGAAGACTTTCGCCGCCGTCTTCACCGTCCCATGCGGGAATCCGACGCAGGCGACCACCTGCACGTTCGAGCCTTTCAGCGCCTGCACGGCAGTGACCGTGTGGTTGGAGTTCACGCAGAAATAGCGGAATCCTTCCTCCCGCAGGGTCTTGGCCAGTGTCTCGATTTCCGTCGTCGTGGCCGTGGGCTTGAGCAACGCCACGTCCAGGGTTTGTTTGATCTGTTTGATGTTGGTTTTCATTGGCTTGTTCCTTTTGTTGTTCTTTCGGTTTGCTATCCACCCATTGCTTCTTCGAACATCCGGCGAACCTGCTCTTCGTCAAAGACCGGCCGGTACTGCGACACGGGCCGTCCCATGTAGGCGAACACATCCTTCGCCAGCCGGGCGGGCATGGCCGGGTCCACATCGCGTCCGTTCCATAACCCTTTGAGCCCGATCCGCTCCACGAAATCGTCGCACCATGCCACCAGCGCCTGCGCCTTGTCGGGGACGCTCATGCCGGGCCGGGCGGCCCCCACGGCTTCCGCCAGCG
>CAZTAJ010000109.1:0-14591 GCA_964611575.1 uncultured Verrucomicrobiota bacterium
ACGTAGCGCCAGTTCAAGTGCGCCGCATTGCGCACAAGCATCACGGGGTAGTCGTTCCGGATCTCCTGCCAGAAGCGATCGAACCGCCCGTCGAACCGCTCGATGCGGCTCAGGCGGAACCGGCCGCGAAGAACGGCCGGCTCCCGCCCACCTAGGCGGTCGCAGGCAGAAAGGACTCGCGCGAGCATCCGCGCGCCGCATCCCAGAGAAGCAGCCGTTGGCGAGAGCGGCCTGACAAGAAGCGGAACGGGAGCCAGCCGCTTGAGCCCAAGGAGTTCCGTTGTCATGGTCCCGGCATCCGCGTTCGCCGTTCCGTACGTCAGCGCCACTCCCGCCGCCCGCATTTCCCGGCCGGAGGCCTGCACGACACCCAGAAACGAATCGAGCCGGCGATACTCCTCCAGGATGCTCACGTCCGTGCCCTGGGCCGCCAGAACTTCGCGGCCCATCACCTGGACACGCACGGGGATCTGTCCGAGAAAGCCGACGATCCGCCGATCCGCTGCCAGGACGGTGGACCCGATCAGTCGGCCGGCGCACCCCGTGAGTTTCCAGCGCAGGGATTCGACCGTTCGCTGCACGCCGAAGACGCGATGAAGAAGCTCGGCAACGTCACCCAGATCGGCGAACGTCGCCGGCCGGGCGATCCAGGCTGACGGAACGGTACTCATGGCGTTTCGACGAACCCGCGCTGTTCCAGAAACGTGACCACCTCCGAAACCCGGATATCCTGAAGCAGCGTGCCGTCCGGCTTTACGAACAGCGTGTGGAACGGTAGCGGCCCGCGGCCGCATCGTTTCTGCAGGATCCCCGCCAATCGCGCCACGGCGATGGAACTCAAGCCCAGATCGGCGCCGAGCAGGGAATCCGGCCGGATCGACTCCGGGGTGTGGCCAACGGAGCGTCCGCCCGCCTGGCCGATGGCGAGGATCACTTCGGTCAGCAAGGCGTCCTTCGTGGGACCGACCGTTTTCTGCCAAGGCCAGGCCATTCAGATCCCTTCCCGTTTCGCCACGGCAAAAGCCATGCCCCGATCGCAGCCGACGTGCGCGGTCATCAGCACCGGATGGGCGGACAGCTCGCCTGGCGGGGGGGCGGCTCTTGCCTCGACCGCAACGGATTGCCGGCCGCGATTGATTTGGCTTACAACGACGTTCAGAGGGTTACCCCGCAGGCCCACGCCCAGAGCCTTTCCGGCGGCCTCCTTGGCGCACCAAAGGCGCAGCAGCCAATCGCTTCGTTCCGACAGGGGACAGTCGTCCAGCAGCGACATCTCGGCCGAGGCAAAACCGCCTTCCGCCAGGCCGTCATGGTTGTCCGTTTGCGATGCCACGTCGATGCCCAAACCGCGACAGAACTCGGAGCGTTCGGTTGCCAGCGCCACGGACGTGTTCCCGCAGTGTGAGATCGAGACACAAATGCCGACGCCCCTGTTCGGCAGCGTGGAGCATGAAATCCCGGGCTGTCCGTGTTCGTCAGGCAGAATGCAGAGTGCCTCCAAAGGCGCAATGAGACTGAAGCGCTCAAGCAGCAGCCAACGAACAGCGTCCTTGGCCGCCACGCGGCCGCGCATCCAGCGCCGCCGGGCGGCTGCCATCGGCAGGCGACGCCAGATGAGCCATTCAGGTTCACACAGGATGTAGGGCGCCACGGCCTCATCCCACGTCTCGTCGGCGTCCTTTTCGATGCACTGACAACACCAGCCATGCACGCGCCCGGGCACATGGGCTGCCCGTCTCCATGGCCGCCGGACAATCCCCTCCGACCCGTATCCGGGCACATGTCCAAAGTATGGCGGCGCAGGCAGGGTCTTGGCTATGGAATCCTCCGTCAATGTGCCGCCTCCAGCCGACGTTGCCTGCCGCGGTGGGCGGACGGATGACGCTCGGCAGAGTCGCTCAACCGGTTCAATGCCTGGGTGCAGGCGCACTGCAATCCCTCCAGGACGGCCAGCACACCCCCCTGCGTGTCGGTGTAGTAGATGTCTGCCGTCAGCGACTCCCCTCCATCGCCGGCGGTCGCTTTCACCAGGCAACGAACGGGCCGCCCCGAGAGGGATTCGAACAGGCGAAATCGGCCGATTTGCAGGGGCAGTGGCGTCATGTCGTGCCAGTAGCGTTCCCACAGGATAACAAGCTGCAGGGATGCGTCCACCACCGTGGGATCGATCAACCAATGGCTGTCTGGAGACTCGGGCAGGCACACCGCCGGCGCCACGGAGTGCAGGATGCCCGCGATGGCATCGCGCCGGATGCCCTCGATGGCCGAGATGCCCGCGAAACAGCGGCCTTGGAAGAGCCACTGTTTGTAAGCTTCGGCAACGCTGAGGGGGAAGGGCTCGAGCCCGGCGAACGCCGACGCATCCGGGCACGGCGGTTTCGGTTGGGTGGCGCGCCTGACGTCGGCGCGGTAGTGCGCGCGGTTGGCTTCCTTCGGGGAGTTGATCCGCATGGCCAGCGCAACGGCTTTTTCGTCGGCGGCGCGGGAGGCCGCCCGCTGTCCGACGACCCGCAGTGTGAGCGGGCCGTTGTCTTCGAGCACGATTCCGTTCTGAACTTCAAGGCCGACGATTTCGATGCCGCCGCCGAAGTCGGGTCCGGCCGTGCAGGCCGCTTCAGCCATCAGTTCCATGGCCATGGCAGCCGGAAACACCGGGTTGCCGTCCAGCATGTGGTCGCGCAAGTAGGGCTGCCGGGACGGATCGAGCACGCAGACGACCTCAATCGAGCCGTTGTTGTGGACCACGGACTCGGGCCCGCCGATCAGCGGCAGAGACACGCTCCTCGTCGCGGGCGTCGCCTTTGGGGACCCGTACGGCGCATCGCCGAAGAGCACCTCCACCTCGCCCTTGTGACCGTAGAGGAGTTCTTCGACGAGGCAACGCCGGCCGGCTCCCAATGGAATGACTTGGACGCTGCGATCCCGGAAGCGGCGCTGGATCTCTTCCGACGCCATGCCGGCGCTTTGCCAGGGTCCCCAGAGCATGGACACGACGCGGCCCGGCATGCGCCGGTCCAGGTCGCGGGCCAGCGCGTTCAATACGCCGTTGGCGGCCGCGTAGTCGCTCTGCCCGGCGTTTCCGAGATAGGCGACCGACGAGAAGAACACCGCGAACTTCAGCGACTCCAGGCGCAGATGAGTGGCCAGAAGAAAGGCGCCGTCGGCCTTGGTGTCGAAGACACGATCGAAAGACTCCGATGTCTTGTCTTCCACCCGCTTGTCTTCGATCACACCCGCACCGTGAAGCACCCCGTCCAGCCTCCCGAACTCGGCGTAGACTCGAGCGATCGTCTCTCCGAAGGCGGTTCCATCGCGTGCATCGGCCTGGAGGTAGGTCACTCGCGCCCCCGCCGCACGGAGGGCAACCAGCGTGGCACGGATCTCCCGCTCCCGGCACAGCCGGCGATAGGCCGCTTCGACGTCGGCCAACGCCGCCTTACCGCCTGGACCCGCCAACGGCCCGGCCAGGAGGCGGCGCACTTCCGCGGGCGACTCGACGCCGCGGGTCAGCGGCTCTTCCTCTGCCTGGGGCAGGGGAGATCGTCCCGTCAGGACCAGCGTGGGCTTGAACCGTTCGGCAAGTTCGATGGCAACCTGACCCGTAATGCCGCAGGCCCCGCCGGTCAGAAGGATGACCCAGTCCGAGCCGATGCGTATCTGCTCCCCCGCTTGCGGGTCGAGTGCGGCGGGTTCGATGTGAACGCTCTGGCGCTGGTTGTTGTGAAGACGGATGAAGCGGACGGGACGGTCATTCAGCAGTTCCGCAAGAATCTTACCGGCGAGGTCGGGAATCGGCTCTGTGCTGTCCAGGGCGAGCGTGCGGCCGACCAAGTCGGGCCATTCGGTCGCGAGCGTGTTGATCAGGCCCGCGATGCCGCCGTGGCCCGGGAATGCGTTACCGGTTTCGATCGCGGCGAGAACGCGGGCGCGGCCGGCCGGCGATGGGGCCTTCAACTCTTCAGCCGCGGCCTGAGCCAGAAAGAAAAGAGCCTTGACCTCCTCTTGCAGCGTGCGACGCCAGGCGTCCATGGGTGTCGCATCAGCCGCCGGCCGGTGACGAAGCGGCAGCAGGTGGACGATGCCCGCGATGCATCCCTCCGCCTTGCGAATGGCGGCGACCAGCAGGTGCAGGCTCTCGGGCTTCTGAAAGTTGGCCTGGTAACGGGGCACGGTGCTCGTCCGGTCGGCCCGCGCACTGACGATCACGGCGTGTCCACCCACGCCGACGATGGCCGCGGCGACCGCCTCGGCGAGCCCCTTCTCGTCATCCGTGATCAGAAACACCCCGTCGGTTCGAATCGCGCCCGGGGCCTCCAGCGCCGGCGCTTCTTCCATCCGCATCATGAAGCGCGGAACGTGAACGTCCGCCTCGGGAGTCGCAACACGAGAACCCGGGTTCGGCACTTCACTCTTGTCACCCTCCACCTTCAACCCTCCACCCTTCGCCAACTCCCCCTCCACAGGGGCCGAAGCGATGCGCTCGATGAGTGCGCTGAGTGTCCGCAGACTCGCCAGATTCCCGACTTTGGAGGCATCGGCCGTGGCGCCGATGTGCGGAAACACCTTGCGCAGCCGGCCGGCAATCTCGACGCGTTTGATCGAGTCGATGCCGAGATCGGCTTCGAGGTCGGCCTTCACGTCGAGCATGTCCGGCGGATAGCCGGTGCGTTCGCCGACAATCCGCAGGACTTCCTGGCGGATGCGGTCGGGATGGGTGGCGGAAGGCTTCCGATCGGTCGGATCTGTTTGCTCCGCCCGATCCGCCGGCCTCGCGGCAGCGGCGGTAACGGTGGCCGCGGCCGGCGCGGATTCCGGGCGCGCGGCGGGTTGAAGCCCGGCTGGGGCAGCAGGCTTCGCCTGAGTGTGCGGCGCTTCGCCTGTCCCGAAGGCGGCCATCATCACGCGCCGGTGTGTGTCGAGAAGCTGCTGCATGACCTGCTCGTGCGCGCGCATTGCGGCCGCCCTGTCGGAATGGCGTGCCTGCTCCGCGACGGCGGCCGATGCCGTTGGGATCGGTGGATTCATCGGTATCTCCGTGGGTTGTGGCGTGATGCCGGGGGCTGTTGAAGCCGGGGGTTCCTGAGCGGTTTGGGCCGCCGCCAGGACCGGCGTGGCGCGACCTCCATGCACCCACCACGCGGTGGCCGGGGGTGGTGTTTCTCGCGTTTCTTCGAGCAGGCGCTCAACGACATGTTCGCGCGGCTGCCGTCCCTCATAGAGCCGGTCCAGACTCACGGGCGCCCCGTGGGCGGCCAATTGAGCCACCGCGTGCAGAAGCGCTTCCACTCCCGACCGCTTGCGGGTCTCCAGCGGCACGACGAGTCGCTCGCGGTCCGCCAGGATCTGATCCGTCAGCCCGCTCAGGACGTTGCGGGGGCCAACCTCGACGAAGACCCGCGCCCCCGCTGCGTACAGCGCTTCGATTTCGGCGACAAACCGCACCGGTGAGACCAGATGTTCGCCCAACTGGGCCCGGATGGCCTCCGGATCGGCCGGATACTCGCCACCGGTCGCGTTGGCAAATACGCGCACCATGGGCGCCTTGAAACGGAGAGTCCCGAGGTACTCCTTCAATCGTTCCTTGGCCGGCGCCACCAGCGGCGAATGGAACGCACAGGCGACGGGAATGGCTTGCGCCGTGACCTCCCTCGCCTCCAGGCGCTTCAGCGCTTCCGCCACCGCCGCCTTCGTGCCGGAGACGATGGTCTGCCGCGGCGAGTTGAGGTTCGCGATCCAGAGATCGGGTATGTCCGCGACGAGCGCCCGGGTCTTCTGCTCGTCGGCCTCGACGGCCGCCATCGTGCCGAGGTCTCCGCGCGCCTCCTCGACGATGAAGCGGCCGCGGGCTTCCGACAGATCGACCAACTCTTCGGGCGTCAGACATCCGGCGGCGCACAAGGCGGCGTACTCGCCATAGCTGTGACCCGCGGTCATGCGCGGTGCGAGGCCCAGGGCACGCAGGAGGTCCAGCAGTCCCACGGCGGCCGCGCCGAGCGCCGGCTGCGCCACGTTCGTCGCCGTGAGCGCCTTGCGCGCGGCGCGGTCCTCGTCTTCGTTGAAGCGCGGTGGCGGGAATACGAATGACGACAGCGGCCGATCGAAGCGGCCGGCGAGTGTGCGGTCGGCCGTCTCGAAGGCCTCGCGGACCTCGTGGAAATGCACGGCCAGTTCGCGGAGCATGTCGGGATACTGGGAGCCCTGTCCCGGAAAGAGGAAGGCCAGGCCCGCGTCGCGGGCCAACGGCCGCGGGGTAAAATAGGCGCCGGCGGGATCCCAGATCGGCGTCGCCGGGTCGGCCTCCAACTTGCCCCGGACCCCCTCGAGCCTGGCGGTCAGATCCTCAAGCGAAGAGGCCACCAGGGCGAGGGTGGCGCCCTCTGTCCTCTGTTGCGCCTGCCGCCAGAGCGTGAAAGAGAGATCCTTCAGAGTCGGCTGGGCCCCAGTTTTCAAGCAGGCCTGCAAGCCGGCCAGGCGCGCCAGGATCTCCGTCACGGATTCCTCGCGCCACACGAGCAGTTCGCAGGGCCATTGCGTCACCGCGGCTTGGGCCGCGGGCCCATTATACTCCTCGGCAACGACATGATAGTTGGCGCCGCCGAAACCGAAGGCGCTGACCGCGGCCCGGCGGGGGTTGTCCTGCGAGGCGTGAAGCCACGGCCGGGTTTCGGCATTGGCATACAGTGCGCCGCCGGCCAGGCTTTCGTTGGGCTTCTCCACGCCGAGGGTGGCTGGCAGAACCTTGTGGTGAAGCGAAAGGGCAACCTTGAGCACTCCGGTCACGCCGGCCGCGCCCTTGGTATGGCCGATCATGGATTTGACCGAACCCAGGGCCACCGAATGCGCCGCCGTGCCGGCTTCATCGAAAACGCGGCGCAGCGACTCGATTTCCGCGCGATCCCCCGCCACCGTGCCGGTGCCGTGAGCCTCGACCAACCCAACCGTCGCCGGCGAAACGCCCGCCAGCGCATAGGCGCGGTGCAAGGCTCGTGCCTGGCCTTCCGGCGAGGGCGCCGTCAATCCCTTGGCGCGCCCATCGCTGGAGGCGCCCACGCCCCGGATGACGGCGTAGATGCGGTCGCCATCCAGTTCCGCGTCGCTCAGTCGCTTGAGCACGAGCATGGACAACCCCTCGCTGATGCACGTTCCGTCGGCGGTGTGGTCGAAGGTCCGGCAGCGTCCGCGCGGGGAGAGCGCTTGTGTTTTGCAGAAGCACAGATAATTGAAGGGTGTCTGGAACGTGTCCACGCCGCCAACCAGCGTCATGTCGCTCGCGCCGCTTTCCAGTTCCCGGCAGGCTAGATACACGGCGGCGAGCGACGACGCGCAGGCGGCGTCCACCGCGAAGCTCGGCCCGCCCAGGTCGAAGCGGTTGGCGATGCGGCCGGCGATGACGTTGAGCAGGATGCCGGCAAAGGAGTCCTCCGTCCATTCGGGCAGTTTTCGATCGAAGCCAGCCAGGGCGGGTTGATCGGGTCGGGCGGCCAGCGCCGAGCGCAGAACGTAGTCCTGGCCAAGCTCCGCCAAGCCGCCGCTGACTCCGATGATGACCGAGGTGTTTTCCCGTGGAAACGGGCGATTCTCATACCCGGCATCCCGCAAAGCCGCGCGCGCCGTTTCCAGCGCCAGCAATTGAACCGGCTCGATGGAGGCGAGCGAGCTGGGCGGCATGCCGTAACGAGCCGGATCGAACAGGATCGGGTCGAGGAAGCCGCCCCAGCGCGCGTAGATGCGGTCCGGGGTCTCGCGCCGTTCGTCGAAATACGGCTTCCAGTCCCAGCGGTCCGCAGGCACTTCGCGAATGGCATTGGTCTTGTTCAGGATGTTCGTCCAGAACCGGTCGAGACTTTGGGCGCCCGGCAGCAGGCAGCTCATACCCACGATGGCGATGCCTTCGCGCCTGGCGGCGGTACGCGGCGCGCTTTCGCCTGCCGTCCGTGCCGCCTCGCGCAGGATTTCGGTTCCGCGGACGCTCACGTCGCGGTGCAGTTCGTTCACGGTGCAGACCTCCTCGCGCAGCCCCGCCGCCTGCCCCAGCATGTACAGGCCCTCGGCCCTCTGCTCGTTCGTGTCAGCAAGGTGCAGGGTGTGCGCCGCGTCGTTGCGGCGCGTCACCCCTTTGGCGGCCAGGCGCAGCCGGCCGATATTCAGGGTCTCCAGCGTCGCGCGAACCTGCTCCGGGGCAGCGCCATCGGCCTGCAGCCGGGCCTTTCGTTCGGCAAAGGCCTGGGCATACGGTGTCGGCGCGCAGCGCACGACGTGCCCCGGGCCGGTTTCGAGCAGCGCGGTATGACGGCAGGCCAGCGCTTGCTTCTGAAAGGCTTCCAGGATGGCGCCGGATGCGACCGCTTCCCGGGTGAACAGGTACGCCGTGCCCATGAGCACGCCGACCTTGACGCCCCGCTCCGCCAGTGACGCCATGCAGGCGACTGCCATCGCGGCGCTACGCCCGTCATGAATGCCCCCGGCGAGCAGAACGTGGCAGGCGCTCAACTCGTCCGCCGGCACCGCCTCCAGCAGGACCCGTGCGGCCTGCTCCCATAGCACGAAGCTCGACAAAGGACCGACGTGGCCTCCGCATTCGCGGCCTTCGAACACGAACCGTCGCGCGCCTTCCTCGGCAAACAGCGTCAGCAATCCCGGCGTCGGCACGTGCAGATAGGTGCGAATGCCTTCCGCCTCCAGTCGCCGGGCCTGTTCCGGCTGGCCCCCGGCGATAAGCGCGAACGGCGGCCGATATTTTAGCACGACGGACAGTTGTTCTTCGTGCAGCGGCGCCTCCATGAACCCCAGCAGGCCCGCGCCCCATGCCCGGTCGCCGAGACAGACGCGGGTTTCGGCCAGGAGCGTTTCAATCTCCGCTTCCCGCTGCATGCCCAGCGCGAGGAAGGGCAGGCCGCCTGCCGCGGCCACTTCGCCGGCAAAGGCCGGTGTGTCGCTCACCCGCGTCATCGGCCCCTGTGCGACCGGATACGCGGTGTCGTGCGCCCGAGCCCAGGCCGAGCCTTCCATCAGGATGTCCACCCGTTTCGCAGAACGCAGTTGAGAGCGCAGTTCGCTGCGCAAGCCGTGCAGCGCCCGCCCGACGGCGCCGTAACGCTCCGCGAGGGGGCCCGCCAGGCAGGCGTCCTGTCCGAGCGGCCACAGTCCCGTTTCGGTCCAGTTCACGCACCGCCGGACGGACTGCCGCCAGAGGGCGTGCTTCCGCTCCGGCGCGTCCGGGCCCGCGGCGAGCTGCGCCGCGAGGGCCTGCAGTTCGCCCACCGCCTTCGAGCGGGGTGACGCGAGCGCGCGGAACGGCAGGGACAGATCCTCGCCGAGGCAGGCCGTCTCGCTGCCGTCCATCCGTGCGATGCGCTTCCTGACCTCGTCCGGCAGCGGCGATTCGCGCAGCAGCGTCAGTTGTGTGTCCAGCACGACTCCGGCCGCGCCGCCGACATACGCCGCGGCGAGGGTGTGCTGGCCGATGCCGCCCTGCACCCAGAGGGGCAGCCGGACGGCGCCGTGCAGGCGTTGCAGCAGAACAAAGGCCGAGTCCCCGCCTGTCCAGCCGCCGGACTCATTGCCCTTGGCAATCACTCCATCCGCTCCGGCGGCCTCTGCCGCCTGCGCCTGCTCCAGCCCGAGAGCTTCGACCAGCACATGGACGCCGAACGCTCGCAGGCCATGGACGCAAGGGCGCAGGGTGTCCGGTTTGGCTGAGGCGAGTATGACCCACCCCACCTGGGCGGGTAGATCCTTCAGGAGGCTTGGCGCCACGGCATCGTCGCTCACATCAAGACGCACGCCGCAGCGTTCGCGCGGACAGCCGTGCAGCGCGTCCAGCGCCGCGCGCAGCGCAGGCACGGACGGCGCGAACTCGCCATTCACAATCCCGATCTCGCCCGCCAGGCTCGCGGCGCGGGCGATGGCGGCGTCCGGCAGGCCCGGCAGGGAGACCGCCATGAACTGAAATTCAGTGAACCTTGTCATGCGCAACTTCTCCGGGAAACAACGCAACAGTGTCCCCGCCGCCCGTTAGCGCTCAATCAGAGGGTCGTTAGAGCGCGGTTCGCCAGCAGGCTTGCGCCCTGGAGGCATCGCCCCTTCTTGGCATTGCCGCTCACGGAAAACTGACCGGCGGATAAACGTCTTCTAACACGGCGTGCGCATCCTGTTGGCCCTCTTGGTGGAGGAAGAGAGTGACAACACAGCCAAGCCAGAGGAGCAACGAAGCCCATGACAACGAAGAAAGCAGCGAGGACCGAGCGGCCGCGGCGCAAGCGGGTGACCTTCCGGTTCGAAGGGGAACCGGAGTGCGACGTGCGGCTGGCGGGGAGTTTCAACAACTGGGATGCGGACGCCAAACCGCTGACCCGGAGGAACGGCAATGGCACTTACAGCGCCACGTTGTTGCTGTCGCCCGGCCGTCACGAGTACAAGTTCGTCGTCAACGGTGAGTGGCGGGTGGACCCGCAGTGCCCGGAGACTGTGCCCAATGGTCACGGATCGCGCAACAGCGTCATTAATGTCTGAGCAAGGCATGACGCCGTCAACCGGCAAGCTGTGACAGGCGCCAAACCGCCGAATGGCATCAACGGGACGTAAAGATGATATGTGGATGACACGACACCTGGGCGCGCTGGTGCTGCCGTTTCTGGCCATGACCGCCGTCGCGCAGGTGACGGACGGGACGAACATCGTTGCCGAAGTGATCGGGCGATTCGAGGCCTCCAAGCCCACCGTCGTCATGCATTACGACGCGACCTACGCCCTGCTGCGAATCCGTCTGATGCGTGTGGCCGGCGCCACGCTCAAAGCCACCGAGGGGACCTGGCGCGGCGCCCCGTCGGACGAAGGCGTGCCCGCCTGCCTGATCGATTTTCACGTCGCTTCGCCCGGAGCCGCCGGCGGCTCCGGAGAGGGCAACGTCAGCCTCTTCAAGCGGACGGTATCGGTGTTGACCCTGCCGGATCTCAGGATCATCACCTATGCCAAGGAGAACGATGAGACCATCAAACCGTTCTTCGGAGCCGGTCGCCGCATGAAGTACGTCGAGGCGTACGATTTCCGATCCGGTGGCCTCACTTACCGGCACCACGATCTGATCTCCGGCGCCGTCGAGACGAATCTTCCCGGCATGGCCGATCTCGCCAGGCAAAGCACGGAAGTGGCCGATGTTCTGAGGACCCTGTATGCCGCCTACCACGATGAAGCGGCCGCAAAGCGCCCCGTTGCGAATTCCGTGCACTTCAACGTGGATGGCGCTGTGCGAACGTTCGGCCTCACGATGAAGCGGGGACGAGCATGGGTCCCCGTGCTTTCCCGGAAACTTGCCGCCTTGTACGCCGATGTCTCTCCGGAAGAGGACCATGGCAGCCGGAACGAGAGTTTCTCCATGTGGTGCGTGCCGTTTCGCACCTTCGCCAGGGAAACGCAGGATCAGGAACTCAAGACGCTCGGCGAGACGAGCCTGGAGTATTCCATGGTGCCGCTGTTGGGAGAGTACAGTCTGTTTCTGGGCGCCATCCAGTGCACCCTGACCGGTATTTGCACGCAAGCCAACGGTACGCTTCCGGGCAGAGCGGCGCCTTCACTTTGAAAAGCGCCTCCGCCGCCAATACACACCTAACTCTGCGCCAACATGACGCTAACCGTCTTTGGCTATCGTAGGGAACATTTGGGGGTGTTGGCATGAGCGCAGTTATGGATTCCGCCGCGTCGGTCGAGTCCCTGCCATTTGGCGTCGGTGACGCAACGGCGGGGGCCGAGAACGAGCTGCTGACGGTGGTGCGCGGTTCGCGCGACCAAGTGGACCTGGCCCGCGCGGTGGCGGAATCCAACTACTTCAAGAACCTGGCGCGCCGCGCCGCCGCCGGCGATGCTTCGAAGAGCCTGGTGCGGGACATCGAGGATTACCTGTCCGAGAATCGGGAGAACGCCTGGGAGAACAGTTGGGTCTATTTCCCGGCGGACTTGATGACGCCGTACGCGCGGGATGTGTTCGAAGGCGATCTCTACGCGGACAAGCGGGAGCGCCGCGCCCGCCGCTCGGATGCCCGCCGGTTCGAGATCGAACGCAATGGCATCCGTTGCATTCGCATCCCCGTAAGCTACCTGCTCAAACTCGCCATGGCCGATGCGATCAGCGTCGGGCGGGCGCCGCACCCGACGATCCGCGCCACGGGCGAGCGGCTGATGCGGCACTTCCTGAACGACAACACCTCACCGGAAACGTTTTCGTTCCATACCGTTGGGTCGGACGCCGGGGCGGAACTGGGCCGCGCGCTGGCCGAAGAGACGCTGCGGCGGTTCCTGCTGGTGCAGTTCCTGACCCTGTACGCCAACGAGAAATTCGAGCTTCGCTCGCGGGGTCAGGAAACGCAGGTGTGCCTCGCGCCGCATACCCCCCTGCGCCAGAAGCGCCTCAACGAACTGGTGGCCGACTCGTTCTACCGGGACCTGTTCATGAGTCCCTGCCTCTCAGGCTGGGATCAGGGCGAGGCCAAGCACCACTACATGATTCTGTGCCACGAGGTGCTCTCGCGCAGCCGTCTCAACACCATGGGCAAACTGCGCGAATCCGGCATTCTGGCGCGGGATCTGGTGACGCTGCCCACCGTGTCCAACACGAGCCTGGCCAACAACGGCACTCACATCAGCCTGGGCAGCCGCCACCTGACCGCCCGGATGGCGGCGGGCGATCCCGGATTCACGGCCGCCGACGAGAAGCGCGTCGGCGACCTCGTGGTCAAGATCGTCGAGCATTTCCTGCCGCTCTTCGTCGGAACCTATTCGGCGGCGCCCGGGCGTTTCGATTTCCGGGATTTTCACCCGGAGACGGTGTTGGGGTTTCTCCCGCACGAATTGGATTTCACGCACCTGCGCATGGTGTGGCGGCGGTGGAAGGGCAAGGCCGATCTGAAGTGTTTCGGCATCCCGCTCACGCCCTTCGGCCCGTGCGGGCTGGACCGGTTCCTGGCCGCCATGCTCGGACTGCGGGGGGACTGGGTGCCCGACCAGCGCCTGATCGACTATCTCGTCTCCCCTCTCAGCACGGATCACAGTCCGGCCCTGGACGGGACGGTCGGCAACGACGAGCGGCTGAAGCGGGACCTGGCCGAGATGGGCGTGTTCGACCCGCGGATGTCCTTCTACTCGTTGTACCGTCAGCGTCTATTTGCCCGCATGGGATTCTGCGGCTTTGAGGGCCGCCACTACAGCCAGTTCGCGAGCATCGGGCGGGACATGGCCGCCGCCACGGACCTGCAGCGGTTGATCACCGCCCTGGCGTACCAGTACGTTCTGAGCGGCGCCGTCACGCACGCGGATATTCCCGACACACCGGAAATCGAAAGCGAACGGCGGCAGGTCTTCTTCGGCGCGGCCATCGGCCTGCCCACCTTCTTTGTCGGCGCGCGCACGCCGAATCGCTTTCTCCTTCGAATCCTTCGCGAGGCGGCGCGCTCGAGGGATAGTCACCGGTATCCGGGCCGCACACGCGTCTACCAGGCCGAGTATCGTCGCGCGCTGGTGGCGGTCCTGGAACGGGACGCGGCCGGCCTGATCGAGGCGTTGGGACTTTCCGGGACAATCGGCGATTTGAAACGCCGGCTCGAACCGGCTGGAGAGGGGTCGGCGCTGAATGCGCTGCTCGAAGGAATCCTGGGCGAGGCGGGCGCCTCCGCGCCGCTGCGGGCCTCCGCCGAAACATTCAACTCGGCGGCTGAGCGCTATTACCGAGGTCCGCTTCTCCAGCGTTTCACCGGCGAAGGGCTGGACCTGTTCGCCCGCGACCTGAAGGAACTCGGCGACCGCGCCACGGCGGCGGGCGGGGAAGAAACGACCGCTTTGCAGGCGGTGCTGAACGGTGAAGACCCGGTCGCGTTTCTGAACGCGGTGCGCGGCAAGGTGCTGGCGGGAACCGTTTCGCAGTCGGTGTTGGTCAAGCTCATCGGCTTGTCGCTGCTCGTGATCCGGCATCATTGCGAACGGAACGAGGGCCGGCCATGACGACGCATCACTACGTGGAGCGATCGGACGCGGGCATCGTGCCGGAGACGTTTTGCGGCGATCCGATCGTTTCGTTCCTCTACTCCCGCGTCAGGGAAAACGCCGGCTGGCTTTACCGGGCGCTCACGTCAGCCCGATTGACGGACCTTCTGGGCGCCTTGCGCTTCGACATTCGCCCCGCCAGTCCGGAGCGGATGCGTCGGCGGTACGCGCAGGCCATGGGCATCGACTTCACGGAGTGCGCCGCGGCGCCCGAAACCCTGGATACGGCGCGCAAGGTGTTCGAGCGGCAGATTCGCTACTGGGACCGCAGGCCCATGGAGCCGGATGCCTTCACCGTTGTCTCGCCGGCCGATGCCCGCCTCCTGGTCGGCTCGCTGGAACGCGGATCGAGCCTCTTTCTGAAGGACAAGTTCTTCGATTTCGACGAACTGCTAGGACGCGACAAGCCGTTCTTGAGGCGCGTGTTTCAGGGTGGCGACTACGCGGTGCTGCGGTTGACACCCGACAAGTACCACTACAACCACGTTCCCGTGTCCGGCGTGGTGCGGGACATCTACGACGTGGATGGCGTGTTCCAGTCGTGCCACCCCGCGGTCGTC
>CAZTAJ010000110.1:0-14309 GCA_964611575.1 uncultured Verrucomicrobiota bacterium
CTCGGGCAACCGCACTCAGGCCGTCTTCGACCTCTTCAAAGCCGGACGGCTCTACGCGCATGCCATCACGGTCTGCGACGAAGCCAGCGCCGATCGTTGCCCGGTCTTCGCCGGCATCACCCGGCGCGAGCACTGGAGTTTCCCCGATCCGGCGGCCTTCACGGGCTCCGATGAGGAGCGCCTGGCCCAAACGCGCAGGGTCCGCGACGCGATCCGTGCCCGGATCGAGGACTGGGTGCGCGGGGTGAACAACAACAGTGTGTTGAAGTGAAACCGACGCCCGCCAGCTCCAGCAGTTGACCGGAGTTGCAGGGCGTGCGATCTCCCCGGGGCGAAACCACGCGGCGGGTTTCCACCTCATGGGCGATGGGTGAGTCCCCTTGGGCCTTCCGCCTAGGCCGTCACGGGGTGCGACGAGGCCAACGCGCGCGAATCCTCCGGCGGGAGGATGGGCTGTTCCGCGGCCAGTTGCCGGCAACGAACGATCAGTTCGTCCGCCGTGAACGGTTTATACAGCACCGGTTGTCCCAGTTCCTCGAGATCCTCTGTCAGGTCTGCGCTGCCGGCATCGCCCGTCACAAAAAGCGTCCGCAGGGCGAGTTCGGGGCGATGCTCCCGAACCCAGCGGTACAGGGTGAGCCCGTCCACGTCGGGCATGCGCACATCGGAGATGAGCATGTCGAAGCGGTCGTTCTCGATCCGTTCGATGGCGTGCCGCCCGTTATGGACGCGCTCCACCTGCCACCCCATGGCGCGGCGGACCGTCTCCTGGACCAGCGCCGTGATGTACTGCTCATCGTCCACGATCATCAACCGGAAACGGCCGGCGCTCGGCGGCGGTTCGCCTCGCACGCCGGAGCAGACCCCACCGTGCCGCACCACGGCCATGCCGGCCGGCGCCAGCGGCAGGCTAATCCGGAAACGGGTGCCGACGCCGACGTTGCTGTCCACCGCAATCGTCCCCTTGTGCTGCCGGACGATGCTCAGGCAAACCGACAGGCCCAGGCCCGTGCCGCGGTTCACGGGTTTGGTGGTGAAGAA
The DNA here is from genome assembly GCA_964611575.1 of uncultured Verrucomicrobiota bacterium. Lineage (GTDB taxonomy): Bacteria > Verrucomicrobiota > Kiritimatiellia > CAIKKV01 > CAITUY01 > CAITUY01. The sequence continues at coordinate 1,042 of CAZTAJ010000110.1, forward strand.
AGGATCGAAGACTCGGCTGATGTGTTCGGTCTTGATCCCATGTCCCGTATCGCTCACTTCGAGCACCGCTTGACCCATGTCTTCCCGCACGTGAATGCGCAACTCGCGCGTCGGCACGTCTTCCATGGCATCCGTCGCGTTCATCATCAGATTCAAGAGCATCTGCTTGATCTGCGATGCATCAGCCATGATGGGGAGGGGAACGTCAGGTTTTTCGATCCGGAGCGCCGTTCCGGTCTTACGCATACGGTAACTGAGTATGCCGCCCGCGTCGGCGACCAGACTGCCGAGATCGCATGGGGCCATCTCCAGAGCCGCCGGGCGGGACAACTGAAGCAACTGGCGCACGAGTTTTGCCGCTTCTGTGGCGCTGTCGAGGATCATGGTGCAATAGGAGGCGGCGTTGTGATTTGACGCGGCCGTGCCGATCTCTTCGTAAAGCAGGTCGGCAAAACCGACGACAGGAGAAAGCTTGTTGTTCAACTCATGGGCGATCCCGCCGACCAGCGATTCGAACAGCGAGGATTTCTCGTTGATCGCCACCTGCCGCTCCAGGGCCCTCTGCTCGGTTACATCATGGAACTGGATACAGACCTGGCCGGTCTCCACGATCCAGTTGACGAAAAAGCGGAACAGCCTCTCTCTGCCGTCGGCTGTGCGGACAACGAAGTCCCGCTCGGAGGCGAGCGCACCGCTGGTGTCGGCTTCGTGTTTGCACAGCAGGTCCAGGAACGCCTGACGTTGGTCCGCGGATATCCAATCCGCCATGTTGCGGGAGGCGAAGCCGCTGCCCGCTCCCGGTCCGATCATGGCCTCGGCCCGGGGGTTGCAGACGTCGACCAAACCGTCGTTGTTCAGCAGGGCGATGCCCAGTGCGCTGTTCTTCAGGAGCGCGTCGTAGCGTCCCTGCGACTGACGCAGTTCGTTGAGACTGCGGAAGAGTTGTTGGTTTTTCTCCGCCAGTTCCGTTTGCTGGGCAATGGCCAGGCGCGATTGCTCGGTGATGATGCCGGACTGCAGGGCGATGAGCCGGCGGACGGGAATCATGCCCACGTATTCGCCGGTCCGGCTCAACAGCGCCACGTCGTCATAGAAGCTCTTGCCGGTCCGGGAGAGGGCCTGGCTGAGCACGCTCATCAGGTCACATCCGTGTGAGATGGCCAGCGCGTCGGGGATGAGCCGTGTCGCCACGGGTTGCTTGGCGTAGAGCGAAAACCCGAACCGTGCGCCGAGCAGAAAGCCGACATGCCCCCGCGATGTCGTGCCGATGTATCGTCCATTCTCCGTGACAGCCACGAACTCGTGTTCGTGTTGCCGGAAGGCGTTGTAGACGGCCTCCAGCGGCTGTTGCGCCGGCACGGCGCGCTGGTGCTCGACGATCCTGGCGAGGTCGAATTCGCCATTCAAGAAAGCTTGGCCCGTATCGCTTGACATGCTGTAACTCTCCCTCGTCTGTGTTCGCACTCTGCTAGGCGGGGGTTTGTTCTCGGTCACACGGCGCTGCCGTTACCGAACCGCCGGATAGAGAACCGCCCGCGCGTTTGCCGCCCGCAACAAGCGGTCGTTTCAACAGAATCCTAACCGCGGGCCAACACGCCCGTGATGGTGGGCCCGGATACTCAGTGCCGGCTCAAAACGCGGGACTGGAGGCAGCAGTTTCATGAAAGTTGGATTCACCACTATTGGATTTGGCGGGTGCCGGGAAATGGGTTTCCGGCGCCTCATCCTGCTGGCCCTGGGCGGCGCCCTGCTGGGCGAGGCCGTGTTCCTGCCCCATTGGCCTCGCGCCGAAACGGCGTGGGCCTTGGCGCGTGTTGCGCTGCTTGCCCTTTCCTTCGCCGCGCTGCTCCCGGTCGTGGCGAAACGGCAAACGGCCGCAGCGGGGCAGCCGCCCCAGTTCCCATTCTCCCGTCGCATGCCTTTCTTCTTGGCCGGTGCCCTGGCGGTCTTCATTCTGCTGGGCGGCGGCATGAACCAGTGGCGGGCCGATGCCGTTCTGAGCAACTGGGCGGACACCGTCTCGTACTTCACGCAGGCCAGGATCTTCGCTCAGGGGCATCTTGCCGTCGCCAGCCCCGAGCCTCACGAGTTTTTTGACACCCCGTATATGTTCAACCAAGGCCGCGCGTTTTCCAAGTATCCGCCCGGTTGGCCGGCGTTGCTGGCGGCGGGCGTACGGGTGGGCCTGCCCTGGATTCTCAATCCGCTGATCATGGCACTGACACTCGCCGCCGTGTTCGCGCTCGGGCGGCACCTCTACGACAACGAGACCGCGGCCATGGCCACGGGCCTCATGGCGGTGTCCGTGCATGTGGTGTACCATGCGAGCACCTATTTTTCCGAACCGCTGGGTATGCTTCTCTCCGCGCTTGGGGTTCTCACTGTGCTGAAGGCCCTTCGATCAGGCTCCCTGTGGGCAGGGTTCCTGGCGGGCTGCTGCTGGGGTGCCCTGTTCCTGGTCCGTCCCTACACGGCCCTGGCCCTGGCCCTTCCGGTGGCGGTCTGCGGATTGCCGCTGCTGCTGGCGCGTCCGCGCGCGGGATACGTGGTCGCCGGCCTGATCCCATTCACCGGCCTGGTGGCCCTTCATCTGTGGTACAACCACCTCAGCACCGGTTCAGCCTTCAGCTTTCCATTCAGCCTCTACAACGCCCATGACCGATTGGGTTTTGGGCTCCGCGCGCTCGACACGCATTTCCCGCTGACGCCGTACGGCTTGAAGGACGCCCTCCGCCTTCTGGTCAGAACGGCCGTGATGGCGAACGTATTCTTCATACCGCTCGGCTTCGTGTTCGCGGGGGTCGCGCTCGCCACGAAACCGCGGTCGGAAGATCGGCTGCCGCTACTGTGCTTCGTGAGCGTCGTCCTGTTTCACTTCTTCTACTTCGCGCAGCAGGAGCGCTACTGGCTGCCGGCTTTCTTCGCCCTGGCCCTTCTCGCGGCGAAGGGGATCCAGCGGACGGGCGCGGCGATCGCGGCGCGCGTTCCCGGCTATCCGGCGCAACGGACCGCCCGGATGCTGTTCGCCCTGGTGGCGGTTAGTTCCCTCGCCATCACCGCCCACAGACTGGGGCGCGAGGAGTTCCCCATGCGCCGCGGACTGACGGACCCGTTTGACCGCGTCGCCGAGGCCGGTCTGACGAACGCCGTGGTCTTCCTGGCGTCGTCACCGGTGCCGAATGTCGGCCACTACATCCAGCTCGCGCCGGACGGCGACGCGCCGGTGCTGTTCGCGCGCGACCTGGGAGCACGCAACATCGAACTCCTACGCCACCACCCCGACCGGGCGGCCTACCGCTACGAATACGACTCCGCCGCCGCGCGGGGATGGCTCCACTCCCTGGCCCCGCCTGGAACCGGTTCAACGGAGAACTAACACGCCCCAAACGCAAACACCACGCGGAGTTCGGATCATGAGGATTCGGTGGTTGGATCCAATGACTCCCACGTCCCGGCACACATCATGCGGATTGCCCACATATGCACGAAGTTCAACCGCATCAGTGAAACGTTCATTTACGACCTCATCGTCGGCCTAGAGCACGCGGGGACGGAGAATCATGTCCTCACGGCCGCCCGCGTGAATGTGACGGAACGGCCCTTTCCCCGGGTGCAGGTCCTGCCGGTGCCCCTGTGGCAACAGGCCGCCTTCGCGATACGGAAGCACTGGCTGAACGTCTATCGTTTCCCCTTGCCGCCGCGAGCCGCCCGCGAGGCGCTTCAGGCTATCCGTCCGAACGTCATCCTGGCGCATTTTGGCGGGATGGGCGCCACCATCGCGCCGGTGGCGCTGGAACTGGGTATTCCGCTGGTCGTTGTCTTTCACGCCTTCGATCTCTTCATGCGCCAGTTCCGGCCGGCGACCTACACGGCGCTTTGGGCAGCGGGCGCACAAGCCGTTGTTGTCTCCGAACATGGAAGACGGCGGCTGCTCGAGCTTGGTTGTCCGGCAGGAAAGATCCGGGTGATTCACTGCGGCGTGGATATCTCGCGGTTTGCGGCGGAAGACCGGCAACCAGGCTCAAACGTCCTTCGCCTTGTGACCATCGGACGGCTGGTGGAGAAGAAAGGGTCTGACGACCTGATCCGTGCCGTGGCCGCGGTCCGGGGACGCACGTCGCCGCCGGTCTGTCTGGATATCTGGGGTGAGGGCCCCTTGAAGCAGCGCCTTGAAGGCCTGGTGCGCAGGCTGAGCTTGCAGGATTCGGTGACCTTCAGAGGCATTGCCGCCAGCCAGGATATTCCACAACTTCTCCGCCAGTACGACGCCTTTGTCCTGCCCAGCAAGACCGCCCGCAACGGCGACAAGGAAGGCATCCCGATCACCATTCTGGAGGCGCAAGCCGCCGGCCTGCCCGTGGTGGCGACGCTCCACGGAGGGATTGCGGAGGCCCTCCCGCCGGCGAATCGCAGCCTGCTCGCGCGGGAGGGCGATGCGGAGGATCTGGCGCGGAAGCTGGTTTCGGTGGAGGCACAGCGCGGCCAGTGGCCGGAAATGGGGGCGTGCGGCCGAGAGTGGGTCCGGCGCCATTTCTCGCTTGCGGCGGAAGTCGAAGCCTACCGCCGGCTGCTGAATGACATCGCGGCCCGTCCGGAGCGGCGGGCATGAAGATCGTTCCGGCCCCGCATGACCTGCGCGCGCAGTATGAAGCCGAACAACGGTGGGCGGCGCGCATCCGCGCCGCGCCTCCCGCCCTGCGGGCGGCCGTGACCGAGACCGTCTACTCCGAGTTCCACTCCCGGTTCGCCCGGGCGGGGGACCATCGCCTGGGCGCCACGCCGCACAAGGAACACCTGCTGAACGCCCTGTTGCCGCGACGGGGGCGCATCCTGGAGTTCGGCTGCGGCCACGGCGATACACTGGCAGCGCTGGCAGGCGAAGGACGAGAGGTCTTGGGCAGCGATGTGTCTGAGGCGGCCGTTGCGGAAGCCCGCCGCCGCTTTCCCCACCTGCGTTTCGTCCGCGACGACGGCGCGGCCTTCGAGGCCGAAGAAGGGACGTTCGACGCCGTCTTCTGTGTCGACGTGATCGAGCACCTCCATCCCGAGGACGTGCCGGCCCACCTCGCCCGCCTGTGCCGCTGTCTCAAGCCCGGCGGCCTCTGTGTCGTCATGACGCCGCACGCCAGAGTGGGTCCGCATGACGTGTCGCGGTTCTTCAGTCCCCACCCAACGGGTCTCCACCTGCGCGAGTACTCCTACCGGGACCTCGCGTCACTTGGCCGGCGGGCGGGGTTCGCGAGGCCGCGCAGCCCGCTGCTGCCGTTCCGGTGCTACCGGTTCACGCCCCGGCTGGCCGCGCGCTCGCTCGTCCCGGCGGCGTGGAAGGAGAGCCTGGAAGCCATGCTCCGACTTCCGTTCCCCGGTCGCGTGGCCGTCTTCAAGATCCTGGCGCTTCACACCGTCTGTCTGGTCATGCGCCGCCCGCCAGGGCGCCGCGACCGCGACGCCGAGGAGAGGACCTAGCGCCATGTCGCTCGGGTCCACGGGCATGGGGCTGACCGCGCTTCGGGTGATCAACGCCGCGCTGGGTCTGTTCCTAAGCATGGCGCTCGCCGCGGTCTTCGGGGTCGGCCGGGAGGTGGATGCGTTGTTCGTGGCCATGTCCGTGGCGGTCTTCCTGGCGCGCGACTTGTCGCGCGTCATCCGCACGGCGGGCGTTCCCTGCCTGGTGGAACATGACGCCGGACAGGGGTGCGCCGATTTCCCGGCCGCATTCCATGGCACCGCGCTCGTCCTGGCGGCAGGAAGCGCCGCGCTGGTCTGGGTGGCCGCGCCGTGGCTTGTCCGACTCACCTCGCCCGGCTTCGACGCCGAAGCCGCCTTACAGGCGCAGCGGCTGCTGCGGCTGCTCGCGCCATCGTTCCTGCTGTTCGTGCTCTTCGGTTCGGCTCAGGCGGTGTTTCATGCCCGCCGCCGGTTCTTCGCGCCGGAGATTGGCGAGACGGTTTGGCGGGTCATGGCCATTGCGGCTCTTTTCACCCTGGGCCGCCGCGCGGGCGTGGAGGCCTATGCGGCGGGCCTGCTGCTGGCGGCATTCGTCCAATGGCTGGCGCTGCTGGTCATCGCCGCCCGCGTCGGACTGCACGTCCTGCCGGCCCGCTGGACGCCGATCCGGCTGCGCGCGCTGCGCCCGTTCTGGCTCGGCGCCACGGTGGTGCTGTGCTCCGTGGGGCAGATGCAGATCGAAGGGATCCTGGATCGCGCCATCATCTCCTACATGGCGCCGGGCTCCATCGCGCTGTTTTCGTATGCCGAACGCCTGGCCCACATGATGCCGATGCTGCTCTCGACCAGCCTTCTGATCCCCTGGCTCCCCGAGATCGCGCGAATCCGCGCGCGGGTGGGAGACCCGCTCCGACTGGCGAAGCAGGGGGCCCTTTTCCTGGCCGGGTTGGGCGCGCTGCTGGCGGTCGTCATCGCCTGGGCGGCGCGCGATGCCGTCACGTTCCTGCTGTTGAGGGGCAAGTTCGACGCCGCTTCTGGGGACGTCGTGATCATGGCGCTGCGGGTGTTCGCCCTGGGGATCCCCGCCATCTTCTGCGTGCAGTGCCTCGCGGGATTGTATGTCGTGGAACGCAACCTGAAGGCGATGGTTCGCATGGGCATCGTCGCCGTGCTCGCGCATGCCGCCGGCAACCTCGCTTTGCACCGCTGGGGCGTGCCCGGCATCGCGCTTTCCGGCTCGCTCACCATCTGGCTCGTGGCGTTCTATCTCTGGTGGCGCATCCGTTCGCGGGAGTCGGTGTGGTTCGACTGGCCGCGTTTCGCGGCCGCCATGGGGGCCGTACTGGTCCTCCTGTATGCCATTCCCTGGGAGGCCTACCTGCCTTGGGCGCCCCTGCGCGTCGCTGGCGGCGCGCTCGCGGCGTGGGGCGCCTACACCGCCGTCATGTGGCCCGCCCTCCGCCGCATGCAGGCCTACGAGCGCGAAGCCACGCGATCGGATGCCTCGCGCTGAACCGGACCCGACAGACCGAAAACTACCCAAGCCCTAATCGTCGCCTCATCGCCGCACGGCACCCTAGGCTCAATCGTTTTGCGGGGATGGGTTCAACGGCTTTCTTGAGGGGGGGGCGACGGGCATGAATGGCAATACGGCATCCGCGGAATGCGCAGTTTCCACATGGGGTTGCGGTGCAGCCGGCATGCAATCCACAACGATTTCCCTGCCGGCCTTTGCCCGCCGGGAAATCGATGGCGCGCAGATTCGCGAGGCCATCAAGCGGGGTCTGGACGTGACCGGCGCGCTGCTGGGGGTCGTCATCACGCTGCCTCTCTGGGCACTCATCGCGCTGGCGGTTAAACTGACCAGCCCGGGCCCGGTGTTCTTCGCGCAGGAACGCGCCGGGTTGCGGGGCCGGTCCTTCCGCATGTTCAAGTTCCGGTCCATGGTTGTGGACGCCGAGAATCGGTTGAAGGACCTCGTGACCATCGAGGACCTGGCGGAACCGGTCTACAAACTGAAGGACGATCCGCGCGTAACCCCCGTGGGTCGGTTCCTGCGCCGCTTCGGATTGGACGAACTTCCGCAGTTGCTGAATGTGCTGCGCGGCGAGATGAGCCTGGTCGGCCCGCGGCCCGAAGTGGTGGCGCTGGTGGAACGCTACAACGCGGAACAGCGTCGTCGGCTGCTGGTCAAACCCGGCATCACGGGCTGGCAGCAGATTCATAACCGCGGCATGCCCGATATGGCGGCGCGGCTGGTGTATGACCTGTACTACCTCCGCAATCGAAGCCTGCCGCTGGATCTGTGGATTCTGACGATGACCGTCTTCGTGATCGCGAGCGGCAAGGAGATCACGTACTGAAGAGGTGTCGGGTGTCAGGTGCCAGGCGTCAGGGAAGAAGGGGCCGTCCCACCCCGGCGCCACCGCGAGGCGCCCGATGATCGCGGTGGTATTCTGGACGTGCGCGGCCCTCATCGGCTACGCGTATGTGGGTTACCCGCTCGTCATCCGGTTCCTGGGCCTCTTCAGGAAGCCGCGGGCCCTGCCGGCCACGACGCAATGGCCAACGGTCAGTCTCATCATCGCCGCCTACAATGAAGAGAGGATGCTGGCCTCCAAACTGGCCAACTCATTGAGCCTCGACTATCCCGGGGCCAGCCTCGACATCGTCGTGGTGTCGGATGGCTCCACCGACGGGACCGACACGATCGCCGCAGGGTTCGGCTCGCGAGGCGTACGTTTGCTTCGCGTCGAGGGACGGCAAGGCAAGACGGCCGCGCAGAACGCGGCGGCGGCCCAGGCCACCGGCGACATTCTGGTGTTCTCCGACGCCAACGCCCTCTACGAGCCGGAGGCCATCCGGCGGCTCGTCGCGCGCTTCGCGGACCCAAGCGTCGGCTGCGTGGAGGGACGACGCGCGGATTTTGCGACCAGCGCCTCCGCGGCGGCGCGACACGAGCTGACCTATCGCGACTGGGAGTCGCGCATCAAGATCTGGGAAAGCCGGGCGCTCTCCTGCGTCGGCGCGACGGGTCCGATCTACGCGGTGCGGCGTTCGCTGTACGTGCCGCTGGATCCGGCCTTGATCAGCGACTTCATGGAACCCCTGCTCGTCATGTGCCGGCACGGCAAGCGACAGGTTTTTGAGCCGGCCGCGATTTCGCATGAAGCCGTGCTCCCCGAGCTGAGGGACGAGTTCCAGCGCAAGGTGCGGATCATGACCCGCTGCCTGAACAGTCTCCGGACGACGCCGGAAGTCCTCAACCCGTTCCGGCACGGCTGGTTCGCGCTGCAGGTGGTCAGTCATCGCCTGCTGCGCTGGCTGGTTCCGATTCTGGCGCTGACGCTCGCGGTCGCCAACCTGTTCCTGTTGCCGGAGGCTTTCTACACGGCCACGCTGCTGCTTCAGGTTCTATTTCTGTTCGCCGCCGCGGTCGGGGCCGCGCTGGATCGTCTCGATCTGGGTCCCGCGTTTCTCCGGCTGCCCCACCATTTCTGCGTCGCCAACCTGGCGGCGCTCCAGGCAACCGTCAACGGCCTGCTGGGGCGCAACATTGTCGCGTGGCGGGTACAACGGCCATGAAGCGCACCTACCGAGCGTGGGGCCTGCTCGCGGCCGTGCTTGTCCTGGCCGTGGCGTTGGGTTGGCGCGAGATCTTCAGCCCGGACATCGGTTTTCACCTCGCCAGCGCACGGTGGATCGTATCGCATGGCGCCTGGCCCTGCACCGACCCCCTGACGTTCACGGGAGTGGATCGTCCGTACGTGGACCTGCAGTGGCTGTACCAGTTGGGACTGCTGGCCGCGAATGCCGTAGGCGGCACACGCGCGATGACAGCCGGCAACATTGCGCTCACGCTTGCGTCTTTCGTCTTGATGGCCTTCCGGGGCGCGCGACGGAGCGGCCGGCTGGAAGTCTGGCATGCCGCGTTGCTTTTAGTGGCGGCGATGGGCAACCTGTGGGAAATTCGCCCCCAGGTCTGTTCATGGCTTCTGCTGAATCTCGTCCTGCTCGCCGCGCACCAGAAGCGTTGGGTGGCGTGGCCCGTCCTCATGCTGCTCTGGGTCAACCTGCACTCGCTCTTTGTGCTCGGTCTCGTCGCGATCGGCGCCCACGCCTGGGAGTTCCGCCGCGAACGGCGTTACTGGATCTGGGCTGCCGCCGCACTGGCGGCGTGCCTTCTGAATCCGTACGGGTTGCGCGGGCTTCTCTTCCCGCTGGAACAATGGCGGGAACTTCAGGGCGCGAGTCTCTTCAAGGATGCGGTCCTTGGCATCGCGGAATTCCGTTCGCCTTTCCACCTGGCCGACTACACGGCTAATGGCGCGTGCGTCGTGCTGCAGCCCCTCCTGTTCATGCAGTTCTATGCGCTGGCGGCCCTGGTTGGCACGGCGGGACTGGGCCGCCGCCTGCGTTCGTCGGATGCGGCACTTTTCATCCTCTTTGGCTGGATGTTCCTGAAGGCTCAGAAGAACTTCGGTTTCTTCGTGGTCGCCACGCTTCCGGCGACCGCCGCGGGTCTGTCCCTGCTGGCTTGTCGGTGGCCGCGCCTGCGGGTGCAGGCGGTGGTTACCGCGGCCACCGCGGTGCTGTGCACCGTCTTTGGCGTCCAGCTTGCCAGCGGGTGGCTGTACGCGCAACAGCGTCTGCCGTACCGCTTCGGCCATCGCTTCTGCGACCAGACCCTGCCGGTCCGCGCCTGCGCATTCATGACACAGCGGCTTCCGACGGGCCGCCTGCTGAACGCACTCCAGGACGGCGGGTATGCCGCCTGGGCCACGGCGTGGCCCGTCTTCATCGATGGACGCACGGAGGCGATGGGCGAGACGCTTTACCGCACCTACCTGCAACTGCGCGAACCCGGAGCCCTCGACCGGGCTGTCCGCCGCTTCCGGTTCGATGTGGCGCTGGTCCCGATACACTTCCAGCCCGAGTGGTTTAGCTATTTCGAGCCCCATCCGGATTGGCGCCGCGTCTATGCCGACGAGTTGTCACTCGTTTACGTACGCAAGGGCTTTGCCGATGCGGTTCCGACGCAAACCGCACCGATCACGGGCGTTTCGCCGCGGTATACCGCAAAGGAGATGGACGCGATTCTGGAAAGGGCGGCGGCCGGACCGCAACCTGCCCTCTGGAAGTCCCTGCGGGCATCGCACTACTATCCCTTGCGCGAATGGCGCGAGACCGCGGTGCTGCTTGCCTGCGGCGACGATGCCCGCGCGGTAGGCGCGGGGCTTCGAGGTCTGGAACGGGGCACCATCCGGACGCCCCCGCTGTTGCACAATCTGGCCATCGCGTTCTATAACACCGGCGACCGCCGCCGCGCCGTCCGCTGCATGCGTGCGATTCCCCCGCATCTGCGCGAGCCGGCGCTCGCGCGGGAGCTTCTCCAGCCCCAAGGGTGATTCGCCATGCGTTGGCTTCACACACCGTCGTTCCGATGGACGAACTCCCGTGGGGGGGCCGTCAGCGCCGCGGGCCTGGCCGCCTACGTGGCCCTCCTGGCCGGCTTCTTCGCTTGCGGCGACTTCGACAAGATCGTGGCGCGCGTGCCCGACGACGCCTCGTATGACTTCAAGATCGCGGAGAACCTCGCGACCGGCAAGGGGTCCACCTTCGACGGCATCGGCCTTACGAACGGCTATCAGCCGCTCTGGCTCGCCCTGCTGGTGCCCCTCGCCCGCGTCAGCGTTGACCTGGCAGCCGCATCGCGCATGAAGGCCGACGCGGAAACCCTCTCTCAGCGATAATGACACAGGCACTGACAACCCATGGCGAACCCGCGCTGCACGCTGTGGCTCATTCTTCAGTGGCGCGAGCGTTCGTCATCAGCATCCTCTTCCTGGCATTGACCGTCCCACGGTTGGTCGTCAATTACGGCGCGGATGGCGACGCGCTTCGTAACGTCGTGGGCGCCGAGCGTCTGGTGGAGACCGGAACGTACTGGCCCGTTCGACTGCCCGGCAGCCCGTTGTTCGACTGGCTGCTCGCCGGGGTGGTCTGCTGGGGCGGGCATTACGCGGCCAACGCGGTCGTTCTGCTCTGCTTCCTCGGGTGCATCGCGGTATTCACACGCCTGTCCAGGAGCGTCCCTCATGGCCCCTTGCTGGCGTTGCTGTTCGCGTTCACGCCGCTGCTGCTGAAGAATGCCGCGACCGCGATGGACTACGTTCCGGGCCTCGCCCTGTTGTTGTCGTCGTACCTGGCGCTTCGCCAGCGGCGAATCGTTTTAGCCGCGCTGTTGTTGGGGTGTTCGGCGGGCATGCGGATCACGAATGCTGTCTGGATTCTGCCGGCCACCGTCTACATCCTAAGCCGGAAATGGTCATTCAAGGCCGCGGCGGCGCAGGCCGCCCTCGCGGCCATCCTGGGCCTCGCCCTGAATGGGCCGCTGCTGCTTCACCTGATGACCGCGGGCACGGTCGTCAACGCGGTCCGCCAGCCGCTGCTGTTCAAGACCCTTCTGGCGGGACACAACGCCATGAGCTTGTGGGGGCCGCCAGCCACTCTGGCCATCAGTCTGGTGTGCACACTCAACGCCAAACGCCTGTGGAGCGCGGTAGTCAGAGCCCGGTCGGATCCCGAGATTCTTGTCGAGCTCTTGACGATGCTCCTGTTCGTCGGTCTCTTTCTGGTGTTGCCGGATGAACCGGAGTACCTGTTGCCCGTCATCCCGTTCGCCTACCTGTTCATGGCCCGTTGCCTGCCACGGAAGCACCTGGTTCTCGTAGCCGGCGCTGTGCTTCTGACGGGGTTCGTGTCCCTGGAGATGAAGGGAGGGACCAGCGGCCAAAGGCGAGTACAGGTCAGACCTGCGCCCGGAATCCTTGTGAAAGATCTTCTCGACAGGCGGGAATTCGAGGCTCTGCGCGCCGGCCTGGAGAGCTTGCCTGCGCCGGGAAAGGCGGTCGTCCTCGCGGGGATCGATCTCCCCCTGACCTATCGGAATCCACACGTCGAGTGCGTTCCGCTCGATCGCTTTCCGGACGTGCGCGACGCGTTTCGCTACACGGCGGAGGATCCCCTCTTGCACCGCATTCAGGGGACGATCTGCAAGCTGAAAGGGCGCGACGTGTTTCTGGTCACCTCACTGCCCAAACGAATATGCCAGGATCTTCAGTGGAGGGGCTACACGCTGTACATCTTCTCCGCCCTGGCCCCCCGGTACGCGCTGACCATGCACGGCTACAACCCCGACGAGTTGGGCATCGAGAAGCTCGACATCAGCGGCCCATCGGCGTTTTTCAGACGTCCCCCGAGGATCGCCCGCGTCGCTTCGCCTTCGCCCGATTCATGGCCCAAGGACCATTTCGTCACCGATCGCCCGCGCCTGTTCGTCAACCGCGAGACGCTGCCGGCGGTCCGCGCCCGCGCCCTGGGCGAGTTGCGCCCGCTCTACGAAGAACGGAAGAAGGCCGTGGAAGCGGTTGGTTACCGGGACCTGGGCGTCCCGGGCGACTTCGGCATGGAGGCGGCATCCGCGGCGTTCGGCTACCTCTGCGAAGGTTCCTCCAACCAGCTCGCGCTGGCGACCCGGCTGCTGGAGAGCGCTTGCGCGTATTACCGACAGTGCGACGAATCGCGCCGGCGGGTCAACTGGTACGCCTTCTCCCGCATCCACGCCCTCGCGGCCTACGACTGGCTGTACGAGTCCATGGAACCGGAGCTGCGCGCGCGGCTGGGCCGCGACCTTCTCGATCATGTCGAACGGAACCAACCCGGCAGCGCGCCTCCGCCGGGCGCCAACCTGACAGACCACCGTTCCGGCTTGTATGGAGAACGGGCGTTGCTGTGGTATGCGGGAATCGCGCTGAAGG
>CAZTAJ010000111.1:0-14240 GCA_964611575.1 uncultured Verrucomicrobiota bacterium
AGCCTCTGGCCGATCTGCCGGCGGATTTTGACAAGCAACTGGAAACGATGGGGTATCCACGGTGACGGGGTCGTGACGGGGTCAGACTGTAACTTACAACATGGTCGCCGAGATGCTCGACGCGGTGGGCTGGCCACGGTGACGGGGTCAGACTGTAACTTACAACATGGTCGCCGAGATGCTCGACGCGGTGGGCTGGCCTACCCCACGCCAAACGCCCGCGGCATAACGGACAAGCAAGGAGACCTATTCAAGAAGGCTCAACATGAACTCAAGAGAACGTGTGTGCAACGCCGTCCGGCAACTCCCCTCCGACCGGGTGCCGACCGATTACGGCGATTTCTGTTGGATCGGCCTGCCGAACCGGCAGACCGCCCGTCCCGAGGGCGGGTTCATCGACGAGTGGGGCGTGGTCAACATCCCTTATGATGGCATGTGCCACGGCGAGCGGCAGCATCCGGTGACGACGATCGCCGGACTCGGGGCGCATCCGTTCCCGGATCCGCTCCGCCCGGAGCGCTGGGACGGCGTGCTGGAGCGGATCAACGCCGCGCGCGACTGCTGGACGATGGTCGTCCTGGGCCCGGCAATCTGGGAGCAGATCCACTTCCTCTGCCCGATGGAGGACGCCATGGCCTGGCTCTACGAGTATCCCGACGAGATGGGGGCCGTGGCCGACCGCCTCGTCGAGTTTCATCTGGCGGAGCTGGGACGCCTGGCGGGCAGCGGCGTCGACTGCGTCTACTTCCAGGACGACTGGGGGTTGCAGAACGGCCTGTTGATCTCCCCCGCGCTCTGGCGCGAGTTCTTCCGGCCGCGCTACGCGCGCCTCTTCGGGCGCTGCCGCGAGCTGGGGATCGCCACTTTCCTGCATTCCTGCGGCCACATCCTGGAGATCATGCCGGACCTGGCCGCGATCGGCCTGGACATCCTCCAGGTGCAGCAACCCAACTGCATGGGGCTGGACAAAATCCTGGCCGCCTGCCGCGGCCGGCTCACGCTCTCGATCATGCCCGACATCCAGACCTGTCTGCCGCACGCCACTGCCGCAGAGGTCCGCCGCGTCTCGGCGCACCTGTTGGAGGCGACCGGGGCCGGATTGGGCGGCATGATCGCCGACAACTACGGCCACTGGCCGGCTGGGATTCCGCCGGCGAACATCGTGGCATGGCAGGAGACCGTGGCTGCCTACGCGATTGGAGATCAGGCATGATGATGAAAAGCCGAAGCATCCTGAGGCTTGGAGCCATGGTGTCGCTGCTCGGCAGTCTCGCGCTCCCCGCCGCCGATACCGAGACCAGGCCGTTCCCCGGCGTGCGCTACATCCACCGACACACGACCGAGCCGCGCGCGATCAACATGCACATCGTGATCGTTGACCTGAACCAACCGGGCGTGAGTATCGTGACCACCGGCCCCAATGGCGACCGGCCGGGCGAGACCGACCTGGAGACGACGCGGGCGTTCGTGAAGCGCAGCCAGGCCCAGGTCGGCATCAACAGCGGGTTCTTCGGCCGCACGACGGAGAAGCAGGGCCTCGGGGGGGCTGAGCTCTCTTCACTGGCCGTGTCCGACGGCGTGAACGTCTCCGACTGGGGAACGTGGATCAAGGACGCCCTCAATATCGGTGCCGCCAACAAGGTAACCTTCGTCACCCGCGCCAAGGATGACACCACCGGATACATGACCACGCCGAAGGTGGAATTGTACAACGCCATGGCTGGCAATGCCCGCCTGCTCTGGGACGGCGTCGTCCTGCCGGGCAAAGGGGGTGACGCCACCTATCCACAGGCCGCCGTCGGCCACACCGCCGACCACCGCCTGATCCTCTTCGTCTCCGACGGACGCCAGCCGGGCTTCAGCGAGGGGATGACCTACGAGGAGGTAGCGGTAGTCCTCAAGGAGTTCGGTGCCGTGGACGCCCTTGCCTTCGACGGCGGCGGCTCCGCCACGATGGTCCTGGCCGACGGCAAGGATGGCGAACCCAAAGTGTTGAACCGCCCCTCCGACGGTAAGGAGCGCGCCGTCGGCAACAATCTGGGCGTGATCATTCAGGAAAAGGAATGAAGAATAGGGAAACGGCATGAAACACAAATGGCTGTGGTGGACGAAAGAGGCTGTCAGAACCGAGTTGCGGCAGATCGAGGACGAGGGGCTCGTCGTGGACACCGTGAAGGCGGAGTTCGATCGCCTGCTGGCGCCTGAGATGCCGGAGGATGCCGCCTTCCAGGAGGCCGTAAACGCCCTGCTGGACAGGACGATCCGGTTGCCGACAAGGCGGGATTATCCCTATTGCGAGCCGTCCGACCTGGCGGGAATACGGGCACAGCGTCCGGACGGCCCGCGGACGCTGCCCGGCGCGCTCGATGCCCCGTCGAAGGCCTCCGGCATTGCCGGCGCCTGGCTGGGGCGGTGTGTCGGTTGTTTGCTGGGAAAACCGATCGAGGGCATCCGCAGTCCCAGGTTGCATGCGCTGCTTGAGCGCTCAGGACGGAAGGAAATCACGGATTATCTTTGGCGGTTGCCGGGACTCAAGGAGAAGGATTATCAGGAGCTTGATTTCGCCGGGTTGCTCAACTGGCGGCAAACGGACCACATGCCGGAGGATGACGATACCAATTACACGGTAACCGGCATGGCGCTGATCAAGGCAAAGGGCATAGGCTTCTCGCCCGTCGATATGGCCGACTTCTGGATGGGGAACATCCCAGTCCTGCACACCTGCACGGCGGAACGCGTTGCCTGCCGGAATTTCGTGAACCATATCGAACCCCCGCAGTCCGCCAGCGGCAGAAACCCATACCGCGAATGGATTGGCGCGCAAATTCGCGCCGACTTCTTCGGTTACGTGGCGGTGGGCAGGCCCGAATTGGCCGCCGAACTCGCGTGGCGTGACGCCTCCATTTCCCACGTGAAGAATGGCATCTATGGCGAAATGTGGGTGGCCGCGATGCTCTCCGCGGCAATCGGTGAAACCGACATGCGCCGGATCATCGAAATTGGCCTCAGCGAAATTCCACACAAGTCCCGGCTGGCGGAAGCCATCCGCAATGTGCTGACTTGGCATGAATCCAAAGCACCCTATGACGTTGCGGTTCAGAATATCCACCGGCGGTGGGACGAAACCAACGCGCACGACTGGTGCCACACCATATCGAATGCCCAGATTGTGGCGGTGGCTTTGCTCTATGGCGAGGGTGACTTCGAGAAGGCGGTCACGCGGGCGGTTTATCCTTGCTTCG
Organism: uncultured Verrucomicrobiota bacterium; assembly: GCA_964611575.1. GTDB lineage: Bacteria > Verrucomicrobiota > Kiritimatiellia > CAIKKV01 > CAITUY01 > CAITUY01. The sequence continues at coordinate 3,243 of CAZTAJ010000111.1, forward strand.
ACACGGACTGTAACGGAGCGACGGTTGGATCCATCATGGGGATGATGCTGGGCGCGGAATCCCTCCCGTCAAAATGGACGAGCGTCATGAACGACACCATTCACACGGGGCTGGCGGGCTATCATGTGAGCAGGATATCGGACCTGGCGGATGAAATGGTTCGCCTGCATGTTGCAGCGGAGAGGGCCAGGCCATGAATGCCAAGCAAAACGCACTGCGCATCGTGCGATTCGACAATCCGGAGCGGGTAGTGAGCGGTTGTCCAACTCACGGCATAGGATACCGCGGGTGCAATCACGAAGGATTCGAGGGGGGTGGCCATCATTTGCCCGTCGGGTCCGTCTGGCAGGACATCTGGGGCACGGAATGGCATCGTGAACATGAGGGTGTGATGGGCTTTCCACGGGGCAACCCGCTGGCCAACCCGACGGCCGACCTCGCGGCCTACGCATGGCCCGACCCCGATAACGACCGCATCGTCCGGCAGATCTATGAGCAGGTCAAAGGATGGAACCGCGACGAGACGTTCCTTTGCGGTTCACACCGCGATACTTTGTGGGAGAAATGCTACATGCTGGTCGGAATGGAGAATGCGATGTGCAATTTCCACTCCGAACCGGAGGCGATGCGCGAAGTCCTGCGGCGGATCATGGACTTTCAACTGGGTATTGCCCGGCACTATCTGGACCTGGGCGTTGAACTGGTCAGCCTGTCCGACGATCTCGGGACACAATGCGGGTTGTTGCTTTCGCCGGCGCTCATCGAGGAGTTCCTCGTGCCGGAGTACCGCCGGCTGTTCGCCCTCTACAAGGCCAAGGGCGTGCTGGTCAGCTTCCACAGTTGCGGTCACATCGAGCCCGTGCTTGATGTCTTCATGGAACTCGGCGTGGACATTCTGAATCCGGTGCAGGCGACGGCAAACAACCTCGATGCCGTGCGAGCCAGAACGGCAGGCCGCATGGCCTTGCAGGGCGGTATCCGTTCGGGGTTGATCGCGGCAGGACCGATTCCGGCCATCCGCGCGGAAGTCCACCAACGGATCTGGCAACTCGGGCGGGAAGGCGGTTTCTTCTGCGGTCCGGATCAAGGCATGCCCTGGCCGGAAGCGCATATTCAAGCCCTGCGGGACGCCGTAGAGGAATTCGGCCAATACCCGATCCGGGAATTTTCAGCCACATAAACCAAGGCGGTCATGCTCATGAGATCGAAAGTAGGAGACGCAGATTCCAATCAAGCCGACGTAGGCAAGTGCGCGAACGAGGGCCAGACCGGCGCGGATCCCGTGCCGGCGATGGAGCAAGACGGCAGCAGACTGGTGTTGGCAACCGGGTGGACGGTCTGGCACGCGCCCCAGGGCGAGTCGGCGGCGGCCTGGACGCCGCCCGCCGCGCCGGCGGACGCGCCCATGACCAGCTCATTGCCGATGGATGTGCGTACGCTCCTGTTCCGGCATGGCCGCTGTCCCGACCCGCGCCGCGACGATGCCTCGAAGGCCTCCGACTGGGTGGTGCGTCACGACTGGTTTTTCGCCACGACGTTTGAACTCGCCCCGCCCGCCGGCAGCGGCACGCGCGTCTTCCTGCGGACCCGAGGCGTCGATGACCTGGCGGAGTTCCGGCTCAACGGCTTCACGGTCGGGCGTACGGTCAGCTTCAACCAATTGCAGTACCATGACATCACCGCCGCCTTGCGCGCGGACGGGCGCCAACAGCTCACGGCGCGCCTGCGCCCCTATGAGCCCGAAGAGTTCAATGACGGGCCGAACGCCGAAGCCGAGCCGATCAAGTCGTCGGCGGCCTCTTTCAAGTCCTGCATGTTCCGCGGCGGCGACCACAACCCGTTCCTGGGCAATGCGGGCTTCGCCATGCCGCCGGTTCTGGTGGTTGCCGAGGGCGCCCTGCTGGAATCGGCCGGCGTGGAGTATGCGTTCGCGCCCCGGGGGAACCGCATCACCGGAGCAATCGTTTTGCGCGGCCCGTGCTGGCGCGAAACCGCCGTGACCGCCGTGCTGGCGCCGAAGAACTTCAAAGGCAGGCCGCTAAAACTGACCGGCACGCTCACGCCCGGCCAGGAGGTGCACCGGCTGCCCATCCCGGCGTGGAGCGTGCGGCGCTGGGAGCCGTTCCACCTCGGGTTCCCGCACTGCTATCAGCTCACGCTCCGGGCCGGCGGCCAGGAACTGCGGCTGACCACCGGGTTCCGCGAGTTTGAGCGGCGCGACAACGCGGCCTTCCGCGCACGTCCCGTCGCCTCGGCGCTGGACTGGCATCCTTACGAGAACAACGGCCCCTTTGGTCAGGAATATTACAAGGGCTACGACGCCCTGGCGGAGGCGGGCGAGCACTGGCCGGAACGGCCGCGCGAGGGCGATTACCGCTACCGACATATCATCAATGGCCGCGAACTCTTCATCATGGGCGGCTCCGTGGTGCCGCCCGTGCTGTTCTGGTCGGACTGGGATCCCGACTATTTTCGCCGCCTGGTGACCATGGCCCGGCGCGCCAACCAGAACACGCTCCGCATCTGGGGCGGCGGCTATGTCTGCGACGACGCCTTCTTCGAGACCGCCGACCTGCTCGGGCTCATGGTCCAGCACGATTTCCCCAATTTCGCCTCCTTCACCGACCGCTCGTATACCTTCACCCGGAGGAAGGAGACCGAGTTCCGCCAGATCCTGCGCCAGTTGCAGGCGCATCCCTCGCTGGTGGTCATGAACGGCGGCAACGAACTGTTGCAGGTGAACGTCAACCGGCCGCCCAATCCGCTGTTTCAGACCATGGCGCGTGTCATGCGCCAGGAGGCGCCGAACCAGTTCTTCCACCTGTCGTGCCCTGTCAATCCCGAGGTGCACGGCCCCTGGTTTTTCGGCCTCGACCACGCGGCGCGCTACAACAGTTTCAAGACCATTTTCAATTCCGAGTGCGGGACCATGGCCCTGCCGTCGCTGAAGTCCTGGCGCCGGGCCCTGTCGCCGGCGCCGCTGGCCGACCTGTTCGGCCCGATCTGGCTGCACCGCATGAAAGACGCCGGCTACTTCCAGACCGTGGTGCACATGAGCGCCCTCTTCGGACCGCCGCGCGCCGGCACGCCCGGGCAGGCCGTGCGCCGCACGCAACTGCTGCAGGCCTGGGGCTACCAGTACATCGCGGAGGAGTTCCGGCGCCAGAAACCCGCCACCAGCGGCTTCACCACCTGGGAGTTCAACGAACCCTGGCTGGACATGAACTGGGGCATCCTCGACCACGACCTGATCCCCAAGGCCTCCTTCTGGAGCCTGCGCCGGGCCTGCGCGCCGGCGGTGCTCTCGGCGCGTTTCGGCAGTTACGTCGTGGCGCCGGAAGCCCCCTGCCGATTGGAACTTTGGCTGAGCGCCGACGGACCGCCGGTCTCGGTCCAGGCCACGGCGCGGGCCTTCGACCAGGCGGGCACCCTACTCGGCGAAACCGCGGTTGTCGGCGCGACCGATGGCGCCTCGGTGCGCCTGGGCGAGTTCACCTTCACCACCCCGCCGGCCGGCGTCATCTTTGTCCGGCTCGAAGGGCGAACTGGTACGGATTGCGAACTGCGCAACGACTACCAGTTCTGCGTCCTGCCACGGGTCCGGCGGGCGCGGCCGGTGCGCGTCCTCTTCCTGTCCGGCGGCTGTTACGAAAGCGCCGTGATCCATGAGTATTTCAAGGCCGCCGGCTTCCTGCTCGACGACCGGCGGGTCTCGCCCGTGGCGCCGCTCGTGCCGGCAAGTGTGGACCTGACGGCGTATGACGCGGTCGTGCTCGGGCCGATGTTCAACCCGCTCAGCTCACTGGGGACGCCGTTCCTCACGCAACTGGGGCCGGCCGTGGAACGGGGGCTGGGGCTGCTCTGCTTCCCGCTGAACAGTTCCGCCTACACCAGCGGCCGCTACGATGTCGATGACCTGCGCAGCTCGCTGCTGGAGGACCTGCTGCCCATCACCTTCGCGGACAACGTCTACCGCAACAGCGAGGACGCGGACGGGCACGGCTGGCCGGGCAAGCTCAAGGCGACGGAGCCGGGGCATCCGGTGTGGAGCGGCGTGGACATGGGCGCGCCGCCGGATCTCGGGGGGCGCGTGGCGGTGCAGGCGCGGCCTGGCGCGGAGGTGCTGGCCACCGCCGGCGATGAGCCCACGCTGGTCGTGCAGGCTCGGGGCAGAGGACGCGCGGTGGTCTTCACCGGCCCCTATGGCGGGCATAACTACCAGGAGGTCGGCTTCCGATCCTGGCTGCCCTGCCACCGCCTGCTGGCCAACCTCGTGGAGTTCGCAGGCACCGGGGCTGTCGCGGAGTACCCGTCCGTGCTGCATCCGCTGGCACCCTTGGAGCAACTGCCGGACGGTGTCCTGGCGTGGCGCGTGGAGAACGGGCCGCGTGACGCGCACCGCGCGGACTGGACCGTCACAGTGGCGAATGCCGGGCCGGTGCCGGTGCTCGGCGTCGAGATCGGGTGCGACGACGAGTCGGAGGGTCGCCAGTTCGACTGGCAGCCGGAGGAGAATGCGCTGGTGCTCTTGCCCGGTGAATCCCGCACCATTCCCGTGCGCGCCCTGGCCCACGCTGGCCGCGAACTGCCGCCGACCCTCGTCCTGACGCTTGGTGCCTGGAATACGCCGTTGAGTCGAACAGGCAACTATCAGGACACGTTTGCCTGCCCCTTCCGGCCGGAGGCCGCGGGCTGACGATGGAACCCCTTTACGAAAGGACCCTGCCAGAATGACTACCATCCGCCAACAGCAACAGCCCCTTGCCACCGCCATGTGGGACACGGGCTGGCTGACCCGACATTACCCGCTCTGGCATGGCTTTGAGTGGCTGACCCTCATGCTCGAAAGCCTGAGCGCCCCTCACCCGGACGACCTGAAAGGGCTTTCCGAGGAGGAGCGTTGCCGCCATGTCGACAGCCACTTCTACAACCCTCGCCAGTTCGACTTCTACAACACCTTCGCCTCCGCGACGATTCGGAAGCTCAAGTCGGCCTGGCCGGCGCGGGATTTCTTCTTCAGCTTTACCCACAGCAACTCGACCCCGTGGGATCGCATGGATCTGGGCGCCTTCGCCGCGGCCGAACTCGTCACCTGGATGCGCGGCAAGCTCGAACGGGTTGCCGCCGTCGGCCGCCAGCTCGGCATCCCGTACGGGAACACCGAAGGCTGGGGGCCGATCATGTGGCGCGAGCACCCCTTGCTGGACTGGAGTTTCGTCAAGGAAACCGGCCTCGTCGGCGCCCGCCTCGGCGCGGAACTCGGCTTCGCTTTCAACTGCTCGTCCAACTTCACCCATCCGCAGTTCCGCGGGCTTTGGGATGACATCGACTGGCACCGCGAGGTGACCGGCATCATCAAGCATGGGGCCGCGACATGATCGTCCTGCCTGATCACACCAAGGGTAGCCCAGTTCGCAGTTATTACTTCTAATCATCCACAAACAAAGGTGTTTGTTTCATGACAACAGACAAGACCATTGAATCGGATCTGTTCCGCGACGCGGCGTGGAGAGTTCTATCAACAATAGCCGCAGTCATCCTCGTGGCGACAACGGGCCAGGCGGCGGAAACCAAGCGCGGTTCCTTTGCCGAGTTCGAGGCCCGGGCCAAGGCGGGACAGCGACTGAACGTCGTCTTCTTCGGGGCCTCCCTGACGTGGGGGGCCAATGCCTCCGACCAGGCCGAAACCTCGTACCGGGCCGTGATGCGCGACCGCTTCGAGCTGCACTATCCGGCGGCGCATTTCCACTTCCGCGACGCCGCCATCGGCGGCACCGGTTCGCAACTCGGCGTCTTCCGGCTCGAGCGGGACGTGCTCGCCCATAAACCCGACCTCGTGTTCGTGGATTTCACCGCGAATGACGGGATATACTCGGATGACACCGAGACGCTCGCGTCGTACGAATCGATCTTGCGCCGGCTGGCCACCGCCGGCATCCCGGTTGTGCAGGTCGCCTTCCCGTTCAAGTGGGATATCGCCACGGCCAAACTGCCGACCATGAAACGCCTGCTGGCGCACCAGCCCCTGGCCGAGACCTACGGCAACGGCTGGGGCGACGCGGTGACAAGGAATTGAGAACATGGAACTAGCAAAGAGATGTAACCGCAACCCGATTTTGAAACCGGCCGATGTGAAGCCTAGCGTCAACGGGGCGATGCTTCTTGATCTGGATGATCCGTCCAAGGTCATCGCCCGCTCGGAGGAACCCATCATGGAACCCATCGCCGACTACGAGCAGAAGGGGTTCTTCGGCAACGTGGTTTTCACCAAAGGCCACGTGGTGGACGGCCATACCCTCTCCCTTTGCTACGGCACCAGCGACAGGGTGATCTGCGCTGCGACGCTCAGCATCAGTGAGATTTTAAGAGGGTTGCGAAAGCCATGGCATTGAGCGCTGGCAATGATGCCAAATAAGGAAAGGTTGCCTGTATGAATGTAAAAATGATTGACAACATGACGTTTGCTAACAGCAGCTTGACCATTTTGGGACAGGACAACAAACCGTTGGGCGAGTTGAAGCTCGCCTTTTCCATCAATGCCCAGGCGTATTCAGTTGAGCAATTGGATCGTTGCGTCGTGGGTTACGTCGGCAAAACTCAGGATCCGCGGGTTCAGGTGCTGATTCAGGCTTGTGAAGGTGGCTGCCGAGTCGAACTGCAAACTGATTTTCCGGTCAGCGGGCGGGTGAGCTATTTCACGGGTTCCCGGATTACAGCTCAGTACGGGCGTTGTTTTATCCCTGATGCTGATTGCAGAATCTTTGAAATCTCGGCGAAGGAAGACTTTTACTGGACCAACTCGGGAATGATTCTGCAGAAAAAAGTAAACAAAGATGGTTTATGGATGATTGCGCCTCCGCCCCACGTGATCAGCTTTGGGCATGACACAACGGGCTGGTTCGGCATTTCCATTCCGGAGCCCATGCCCGTCTGCCATACCCATCTAAGCTCGCACCGCGGCAGGATGACCCTGCATTTTGACCACTACAGCTCCTCCCACGATGGGGGGCGTTTGCCAAGGGTTTATATTCAGACGGGCTTGCCTGATAGTAAAGCCATCCTGGATCGGCATTGTGCCCTAGCCGGAGCTTTAGGCCTGCTAACCGTCAATAAAAAGCAGTATGGCTGGTGGCATAATCCGCTGTACTGTACTTGGGGAGATCAATGTTATCTGCAGAAAATGTCGCCTGCGCAGTTGGAAGAGGGCTCCGCGATTCCCATGAATGAGGAATTGATCCTGCGCTGGGCCCGGAACATCCGCGAGTTTTACGAAGGGGAGGTTAACTATATTGTTGATTCGGGCTGGACTGATTACCTAGGCGACTGGGGGGTGGCAATCAACGATTTCGCTTCGACTGGGGCATTTAAGGCTGTTCTGGATCAACTCAAAGCCATGAACTTCAAGGTGATCCTGTGGTATACGCCTTTCTGGGTCCATAAAAACGCTGCACTGTTTGCCGACCATCCCGAGTATTTGATTCGCCGAACCAATGGAGATATTTATCTGGATGACGCGAATCGTGCCTTTCTGGATTTCACCCAGCCTGACGTCAGGGATTGTGTTCGTGGTCGCATCGAGTTCATGCTGAAGGAGCTGGATGCGGACGGCTTTAAGATTGACATGAATTACACCCACCCGCTGATGGCCGATATCATCCTCCACGATGCCGCCTGGGGACACGGCAATTCTCTGTGGCTCAACGTTCTGAAATTCCTCCACGAGACAGCGGTGGCAATTAAAGAGGACGCCTTCTTCACTATCAGCGGCATCGAGAGCTACCTGCAGCCTTATGCCAGTTCGGTGCGCCTCAATGATCTGTTCGACTTTGACCATGCTGCCGCCTGGTACGATCGTGCCGAACTGGTGTCGCGCCTGATGCCGGATGTGCCCATTGATGTCGATGGTTGGCCAGCAAGCATTGTCAAGATGCGCGAGTATCAGATTGTCTCAGCGGTTTTTGGGCCACCTGTAACCTATTACACCGAGGCCACCGAAATTATGGGGCGCGTCTTGACACAAGCCGACAAGAACCGCCTGGCCTCCACTTGGTTTGTCTATAGTCAGGCGCCGTGCTCACAGGGCATGCAACTTAAAATTGATAATGACTGTGACCGCTTTGAACGGCGCGATGCCCTTGGCAACCTGAGGGCCAAAGCCATTGACAAAACGATTCTGCTCAGTTACATCGACGACCGCATTTATGCCACCGCCAATCGCGACACTACGGCTGCGATCAGGCTGCCGGCCGGCAAGGTTTGCGGCGGGGTGCGACGCATGAATCGGGATAAGACCACGGCGGATGTAACCTATTATGCCGAAGCTGATCAACTCCTGTTGACTCTTGAAGACGCAGGTCATGGCATTTTGGCCTATGAGATAAACTTACAGAAGGTAACGGAAGCCTAATATGTTTCGGAATCGATTGGAAAAGATCTATACGGATGCGGCGGTTGTCGAATTCCTCCAATAGCATCCCATGGAATAGTGGAGTGATGGAGTATTGGGACAAACAGGCCAAGCAGAATCGGCTGATCTGCAAACCATGGATATCGGAAATCCCTTGTTCCGCGTAAGGGTGAATAGAATGTGTAACTCATCGTCTGGCAACACCCCAATACTCCCGTACTCCATTACTCCGCGTCCCCGTGGGACGCTAGTGGAATTCCTCGATGAGCGCTTAACCCAACTTGTCGAAGAATATCGGGCGCTTGTGCCGGCACTTAAGGAAGATAAATGGAGCGAGCGGGACGCCATGCTTTTTGTCTATGGCGACTCGCTGCTTCAAGCGGATGAGGCCCCGCTGGCAACCCTGGACTGTTTTGCTGAAGAACAACCGCGGGCTGGACCCCGCTACGCCGCATCTGCTGGAGATCGAGCCGGTTTTCGACGACGCCAAGGCTCAGGAACTGAAGATCGAAAGTATCGGTGTCGCCGGCGGCAAGGCCACCGTGACACTCGAAAGGTAGGCAAGCTGCCCGCCCACTGGGGTGGGCGAAAATGAATGGGTAACTTTTATGGGAAATCGGTTGACGAGAACGGGCGACCCAGCCTACGCCGAAGGCTACGGCGGGCAGGCTGAGAGCGGAGAACGATTGGATGAAAGCATGAACCACACGCTCTCCGATGAGGGAATGGAGATATCCGTGGCCCGCCCCGGTGCCGCTGGCACTTATTGCGGCACGCGTTTCTCGTGGGCCGGAATCATCTCCGAGATCAACTGGCGCGGTCACCACCTCTTCGGTCCGTGGCAGCCCGGGCCGCTGCCGCCGGAGGCGCACGACAATGTCAGCGGCACCGCCAGCGAGTTCGGTATGGGCACTGCCGACATGCCCCCGCCGCTGGGCTTTAAGGAGGCGGTGCCCGGCGATTGCTTCGTCAAGATCGGTGTTGGCGTGCTGCGCCGCCCCGACGACCAGCCGTATCAGTTCCACGGCACCTACGAACTGGTCGAGGCACCAGCTTGGGAGGTCGAGGCCGACAGCCGACGCATCGAGATGCGCCAGCGGCTCGACTTCGACGGCTTCGGCTATGATTACACCCACGCCATCGAGCTGATTCCAAATGCATCCACCTTTGTCACCCGGCACCGGCTGACGAACACCGGCGACAAACCGATCCGCCAGACCCACTATTCCCACAACTTCCTAGTCCTGGACCGGCAGCCCGTCGGCCCCGACTACGAAGTCGTCTTCCCCTTCAGCCCCGGCCCGGCCTTTGGCGAGGACAGCGCCGCGGTCATGCAGGGCAACCGTCTCGGCTTCCGGCGGCCGCTTCGGAAGGCGGTCTTCGCCATGCTGACAGGCTTCGACGGCGGCGTTGCCGACAACCAGGTCACCGTTCGCAATCGCCGGACGGGCCTGACGGTGAAGGTCGCCGGCGACCGCGCGATTGTCCGCTACCACTTCTTCGCCGTCCCGGGCGCCGTCTGCCCGGAGCCCTTTGTCGAGATCTATGCCGCCCCCGGCGAGACCATCGCCTGGGAGCATCGTTATGAACTCACGTAAGAAGGAAATCAACCATGACCCACCGCGAACCAGCAGTTCGCATTATGGCGCCGTGGAACGATCACGGCTCACCGGGACGGTTCGCCCTACCTCGGAAATTCGCCCAAAAACAGGTAGGGCGAGCCGTCTCGGCGAGCCGCGTAAACGGAAAGAAGGTCAAAATGCGAACTGCTGACCGCGAACGCTTCCTCCGCACGCTGAACTACGAACCGGTCGACCGCCGCCCCTTGTATCTGGCGGGCCCCTGGCAGGAGACCCTGGCCCGTTGGCGGGGCGAAGGGCTGCCGGCCGACGTTAAGGATGTCCACGAACACCTCGGCGTCGGTGACTACGGCTATCGCATGCAAAACATCACCCCGGCCGCCGGCCCTTTCCCGACCTTCGAGCGGCGGACGGTTCGCGAGGACGGCGACAACATCTTCTACATCGACGGCTACGGCCGCACCGTCCACGACTTCAAGTCCCACGCCACGATCCCGGAGTGGGTTGAGTTCCCCGTCAAGGAAGCCGGCGACCTTCGGCGCTACCTCGACGAGCATTTCGACGTCGCCGACCTCGACGCACGCTTCGCCCCCGACTGGGCCGACAAGGCGCTGGTCGCTCAGGCGCGAGGCGACATCCTGATGATCGACGGCGGCTGCTACTACTGGACGTTGCGCTCCATCGCCGGAGTGGACGGCGCCAGCTACCTGCTCTACGATTGCCCGGAGCTGGTGGACGAGCTTTGCGAACGGTATTTCACGGTGGTCATGGAGGGGTTGCACCGCGCGGTCAAGCTCGTGAAGGTGGATTGCATCGGTTTCGGCGAGGACTTTGCCTTCAAGACCGGGCCGCTGCTCTCGCCCGAGATGTTCCGCCGCTTCATCCTGCCGCGCTACGCCAAAACCATGGCCTTCGCCCATGAGCACGGCATTCACCTGACCTGGCACGACAGCGATGGCGACTGCCGGCTGTTGTTGCCCGACATGCTGGCCGTCGGCGTGAACAGCACCG
>CAZTAJ010000112.1:0-13899 GCA_964611575.1 uncultured Verrucomicrobiota bacterium
TGGCCGGCCTGGCCGAAACGTTCAGCGATGCCGAGGCGCGCAAGACGCTGATGGCGGAAGAGGAACCGGAGAAACTCTGGAAGACGCTCTGCAAGCTGACAAAGAAGACGATCGCGTAAGCACAGGCGGTCGCCTGTCAGCGGATTTCCTTCTCGAACCGGCGGAGGTTCTCTTCGGACCCGAACAACACCAGGGTGTCGCCCTCGGTCACCACGTCATCGCCGCTGGGCCCGGTGATGCGCAGGCTCTGATTCCCCTGGCCCCGGCGGATCTCCAGCACGGTCAACCCGTACAGGCTGCGGATGCGCGTTTCCGCCAGGGGCTTCCCGACGAACTTCTCCGGCGCCTGGACCTCGACAATCCCGGTGCCGGGCGACACCTGGATGTAGTCGAGAATCGTACGGGCGGTCAACGTCCGCGCCAGGCGCTGGGCACGATCGCGCTCGGGATAGGTGACCTGGTCCGCCCCGACGCGAGCGAGCACTTTCCCGGCATTTTCGCTCGAGGCCTTGGCGATCACCCGCGCCACCTTCAGTTCCTTCAGAGCCATGGTTGCCAGGATGCAGGCTTCGAGATTCGAGCCCATGGCCACCACGACCACATCGCAACCCCCGAAGCCGGCCTCTGACAGCGCCTCCAAGTCGGCGGCATCGCCCTGCACGGCCTTGGTCACGATGTCGCTCATGCGCTGGACCACGTTGCGATCCTTGTCCATGAACAGGACTTCAATGCCCTGCTGAGCCAGCGAAACCGCCAGCGTGGACCCGAACCGACCGCCTCCGATGACCCCGATGCTTCTCATGGTGTGTTATCCTACAATCACTTCTTCCTCGGGAAAGCGGACGGCCTGCCGTACGCCCTTGCGGCCCAGGGTCAACGCCAGCGTCAACGGCCCGACCCGGCCGACGAACATCAACAGGATGATGACTCCCTGCCCCGCCGCGCTGAGGAACGGCGTAATGCCGGTCGACAAACCCACGGTACCAAACGCCGAGACGGCCTCAAACAGCAATTCATCGGCCGCGCTCGCGCTCGCGCTCAGGACCGGGGGGTTCTCGATGAGCAGGAGCGTGACAAAAGCCACGGTCACAAAAGCGGCGGACAGCATGAAGACGGCCAGCCCCTCGCGCACCGCCTTGGCGGGAATCGTGCGCCCGTGGCTCTCGATCTCACGCCGCCCGGTGACCATCGCCAGCGCCACGCGAAAGAGCACCGCGATGGTGGTCGTCTTGATGCCGCCCGCAGTCGAACAGGGCGAGCCGCCGATGAACATCAGGATCAGGGTCAGCCACAGGGTGGCGGGATGCACGAGGGCCATATCCACGGCGTTGAAACCGGCGGTCCGCGGCGTGACCGACTGAAAGAGCGCCACCAGCACCTTGTCCGGTCGCCCCAGCGGCGCGAGCGTCCGCCCCCATTCGAACCACGCAAACAATCCCCAGCCCACGACGAGCAGGATCGCCGTGGTCTTCAGCACGATCCGCGTGTGCAATGCCAGCCGGCCGCGCAGGATCAGGTCCCGCCGCCAGAACCGGATCGAGCTGAGATCGTGCAACACCAGGAAGCCGATGCCGCCCAGCACCACCAGCGCGGCCAGGGTCATCAGGATGACCGAGTCCTCCCGAAGCGGGATCAGGTTCTCCGGGTACAACGAGAACCCCGCGTTGCAGAAGGCGCTGACCGAGTGAAAGAAGGCGGCATACAAGGCGGCAGGAAACGACAGGCCATGCCAGCCGTGCAGTCGTGTGGCGATGATCGCCGTGCCGGCCAGCTCGAACAACGCCGTGAAGAAGAAGGCCCGCTTGAGCAGGGAGGGCAGGCCGCGAATCCGGTCGAACCCCATGGAGTTGATCAGGACGAACTCCTCCTGCAACCCCAGCCGGCGGCCCACCGCGATCAGCAGGAACGTGCCGAACGTCATGATCCCCAGGCCGCCCATCTGGATCATCGCAAGGATCACCCACTGGCCGGCCCATGAGAAATGCGAGCCGATGTCGACGACGCTCAGCCCCGTGACACACGTCGCGCTGGTGGCGGTGAATAGCGCGGTGAGCGGCGGGGTCCAGGCGCCCGAACGGTTGCACACCGGCAGGCACAGCGCGCAGGCCCCGACGAGGATGGCCGCCACAAAAGCCCGCACCACAACCCACTCGGGCTTGACACGGCGCGCCTGGGTCATCGGGCTCATGCCGTTCCCGCCTACCGGCCCCGCAATTTTTTCGCAAACCGGGCCATGCGCACCATGGCCTCCTTGATCTCCTCGATGTCGGTAGCGTAGCAGCACCGCAAGAAGCCTTCGCCGCAGGCGCCGAACGCGCTGCCGGGCACACAGGCCACATTCTCCTCGTCCAGGAGCCGCAAGGCGAACTCCTTCGACGTCAGCCCGTAATCGCCCACGTAGGGAAACACGTAAAAGGCGCCCTTCGGCACGTGGCAGGGAAGGCCGGCTTCGTTGAGGCCCGCGCAGATGAAATTGCGCCGGTGCTCGTACGAACGGCGCATCTCCTCCGTGTCCGCGTCGCTCGTCAGGGCCTCAATGGCCGCCTTCTGGCTCAGGATCGGGGCGCACATCATGATGTACTGGTGGATCTTCATCATGGCTTCGCTCAGCTCGACCGGCGCGCAGGCGTAGCCCAGCCGGAACCCGGTCATGGCCCACCCCTTCGAAAACCCGTGCAAGAAGATCGTCCGCTCCTTCATGCCGGGCACCGACGCGATGCTGACGCGGGGCCCCTCATAGGTCAGTTCGGAATAGATCTCGTCCGTGATCACCAGCAGGTCGTGCTCCACGGCAAAAGCCGCGATGCCTTCCACGTCCTGGCGGGTCAGCGTGGCACCGGTCGGGTTGGTCGGGAAATTCAAGATCAGCGCCTTGCAGCGGGGCGTGACCTTCGCCTCGAGCATGTCGCGCGTGAGCCGGAACCCGTCCTCGCGCCGCGTCGTCACCGTCACGGGCACCCCGTGCGCAAACCGGATCTCAGGGTTGTACGAGACAAAGCAGGGCTCGTGATAGAGGACCTCGTCGCCGGGTTCCACGATCGCGCGCAAGGCGATGTCCAGCGCCTCGCTCACCCCCACCGTGATGAGGATCTCCGTCTCCGGATCGTAGGCCACGTCGAATGCCCGCCGCAGGTACCCCGCGACGGCGCGGCGCGTCTCGATCAAACCGCGATTGGACGTGTACGTCGTCGCCCCCCGGTCGAGCGCCGTCATGGCCGCCTCGCGGATATGCCACGGGGTCACAAAATCCGGCTCCCCGATCCCCAGGCTGATGACGTCCTTGCGGGAGCTGACAATGTCGAAGAAATCCCGGATGCCGGACCGCGGGATGTCGCGCAGGTACGAAGCAACCCGGGAGCGGCAACCGCCGTCTCCGGGCTCAGGGTGAAACTTTGAGGCGCTCATCGGGCTGCTCCGCTTCCATCAGGATACCGTTGTTCTTGTAGGTCTTGAGCATGAAGTGCGTGGCGGTCGACAGGATCCCCTGGATCGTCGCCAGTTTCTCGCTCACGAAGAAAGCCACTTCCTTCAAATCGTGGCCGGCCACCACGGCCAGCAGGTCGTAGGTGCCCGACATCAGGTAGACCGACTCCACCTCGGTGAACTTGCTGACGCGCTCCGCGATGCGGTTGAAGCCCCCTTCACGCTCGGGCGTGACCTTGATCTCGATCACCGCGCGAACCAGGTCCACGTCAAGCTGGTCGGTGTTCACAATCGCCTGGTAGCCGCGAATGACGCCGATCCGCTCGTACTCGGCGATCTTCGCCTTGACCGCTTCCTCGGTCGAATTCAACATGCGCGCCAGGTTCTTCGGCGATTCCAGCGCGTTGGCGCGCAGCAGTCGGAGGAGTTCGTCCATAAGCCTCTCCAGTCCCTCATTCGTTGCAATCTTGTCCTGAAAAAGATATGAGTATCATTTCAGACATGCAAGTCAACGTTCCAATTCTTGATGGCGGCCATCCGGAACGAAGACGCCGGGGCGCAGGGTTCAGAGTTCAGGGTTCAGGGCGGACCGTGTGTTCCGCCGAAGTTCCGCGCATCCCGAACCCTGATACCCTGAACCCTGAGCCATCCCCCTGCATGCCTCAACCATCAACCATTAACCATTTCTCATGACCACCTCCCACCTCCCACCTCCCACCTCCCCAGCCTCCTCCCCGCTGGCCAACGTGCGGATCGTGCTCGTCAACCCGCTGTACGGCGGCAACGTGGGCTCCATCTGCCGGGCGATGGCCAACATGGGGTTGTCCAGCCTGACGCTGGTGGCGCCGGCCGAGTTGAACATGGACGAGGCGCGCATGATGGCCGTGGCGGCCAAGGACATCCTCGAGAACCGCCGCGTGGTGGCCACGCTGGAAGAGGCCGTGGCCGATTGCGGGCTCGTGGTGGGCACCACCGTCCGGGCCGGCCTCTACCGGGCCCACGCCCGCACGCCGCGCGAGTGGGCGCCCCGCATCCTGGAGGCGGCCAGCGCCGGCCCCGTGGCCCTCGTCTTCGGGCGCGAGAACTCGGGGCTCATGAACGAGGAAATCGCCGTCTGCACCAACCTGATCCAGATCCCCTCCTCGGTCGACTACCCGTCCCTGAACCTGGCGCAGGCGGTCATGCTCTGCGCCTATGAATTGTTTGTGGCCAGCGGCGCCTTCGTCCCGCCCGAGGAAATGAGCCCCGAATGCGAGACGGCCACGCGGGAGCACCTGTTCAAGATGTGGCGCGAAATGCTCATCGCCATCGGCTTCATGGAGGAGCATAAGGCCGACCACATGATGCTCGGCCTGCGCCGCATTTTCGGACGCAACCCCCTGTCGCAGGATGACGTCCGAATCATGATGGGCGTCGCGCGCCAGGTCATGTGGGCGGCACGCAAGGGCACCCCGCGGGGTGCATGTTCTGGTTCGGCTAGTAATGGTATCGCGCCTGAGCGATGAGCACCCGATCCCGGTCAACCGAGTACACCAGGCGGTGCTCATCCGTGATACGTCTGGACCAGAAACCGGTCAGGTCGTGCCGCAAGGGCTCTGGTTTGCCCAGTCCATCAAACGGTTCGCGCTCAATGTCCTTGATCAAACGGACGATCCGTGCCGCGATCTTGCGATCGTTTTCGACCCAATAGGTGAAGTCCTCCCAGCCGCGATCTGCGAACACGATCTTCATCAGATCACCGGAAGCTTTCGTTCCATTCCCTTGCCCTGCTGAAGTTGGTCAACGGCCTCGCGAAGTCGCCTCGCATTCCTGGGACTGCGAAGCAAGTAGGCCGTTTCCTCAAGCGCTTCATAGTCGTCAAGCGCCATCATGACCACGGCCTGGTCCCGGCGTCGGGTAATGACTACGGGGGCGTGATCTTCGCAGACGCGCTGCATGGTATCGGCAAGGCTCTCCCTGGCTGCAGTATAGGTGATGGCTTTCATATGGACAGTATCGCGTACAGGTCATGAAGGCGCAAGCCGTTTCGGTCGTGCCGTCGGACGTTGCGCGTCGCGCGCCAGGTCATGCGGAAGGCGCGTCACGGCAGCCCCCCGGGGGATGCTGCAGGCTGAAGCCTATTAGGCTGAAGGCTGAAGGGAGTTGCCTCTCTCCATCTTACCTTCAGCCTTCAGCTTTCAGTCTTCAGCCTTCCTTACCGCCTGACGCGGCCCGATCCCGAGCCGGCCATCAGCGCCGCCACCTCGTCCTCGCTGACGACATTGAAATCGCCCTCGATCGAGTGTTTCAGGCAACTGGCCGCCACGGCAAATCGCAACGCCGTCTGGGGGTCGCGGTATTTCGGCGTGTTGAACGCAAAGATCAGGCCCGCGCCGAACGAATCGCCGCCGCCCACCCGGTCGACGATGTCGCGTATCTCGTAGGGTTTGTACTGCCCCTGCGCATCGAGCGGCGCCAGGACCGCCTGCCGGTCAGCGACGTCGTAGAGCATGCCGCCCCAGTTGTTGTGATCGGCGCTGTAACTCTCGCGCAACGTGATCGCCACGTGCGTGAGCGAGGGGAACCGCCGCGCCAGTTCCTCAGCGACGGACTGGTACGCCTGCGCATTGATCTGGCCGGACTCGACGGACGTCCCGGCCGCTTCAATGCCGAACACGTCCTTGGCGTCCTCCTCGTTGGCAATGGCGACCGTGACGAACGGCATGATCGCCGACATGCATTCCTTCGCCAGGGCCGCCGCGTCCGTGCCCGGCCGCCAGCCCCAGAGCTTCTTGCGGAAGTTCAGGTCGCACGACACCGTGATGCCCCTGGCCCTGGCCAGCGTGACCAGCGACAGCGTGGCGCGGTAGGCGACCTCGCTGATGGCCGGCGTGATGCCCGTCACGTGGACCCACGTGACGCCCGCCAGGGCCTGGTCGAACTTGTAGTCTTCCGGCGGCGTCAGCGAAATGCTCGAACCATCGCGGTCATACACCACCACCGAACTGCGCTGGTTGGCGCCGGCCTCGACGAAATAGATGCCGACGCGGCCCTTCTTCGTGCGGACGATGGCCCCGGTGTCCATGCCCGTCGCACGCAGGGCGCTGACCACCGAATCGCCGATCGCGTTCGCCGGCAGCGCCGTCAGGTAACGCGCCGGCATGCCCAGCATGGCCACCGACGCGGCCACATTGGCCTCGCCGCCGCCCAGCGTGATGTTCACGGCGCCCGGAATCGACTGTCGCAGCCGCAGCCGGCCCCGGGGATTGATTCGCAACATAATCTCGCCAAAAGTCAGAATCATTGTCGTCCCTTCCTTGTACGAACCATGCATCACTTCAAACGGCAGGTTTCAGTGTTCAGGTTTCGGATCGTAGTTCCTGCGGTCGCCGGTTAACGATTAACCATTAACGATTCCCGCCCTCCCACCTTCCACCTGCCACCTACACCCCCCTGCTAACCCTTCTTCACGCCGGCCGCAATCGCCAGCGCTTCGCGCGTCAGCGCCCCGATCTTCGTCCAATCCCGGGCCGCGATCAGTTTCTTGTCCGCAATCCACGAGCCGCCGATGGCGCTGACCGCCGGAAGGGCCAGGTACTCGGCCATGTTCTTCGCATTCACGCCGCCGAGCGGGATGAACGAGATGCCGGTGTGCGCATAGGGGCTCCAGAACGCCTGCAGCGTCTTGACGCCGCCCGCCGATTCGGCCGGGAAGAACTTGAGATCCCGGCAGCCCAATTCGATGGCCTTTTCGATCTCGCTCGGCGTCATGACACCGGGGAACATGGGGATCTTGTGGGCATGGGCGCGTTGCACAACCCTTTCGTTCAAGCCGGGCGACACGCCGAACTTCGCGCCCGCCTCAACCGCGCAATCCACCTGCTCAGGCGTCAGGAGCGTCCCCGCCCCGATCAGCATCCGCGGACAGCCCGTGCTGATCGCCTTCACCGCGTCCGGCGCCGCGGGCGAACGGAATGTGACTTCCATGACATCCAGACCCGCCGCCAGCAGGGTTTCCGCAAGCGGGACCGCCAGCGCGGCATCGTCAATCACCACCACCGCCATCAACCGTTTCTGCCGAATGCGTTCCATGATGTCGCTCCTTGACGTGTTTCTCTTACGATATATACTCTGTTCATATTTATCGTTCACGAATGAAGACAGCCACCCATAACCGTGATCGGCAAGCCGTCGTCGCGATGTACGATTTCTCGGTGCTGCGCACGTTGCGCAAGCGCGACGGGTTGACCATCGCCGCGCTCTCGGAACGCTCCGGGGTCTCGCCCGCCGTCATTTCCAAACTGGAACGAAACCAAACCACTGCTGACTTGTCCACCCTCTTCTCGCTGGGACGCGCTTTCGGGTTGAGCGCCACCGACCTGATCGCCCTCGCGGAGTCGCACACGGCGCACCGGGTCCGAGAGAGCGTGCACACGACCGGGGGCATCCGGTTTCGCGAGATCCGCTACGGCAACCTGCGCGCGCTGCTCGGCGAGGGCCGGGCGGGCGGGCGGGCCGCCAAACCGGAGATCCACGGCGACGATTACGAAACGTGCTGGGCACTCGAGGGAACCATTCGCATCACCCTGCCCGACGAAACCCATGTGCTGGCCGCCGGCGACTGCGTGCAGTTCGACGCCGTCCTGGAGCATGCCTACGAGGTGATCGAGGATTGCCGCATCCTGATTGTCCACGTGAAGAAGGACAAACGGTTTTGAGGATGAGTGAGGTATGCAGTGTTCAGTGTTCAGTTTTTCCGTTGGCGTCGAGTGGCCAGGTGGAACAGGAATGAGACTACTCACCCACGCTCAGTCGGCCCGTCTTAGTCGTTCACCCTTAGTCGCTTACACTTATTCGACTAAGAGTGACGAGTAAGTGTAGCCGACTAAGGGTTGGTCAAAATGTCTCAGAGAGGTGACAAAGACAAAACTGAAACCTGAACACTGGACCCCCGTCCCCCGCGAAGAGAGATCATGAACACAGACGCAACGCTCACCCCCGCCGGCCTGTCCGCCACGCTCGACCGTTTCTGGGAATTGTCCGCCGGGAAGATCCGGCTGATCGAAGCCCGGCACGATGAGGCCCAGGGCTCGCCGGTCTTCACAGTCGGAGGCCGCTACACCGCCCGCGGCTGGACGGAGTGGACGCAGGGATTCCAGTACGGGGCGATGCTGCTCCAATACGACGCCACGGACGATCTCAACTTCTTCGAACTGGGCCGCCAGCGCACTCTCGAGCGCATGACGCCGCACCTGACGCACTTCGGCGTGCACGACCACGGGTTCAACAACATCAGCACCTACGGCACGCTGCTGCGCCTGCTCAACGAGGGCCGCTTCCCCGACCAGCCCTGGGAACGCCGCTACTACGAACTCGCGCTGAAAGTCAGCGGCGCCGTGCAAGCCCGGCGCTGGACCCCCCTGCCGGACGGCGGTTATGTCTATTCGTTCAACGGGCCGCATTCGCTCTTCGCCGACACCATCCGGTCGTTGCGCGCCCTGGCCGTCAGCCACACCCTCGGGCACGTGATGATGGGTGAACGCGACACCCGCATCAACCTGCTGGAACGACTGGTCCAGCATGCCCGCTGCACGGCCCGCCACGCCGTCTATTACGGCGAGGGCCGCGATGCCTACGACGTCCGTGGCCGGGTGGCCCACGAGAGCCTCTTCAACCTGAACGACGGCTGCTTCCGCTGTCCCAATTCGCAGCAGGGCTATTCGCCCTTCTCAACCTGGACCCGCGGCCTCGCCTGGGTGCTGTGTGGTTTCGCCGAGCTGCTGGAATTCATGGAGGGCGTCGCCGACGCCGAGTGGGAACCGCTCGGCGGCCGCGCGGCCATCGAGGCGGAGTTCCTCAAGGCCGCCCGCGCCACCGCCGACTACTACATCGAACAGACCCCCACGGATGGGATTCCGTACTGGGATACCGGCGCGCCGGGGCTGGCACGCCTGGGCGACTACCTGAGCCGGCCCTCCGACCCGTTCAACGACCATGAGCCGGTCGATAGTTCCGCCGCGGCCATCGCCTGCCAGGGCCTGCTGCGCCTCGGCCATTACCTGCGTCCCCGCGAGGCGGCGGCCGCCACCTCCTACACCCAGGCGGGCTTGACAGTGCTCCGCTCGTTGCTCGACGAGCCGTATCTCAGCACGGCGCCCAACCATCAGGGCCTGATCCTGCACTCGGTCTACCACCGCCCCAACGGGTGGGACCACATCCAGGCCGGGCGCAAGGTGCCGTGCGGCGAATCCAGCATGTGGGGCGACTACCACGCCCGCGAAGCGGCCCTGCTGGTGCAGCGGCTGGCGGATGAAAAACCGTACTCGTCATTCTGGAATGTGAAGAAGAGGAAATAGGGGAAGGCAGGGTTCGGGGTTCAGGGTTCAGGAAAAGAAAACAGGATGCACTTCAACACCTGAACCCTGACACCCTGAACCCTGGTCCCGAGAAGTTGTAGAGGCACACACAATGACCAACCCAGGAGCACCATCATGATCATTGCCGACCTTGCCAAAATTACCGGGCGCACCTATCCGGCGCGACGGCGGACGCAGAATCTCGTGGGCGGAGCCTCGCCCATCCAGGCCACCCATTTTTCCATCGGGCTCGTCAGTCTCGAACCCGACGGCGGCCAGGTGCCCTGGCATAACCAGGACCAGGAGGAGGTCTACTTCATCGTCGCGGGGACCGGCGAGATGTGCCTCGGCGCCGAACGCGAAACCCTGACCGCTGGCCAGGCCGCCTACATTCCGGCGGGGGTGTTCCATCAGTTGACGAACATCGGCCCAACTCCGTTGAAGATGATCTACTGCTACGGACCTGCCGGCGATGTCGCGCACTGGAAACAGGAACTCGCCGGCACCCTGCCGCGCGCCGGCATCGAGGCCCCGCCCCTGCCCGAAGGAGCCCACCCGCAATGCACGGAGAAGCCCAGGCAAGCATGAACGCCCAACAACCAACGGCCAACGCCCAACTCCCAGGTGGGGAGTGTTCCGCAATCCTTGGACGTTGGAAGTTGATTGTTGGGCGTTGGACGTTCGTTCGCCTGCCGTGACAACACCCCCGAACACCGAACACTGAACACCCTCCAAACCACCAGAAAGGCACCCGCTATGAGCACCCCAAAGACCCACACCATCGGCATCATCATGAACGGCGTCACCGGGCGCATGGGCACGAACCAGCACCTGATGCGCTCGATCGTCGCCATCCGGAAGCAGGGCGGCGTCAAACTAAGCGATGACGAGATCATCATGCCCGAGCCCGTGCTGGTCGGCCGCAGCGCCGCCAAACTCGAAAAGCTGTCCACCCTGGCCGGCGGAGTTAAATGGACAACGTCCCTGGATCAGGCCCTGGCCGACCCCGCCAATACGATCTACTTCGACTCACAAACCACCGACCGTCGCGTGGCGGACGTCAAGCGGGCCATCGCCGCGAAGAAACACGTCTATTGCGAGAAGCCCACGGCCACCAACACGGCGGAAGCCCACGAGCTCTACAGTCTCGCGCAGAAAGCCGGCATCAAACACGGGGTCGTGCAGGATAAACTGTGGCTGCCGGGGTTGATGAAACTCCAGAACCTGCGCCGGCAGGGCTTCTTCGGCCAGATCCTGTCCGTGCGCGGCGAATTCGGTTACTGGGTGTTCGAGGGCGACTCGGTCCCCGGCCAGCGCCCGTCCTGGAATTATCGCAAGGAGGACGGCGGCGGCATGATTCTCGACATGCTCTGCCACTGGCGCTATGTGCTCGACAACTGTTTCGGCGCGGTCGAGGCCGTCTCGTGCCTGGGGGCCACCCATATCGGCCAGCGGTGGGACGAAGCCGGCCAACCGTACCCCTGCACGGCCGACGACTCCGCCTACGCCACGTTCCAACTCGCCGGCGGCATCATCGCCCAATTCAACTCGTCCTGGTCCGTGCGCGTGCGGCGCGACGACCTGCTCACGATCCAGGTCGACGGCACCAAGGGCAGCGCCGTGGCGGGCCTGCGTCAGTGTTGGATCCAGCCGTACGGCGCTACGCCGCGGCCGGTCTGGAACCCGGATGTTGACAACCCGATCGACTTCTTCCGGACCTGGCAGGAAGCGCCGAACCAGCAGACGTTCGACAACGCCTTCAAGGTGCAGTGGGAGCTGTTCCTGCGGCACGTGGTCAAGGACGAGCCGTTCCGCTGGGGCCTGCTCGAAGGCGCCAAGGGTGTTCAACTCGCCGAAAAAGGCATTGAATCGTGGCAGAAACGCGCCTGGGTGACCCTCCCCGAATTGAAGGCGTAGCAGGTTTCGGGTTTGGGGTTTCGGGTTTTGGGTTCTGGGTTTCGGGTTTTGGGTTTCGGGTTTTGGGTTTCGAGTTACACGAAAGGACCACGGTCATGGCGTCGATCACGCGATTCGAGGACATCGAGGCATGGAAGAAGGCCCGCGAATTGACGCGCGAGGTGTACCGCATCAGCGAAAACGGTGCTTTAGGTCGTAACTTCGGACTCAAGGACCAAATCCAGCGCGCAGCCGTCTCGAGCATGTCGAACATTGCCGAGGGATTCGAACGCGGCGGAAACCGGGAGTTGATTCAGTTTCTCTCCGTGGCAAAAGGTTCAGCAGGAGAGACGAAATCGCTCCTGTATGTCGCTTTAGATAACCAGCTTGTGACACAGGATGACTTCCAGCGCATCCTGGATCTGGCCACCCAAACCTGCAACCTGATTGGCGGTTTCATGCGATATATCGAAAGCAGTCCAGTACGCGGACCCAAGTACAAACAAAGAGACGGGAAGGCATAACCATGAATTCACAACCTGAAACCCAGAACCCAAAACCCGAAACCCGAAACCCTCCCGCCCCCCGCAAAGTCGCCCTCATCACCGGCGCCGGCCGAGGCATCGGTCTCGGTATTGCACAATGCCTGGCCAAGGACGGTTGTGACATCGCCATCTGCGACCTCCACGAAGAAACCGTGGTTGCCCAAGCCCTGCAGGACCTGCGCGAGCTGGGAGCCGAGGTGCTTTACTGCAAAGCGGACGTCACCAGCGCCCCGGCTCGCCAGCAGATGCTGGAGGCCATCAGGGCCCGCTTCGGCCGCCTCAACGTGCTGGTCAACAACGCCGGCGTGGCCCCCAAGGTGCGCGCCGATATTCTGGAGGCCACGGAGGAGAGTTTCGAACGCCTGATCAAGATCAATCTGCAGGGACCGTATTTCCTGACCCAGGCCGCCGCCAACTGGATGGTCGACCAGAAGAAGGCCGACCCGTCCTTCTGGGGCTGCATCATTAACATCTCCTCGATGTCGGCCCAGGTGGCGTCGCCCAGCCGCGGCGAGTATTGCATCTCAAAGGCCGGCATCAGCATGGCGACGAAACTGTGGGCCGCGCGCCTCGGCGAGTTCGATATCCCCGCCTACGAGATCCAGCCCGGCATCATCAAGACGGACATGACCTCCACCGTGCAGGCCAAGTACGACACGTTGATCGGCGAGGGCATCCTGCTGCAGGCCCGCTGGGGTCTGCCGGAGGACATCGGCCGCGTGGCCGCCTCGATGGTGCGCGGCGACCTCGCCTATTCCACCGGGCAGGTGATCATGGTGGACGGCGGGTTCACGGTGCAGCGCCTGTAAGTAGGGCCGGCTTTACGCCGGCCATTTGGCCGGGATAAACCCGGCCCTACCGTGGGAGAAATCAAACATGCAAACCGAAACACTGAACGTCGAGGGGCTGCCACAGCCTATACCCGTCACGAAGGTTCACACCCTGGTCATCGGCAGCGGGGCCGCCGGCCTCAACGCCGCCATCCAGCTCCGCAAAAACGGTATCGAGGATGTCCTGATCCTCACCGAGGGGCTGCAGAAGGGCACCTCGATCAACACCGGCAGCGACAAGCAGACCTATTACAAGCTGGCCCTGTGCGGCGCCGATCAGGACGCGCCCCGCCCCATGGCGGAGAGTTACTTCGCGGGCGGCAGCATGCACGGCGATCTCGCCCTGGTCGAGGCCAGCGTGTCGCCGCGCGCGTTCATGAATCTCGTCAACCTGGGCGTCCCCTTCCCGCGCGACGCCTACGGGCAGTTCGTCGGCTACAAGACCGACCATGACCCGCGCCAGCGCGCCACCTCCGTCGGCCCCTACACCTCGCGGGAGATGTGCCGCGCCCTGATCCGCGAAGTCACGCGGCTCGGCATCCCGGTCCGCGAGAACCGCGTCGTCACCTCGCTGCTGACGGTCGGGGCCGGCGCGGCGAAGCGCGCGGTCGGGGCCCTGGCCCTGGACGACAAGGCGGGCCTGGAAGCCTATGCCGCGGAGAACGTCGTGTTCGCCGTGGGCGGTCCCGGCGGCCTCTATAAGACGAGCGTGTATCCCGACGTCCACACGGGCGCCATCGGGCTCGCGCTGCAGGCCGGCGCCTGCGCCCAGAGCCTGCCCGAATCGCAGTACGGACTCGCCTCCATCCAATTCCGCTGGAACGTGTCGGGCACCTACATGCAGGTCGTGCCGCGCTTCATCAGCACGGC
>CAZTAJ010000113.1:0-3836 GCA_964611575.1 uncultured Verrucomicrobiota bacterium
CGCAACCGGCGGCGTCGAACCTGTTCGAGAGCGCAACCTCCACCACGCCGCCGACGGTCCTCGATAAGATCATCGACCGCAAGCTGTCAAAACTGGGCATTCGTCCCGCCTTCTGCTCCGACGCGGTGTTTGTCCGGCGCGCCTATCTCGATGTGATCGGCACGCTGCCCACGGCGGAAGAGGCCCGCGACTTCATTCTCGACCGGGATTCCGGCAAGCGCGTCGCCTTGATTGACCGCCTGCTCGCGCGGCCGGAGTTCGCCGACTACTGGGCGATGAAATGGAGCGACCTGCTTCGGGTGAAGGCCGAATTCCCCGTCAACCTCTGGCCCAACGCCGCCCAGGCGTATCACCACTGGATCCGCACGTCGGTCCGGGATAACCTGCCCTACGACCGGTTTGTGCGCGACATGCTCACCGCGAACGGCAGCAATTTCCGGGTCGGCCCGGTGAACTTTTACCGCGCCATGCAGAACCGCACGCCGGAAGGCATCGCCAATGCGGTGGCGCTGACGTTCATGGGGACGCGCGCGGACACCTGGCCGACCAACCGGTTGGCGGGCATGGCCGTCTTCTTCTCGCAGGTTGCCTACAAGCCGACGCGCGAGTGGAAGGAGGAGGTGGTGTTCTGGGATGCCGACAAGGACCTGTCGCCGCCCGCCGTCGTCGCTGTTCCCGAGGCCACCAACGGGACCAACCGAGTCGCCGCCGCCGTCAGCAACGCCACCCCGCCGGTCGTGACGGCTGCGCCGGTCCGTAGCGGTCCGCTCGTGGCCGTCTTCCCGGACGGGATGAGGATCAAACTGCCGCCCGACCGCGATCCGCGGGAAATTTTCGCCGACTGGCTGATTACGCCCCGCAATCCGTGGTTCACCCGGAATATCGCCAACCGCGTTTGGGCCTGGCTGATGGGGCGCGGCATCATTCACGAGCCGGACGACATCCGGCCGGACAACCCGCCCTCCAACCCCGCCCTGCTGGCGTGCCTGGAGAAGTCGCTGATCGCGTCCCGCTACGACATGAAGCAACTCTTCCGGCTGGTCCTGACCTCGCGCTCCTACCAGTACTCCTCTATCGTTCCGAAAGAACGCGTCGCCGCCGGTGAGGCGCAGTTCGCGTTCTATCCGCTGCGTCAGCTCGACGCCGAGGTGCTGATCGACGCGATCAACCGGGTCACCGGCAGTTCAGACCTGTACACCAGCCCCATTCCCGAGCCCTACACGTTCATCCCGGAAAACAAACCCGCGATCGCGCTTCCGGACGGCAGCATCACCAGCGCTTTCCTCGAACTGTTCGGCCGCCCGGCGCGTGCGACGGGCATGGAGAACGAACGCGCCAACCGCCCCACGCCCTCCCAGCGCATGCACCTGCTGAATTCCAGTCACATCCAGCGCAAGATCGAAGACAGCGCCACGTTGAAGGCCCTCACGAACCCGGCGCGGAAATCGCAGGAAATGGTGGACGATCTGTACCTGACGATCCTTTCGCGGTATCCGTCGGAAGAGGAGAAGAAGACCGTCGACGGCTTCATCAAAACCGCAGGAACCGACGCGCGTGCGGCACGACTCGATCTGGTGTGGGCGTTGATCAATAGCGATGAGTTTCGACACCGGCATTAACCGCGCCGTCGGCGCCGGGCCGGGGGAGAACGACACTATGCGCACAGAAGACCCTCTCAGAACGGGGCTCGCCAGAGCCGCGCTGCCAGATTCTGGCGGCCGGCCCATGTCCAGGCGCGAGGCCCTGCGCGGCGGGTTGGCGGGCATCGCCGGGCTGGTGCTGGCCGACCCACTGGGCGGTTGGGCGAACGCCGCGGAGACGGAACCGCCCCGGAAGGCGCCGCGCGCCGCCACGGCCAAGTCCGTGATCCAGGTGTTCCTCTGGGGCGGCATGTCGCACACGGACACCTGGGACCCGAAACCGGATGCGGGTTACGACTACACCGGGCAACTGGCGGGTGTGCTCTCCACCAATGTGACGGGCATCCGGTTGGGCGAGTTATTTCCCGAACTTGCCCGGCAGGCCGACAAGTACTCGCTCATCCGCAGCATGACTCATCACAACAACGGCCATGAAACGGCCGCCTACCTGATGCAGACCGGGCATATGCCTGGCGAGCGCCTGGCGTACCCCTGCATCGGCGCTGTTTTCGCGCTCATGAAGGGAGCCAACGCCGGCTACAAGGGTTTGATTCCGCCGTACGTTGTGCTGACGCAACCCCAAGGGCGCTTCTCGGAGTCGGGCTTCCTCGGGCCCCGCTACAAACCGTTCGCCACGGGCGGCGATCCCAACGCGCAGCGATTCGAAGTGGAAGGCGTGGTCGCCCGCGGCATCACCGACACGCGCCAGGTCGCCCGGCGTGACCTGCTCCGTTCGCTGAACACGCTGCGCAGCGCCATGTCGGACAACCCCCAACTGACGGCCGCGGCGGACGCCGAAAACCAGGCCTACGATCTGATCCTCGGCAAGGGACGAGATGTGTTCGACCTCTCGAAAGAGACGGAAACGCTGCGCAACCGTTACGGCCGGCACACGTTCGGGCAGGACTGCCTGGCGGCGCGCAGGATGGTCGAGGCCGGCGTGCCTTATGTCACGATCAACTATCCCGGCGGCTGGGATACGCACTCCAACCACTTTGCGACGATGCGCCGCCAATGCCCGCAGCTCGACCAGGGCCTTGCCGCGCTGTTGCAGGATCTCTCCGAACGCGGCCTGTTGCAGAGCACGATCGTCTGGTGCTGCGGTGAGTTCGGCCGGTCGCCGAAGGTGGATTGGCAGCCGCCCTGGAACGGCGGGCGCAACCACTACGGCAACGTCTTCTCGGTGCTGGTGGCCGGCGGCGGCTTCAAGGGCGGCCAGGTGGTGGGGTCGTCGACCGAGAAGGGTGAAGAGGTCAAGGAGCGGCCGGTCTACCCCATCGACCTGCTCGGCAGTATCTACGAACTGGCGGGCATCGACCCCGACGCCCGACTGCCGCATCCCATGGGCTTCGAAGCGCATATCCTGGCCCCCAACGAGCGCGGCGCGAAAACCGCCGGTCGCTTGAAGGAAATCATGGGATGAACCTGCTCACCCGACAGATGCTCCTGGCGTTCGCCCTCCTGGCGGTGAGCGCGCCGCACGGGCGCGCGCAGCAGCCCTACGCGGGCTATGTCTATCCCGCCGGCGGCCGCCAGGGCACGACGGTCCAGGTCACGCTGGGGGGGCAGACGCTGGACGGCGTCAATCGCGTCATCGTTTCCGGGCCCGGTGTCCGGGCGCGGTTGGTTGCGCATAACGCGCGGCTGAAGAATCAGTCACTGGGACTGCTGCAGGAGCAGCTCCGGGAACTGCGGGCCATGCCGAAGGAGCGGCAGACCACTGAGGTCACCAACCTGCTGGCCCGGCTGCAGCGCTACATCGGCGACTACGTGTACTCGCCGGCCTGCATGGCCATCGCCGACCTGGTGGTGGCCGAAGTCACGTTCGCGCCTGACGCCGAGCCCGGTTCACGCGAGATCCGCGTGGGCACGCCGCGCGGGTTTTCCAATCCGCTCGTGTTCCGCTGCGGCCAGTTGCCCGAGGTCACCGCTGCGCCGGCGCCCGTCACGACCTTGGCGATTCTCGGCAAGGAGGGGCAGAGCCTGCGCCGGAAGACGCGCCCCGGCGGCAGCGCGGGCGGCGACACCATGATGGCGGCCATGATGGGCAGCGCGGGAGAGCAAAGCGAGGTCGACGACGAGGAAGTGGGTCTTCAGATCCCGTGCACCGTGAACGGCCAGATCACGCCGGGCAGCGTGGATCGCTTCCGCTTCACCGCGCGCAAGGGCCAGCGTCTCGTCATCGCCGTCAAGGCG
>CAZTAJ010000113.1:3936-13774 GCA_964611575.1 uncultured Verrucomicrobiota bacterium
TTCGAGGTGAAGGGCTGGAACCTCGTGGAAACGCAGGTCGTGTGCGCCGCGAACAACACGGCGCCTGGACGGCATACGCTGGTGGTCCGCGGCCGCGACGGCCTCCTGTCCGCGCCCCTGCCGTTTGAGTGCGACACGCTGCCGGAGTACGTTGAGCAAGAGCCCAACGACGAAGAACGGAAAGCTCAGCCTGTTTCTCTGCCCGTGATTGTGAACGGGCGCATCGATAAGCCCGGCGACCGGGACGTGTTCCGGTTCGAGGGCCGGGCCGGCGACACGGTCGTCGCCGAGGTTGTCGCGCGCCGGCTCGATTCGCCGCTGGATGCGGTGATCAAGCTGACTGATGCCGCCGGCCGCGTCGTGGCACTCAACGACGATACGGAGGACGCGACCTCGGGCCTGAACACGCACCACGCCGATGCTTACTTCCTTGCGCGATTGCCCACGAACGGTCTTTACTCGTTGCACCTGGGCGACACGCAGCACAAGGGCGGCGAAGCCTACGCCTACCGGCTGCGTCTCAGCGCGCCGCAACCTGATTTTGCCTTGCGCGTCGTGCCTTCCAGCGTGGCGATGCGCAGCAACGATACCGCCTCGCTCACGGTCTACGCTTTTCGCAAGGATGGCTTTACTGATCCCATCCGCTTGAAGCTCGAGAGTCCGCCGCCGGGATTCGAGATGGACAATGGCTGGCTGAAGGGCACGCAACTGATGACGCGCGTCTATGTGAGAACGCGGTTGGGAGAGACTCCGGAACCGGTCAACCTGACGATCGTGGGTGTGTCAACAAACTCCCAGGGAACGAGGGTCCGCACCGCTGTGCCGGCGGAGGATCGCATGCAAGCCTTTCTCTGGCGGCATTTCGTTCCCGCGCAGGAACTGAAGGCCTATGTCTACTGCCCGCCCCCGCCGAAGCCCAAACCCAAGCCGGCAAAGTGATTCGGGGGCCTTGAGGCCCGGTTACTGCCCGTTTTGCCTTTCTTGAAGATGTCGCATTAATCTATGCATTATTTATTTGACATAAGTCGTAACATATTCATAATGATAGATATATCGAATATGAATCTATGCATTATCTATGCACGAACATCAATCGATAATGGAAAGTGAGTTACGGCGCCGAGGGGCTACTACAGCCAAGGAATTGGCTTCTGTCCTGGAGGTCAACCAGTCCACGGTATCCCGGCTGCTGGCCGGCGTTGAGGGGCGTCGGATTCAACACTTGGGGCGCGGGCGGAGATCCCGATATGCCCTGACTCGGGACCTTTCGACACTGGGTTCATCCTGGCCGCTTTACGAGATCGATCAGGAAGGCCGGGCGCAAGGCGTGGGACAACTCCATGCCCTGGCGGCCAGGCAATGGTGTCTTCAGCAGGACGCACCGTGGGAGAGTCTGCGGGGGATCGACTTTCAAGACGGGCTCTACCCAGGGTTTCCATGGTTTCTGGACGATCTCCGTCCTCAGGGCTTTCTAGGGCGAGTCTTTGCGCGAACCTATGGCCACAGTTTGGGACTACCCGCCGATCCCCGCGACTGGCAGCCTGACGATGTGGTGCTGAGCCTGATCCGGCATGGACATGATCTTGCGGGTTCCTTTGTACTGGGGAACGCCATGCTGACCTTAGTGCAGGAGCGAAGGCTGACGGATGGGCATGCGGTGTCCGCCGCGACCCGTCCCGCCGTTTACCCTGCCAGGGCGGATGCCACTCTTGGAGGGGAATGGCCGGGTTCTTCGGCGGCTGGCGAGCAGCCGAAATTTACGGCCGTTATTTGTGATGAGGACGGAACCGCCCGCCATGTCATGGTCAAGTTCAGCGGGCGCGCCGGGCGGCCCGGGGATGAGCGGTGGGCAGATTTGCTGGCGGCCGAACACTATGCCGCCGTCCTGCTGGTGGAGAATGGAATTCCGGCGGCCCAAACCGTCCTGATCGATGCGGGAGGACGCCGATTCCTGGAATCCACCCGGTTCGATCGGGTGGGACTCCATGGCCGGCGCGGGTTGGTCTCCCTGTCGGCGCTGGACGCGGCCTTTTTCGGGCAACTCCAGACGCCTTGGACGCTGGCGGCAGAGCGTCTTCAGGGGGGCGGATGGCTGACCGGTCGGGAAGCGGACCAATTGAAACTCCTCTGGTGGTTCGGCGCCCTGATCGGCAATACCGACATGCACTACGGGAATGTCAGCCTTTTCCTGGAGAGGCGTCGCCCCCTATCCCTGGCGCCTTCGTATGACATGCTTCCCATGCTTTACCGCCCGGATGTGGAGGGGGGGCTTCCTGAACGGCCGTTTACCCCTCCGCCGCCTCCACCCGAAGCCCTTCCCGTCTGGGTGCCGGCGAGTGCGATGGCTGAGGCCTTTTGGACGAGGATGGCGGTCGCCCACGCCGTTTCAAAGTCCTTCAGAAGGATTGCCGCCAAGAATGCCGAGCAGATAGCCCTCTATCGCCGCCAGTTTGTTTGAACTGGCCCAGTTTCCTCTATTGATTTTCAGTCACTGGCGTCCCCGTGGGATGCCAGAGGGTTTACTCATTGAACCGAAATGACCCGATGGCGGCCGCCCGCCGCCCGGCTACTGCCCGGCTTCGCATTCCTTCACCTTGCGGTCATAAAACTCCCGAAGGATCAATCCGCTGTCGAGTAACTCCTTCAGTTCCGCAACGCGGCTGGCAACCTGGTCGGGGGTGAATTTGGGCTTCACCGAGGCGATCACGGCGCCGATCTCAGCCTCGGTCAGCACGTGGTTGAAGATCATCGCGTCATCGAGCGTGCCGTTGAACGACTGGCCCTTCTTCCCGCCAGTCGTGTCGGTCCGGTTCATGCCGATGACCAGGTCGTCACCGGTTGTGGGCATTTCGCCAAGCCGTGCCGCCGCCTGCTTCTGGAGTTTCCCGTCCAGGTAGAGGTTCAGTTTGACGCCGTCAAACGTCGCCGCCGCATGGTGCCAGTTGCCGTCGGTGACGACCGTGTCGCTGAGGCAGGTTTGATTGCCGAACAGAGCGAACAGCCGCCCCTTGTTCTTGGCCTCCGGGGCCGCGCCGGCGATGCCCAACACGCAACGGGGATCCTGGGCCTTGTCGACGAGGGTTCGAGCCGCGGCATTCGACACCGACGTCTGGAACCACACGGCATAGGTGACCTGCTTGAGTTTCAGTGCCGGGGAGTTGGTGACCACGATGGACTGGTTGGTTGCGGCGAAGGCGACCCCGGCCCCGCGTTTCCCGGCGGGCGTCCAGGTGGCGCCCACTACGCGCCCATCGTGGCCGCGCCCGGAATGGTCGGAAATCTTGCCGCCCGACAAGGCTTCGTCGAAATTGAAATGCAGCATGAGCCCTTGCGGGAACTCCGCCGCGCCCGCGCTCACGGTCAGCGCCAGCAACAATCCCGCCGCCACGTCGGCTCTCAGGACTTGGAAGCACCTGGCGCCCGGAAAGGCCCCAACGATACCGTCTCTATTCGCTTCGGATGCTTTCATGAGCCGTCTTCCTGTGGTCGAAGTGCTCTGCACAACCGACCTCACACGGAGCCAACGTTAGACCTCCCCCCCAGACAAGGTCAAGTCGTTCTCGGGCTGCTCGACCGGGTGGCAGCCTTGGTCCAGATCACCACGCGTGTTGCATGGAGTTCATCACGTTCCCGGAGATTAGTGCTGCGTTCCTATTCCACGCGGTGGGCTCGCACCCGGTAGAACTGGCGCGGCGTGTTGCCGATCCCGTTCGTCGCATGAGTGGTCACCAGGGTGGGCGGTTCGTTGGTCAGGATCGCGACCCAGGTTGCGCCGGTCGCGGCCAGGGCCGCCGTTCGCTCCAGATACTGCCACGCGCCCGTGCCGCCCTGCCAGGAGACTGCCGCGACCTCACCGGTCACGGTCAGGTCTGTGATCCTCAGCACCGACGTGTTAGTCGTCGGATCCGTGGCCGCCCAGTATTCCTGCCACGCCTGTGCGCCGTCGTGGTCGCCGTCGGACCCGGCCCCCGTATTGTCCGCCGTCAGACCGTAGCCGTTCAGCCACCACAGCGGCACGTCGTGCGCGGCGCGATAGGGCGCGAACCAGGCGCCCAGCGTCTTGTCGCCGTTCATGACCAGGTTCGTCACCGGTGCCGCGCCCACCAGCGCATTGCTCCAGGCGGCCAGATACCAATAGTTTGACGGCGCTGCGCTGAGCGTCACCGTGGCGCCATTCGTGTACGACATCGTGCTTGGGTCGGCCACCACCCGGCCCTCGCCGTGGATTTCGAGGGACAAACGGTACGGCTCCAGGACTGCCTTGACGCCGATACGCACCTCCTGAGTCCCTGATCGAATGGCCACCGTGCCCCAGTTGGTGCCTGTGACGAGCAGGGCCGGGTTAACGCCGAGCGTGACCTGCCCCGCCTGAGATTGCGCCGGCAGGGCATTCGTACCGGTGGCCGTGACGGTAACCCAGGCGTCTGTGCTGGTCGCCGTCCAGGTCATGTTGGATATGCCCGCATTGGCCACGGAAACCGTCTGGTTGGTGCTGAGGTCGGCGCCGGCGAACAGCACTTTCCGCCAGGGCGTCACGGGGAGTTGCGCCAACCGGTTACTCAAGGTGCCGCTGCCGGTGTTGCCGATCGCCACGCCCGCGACGAACCGGTTGCTGACGCTCACCGCCTTGTAGTAGTTCGTGGCGGCATTATGGATCAGAATGGGCGCGGCCCACTCTCGCAAGAGAAGTTGGTTGGTCTTCCCGGAAGCGGCCACGTTGTTTCGGAACAACCCCTCGGTATAGCTCGTGGCCGTCATCGTGGTCTTGTTGGTCACGTTCTCGAATCCGGAGCCTTCGATGAACAGTTTGTTCGCCGGGGCCACCCCCCAGGTCCCAATAATCGAGTTGAAACCGCAGTTCACATCGCTGGCGCCGCCCCGCACCCAGTCGCCGAGACAAAGCGGGCCCAGGGTGGTCACGCGGCTGGGGGTGGGGTTGAGTTTCCAATCGCCGCCCCGGGCCACAATGCACATGCCGGACTTGTACGGAGTCACGGCCTGCGAATCGCGAATTTCGTTCCAGTACGAGGGCGCGGTCAGGTAGCCCTGGATTTCGTCGCCGGTGTAGGTCCGTGTAACCGTATTGCCCACGGCCGCGCTGAAGAAGGTATTGCCGTCATAGTCGACGCCCGTGCTGGCAATATGCGCGGTCTCCACCCAGCCTGCCGGCACTCCGGCCAGCGTGTTCTTGTATTGGACGTGGCCCAGATACACGTAGATCAAACAGAACAACGACGTGCCATCCGGCGGCACCCGCCACGGGCTGTCAACCGTGAGGGTGGTGCCGGTGTGCGACACGATGCGCCGGAGCTGGCCCTTGCCGGTTCCATCCATCAACACCACGTAGGCGACGTTGTCCAGAGTGCCGTACACGATCGCGTTCGGCACCGTTGTGATGGGCGGGGTGGCTGTACCCGAATTATCGTAGAACAGGTTGAAATTCGTGCCGTTGATCATGCCATCGGTGCGGATGGTGAGTATCTGGCCGGAATTCGTGGCCACCTGGCCGTAGACCCTGGCGTCCGAGCTGTGGAACAGGATGGTCTCCCCTTTGTTGGAGTCGATGGACACGTCCACCGTCGTGTTGTGCGCGATGTACGAGTAATGCAGGGACGCCTGGTGCGCCGAAAAGTGTATGAACCGGGCACACCAGATCGACCCCACGGGGACGTTGTTGGTGAGGGCGAGCGGCGGGGTGAAACTCGTGTAGTTCCGACTGCCGCCGGAGCCCGTCGGCCAGGCCGGGGTTTTGGCGAGACAGTCTTCCAGCACCAGCCGGCCATGGTCGGCCGATTTCTGCGACGAGAAGGCCATGGCCCCATCGGGTTCGTTGCGGCCGCCGTGCATCTCGTTGTCGTGGATCCACCAGTCGATCGGCGCTCCATGCAGCACGCCATCCAGGGTGCAGCCGTCGAGTTCGAACCGCTCCGCCTGCAGGCCAAAATCGATCTTCGAAACCGTGTCTGTGCTCACTTGAAAGTCCACGTTCCGGACGAGCAGATCCTGATTCCAACTGCCCCCGCTGAAGCTGGCGCTGCTGACATAGAACGGGTTCGCACCGAGATCGGCTTTGAAGGACAGGTCCTCCACGGTGATATGGTGACCATTGGTTGACGAGAACCTGACTTGCCCGCCCACTTTTCCGAGGATGATCGTGTTGGTCCTGCCGGCGCCCACAATGCGGACATTGCCCGGGATGGTGTTGGTGCCGCTGATCCGGAAGACTCCCGGCCCCAGGGTCAAGGTCCCGCCGTTGGTGCCTGTGGCAACCAGCGCATTCAGGGCCGCCTGCAGATCTGCCCTGCGGTCGCCGGTACCGGTGTCCGTGAGTGTTTGCGTGTTGGTTCCCCGCTGCCACGCCGCCGCCACGGTCAACGGCTGCGGGGCACTCCACCCCAGCGCGCCGCCGTGCCCGTTGTGGACGTAGACGTCATACACGCCCGCCGCCAGGGAGGGTACGGTGAACCAGACGGCGTAGGGTTCGACCCGGGTCACGCTGCACGGCGTGGGCGCCACGGGGGTGTTCGTGGGACGCAGATAGACGTACGAAATCGATTCGCCCAGAGCGGTGGACAGATTCTGGCCGAAGATCCGCTTCGTGGTATTCGTGCCGGCGGGCGCGGTGGGGCCGAGGGGCCCGAGCCACGTGCCCATGGCGCGGTTCAGGAGCACCGGCGCCCCGGGACCGTATTGGTTCTCCACCCACACCAGATAGACACCGAAAGCGAGGTCGCCGGGGACGCTGGCCATGATGAGGTTCTCCGACACCTTCCACAGTTGCAGCGTCCGCAACTCGCCGCCCTCGGCATTGTCGGCCCACAACAAGACCCGCGTGTCCGAGCCGGCGAGTGTCCCCGCGCGAACGGTGAAACGCGCCCCGGTGAGTGTAAATGACTCGCCCGGCTTGACCGTTCGATTCCACTCCGCCACGACCGGCGCCTGGGCATTCGGTACGGAACCGGTGAAGGTGGCGGCGAACGGATCTCCGGGAGCGATCGGCATGCCGGCGGGGGCCGCCCATTCCAATGGGGCCGGCAAATCCACCGTGGGGGTCATGCCATAGGAACGCGATGGGGGGGTGCCGGAATCGATGCCCCTGCCGAGCGGAGGCAGCGCCAGGGCCCGCGCCGCGGAGGGTACTCCCGCCACGGCAAGAGCCAGAACGGCGGACCACGTGATATCGGCCCAAGGCTTCTTGAACATGGGGCCACACTCTCCAACGTCACTGATCTAACTGACCACGGCGATTTCCCGATACCGGCTTATGGAACTCGATGACATACACGCGGCGAAGTCTTCACGATGAACCTCATATGATACGTCTAAGTCAAGAAGACCAGCAATGTTTATCAAGAGTCGCCTTCCACCTGCCGCAATCGGTGCAGTGCCGCCATTGAACGTGGACCTGACGTGAATAGATACGCCGATACGATCTGGGCTTTCCGATATCGAACTAAATACGCGTGGCATCACCGGCGGCCATTCTTCATTTCGTCTTTTCCGCTCCCCGCCAGGGCCCGCCCTTCGGCCATCTATTTGAGAAGGCCTTCGACTCCAGTGCAGCCATCGTCGTCGGCATGAGGAAGGTCCTGATTCCTTCAACCACGGCCTTGAGGCTGGCATCGACCGGCTTGCTGAAACGCGTGCGACGGACAAACGCCGTCCACTGGGTCTGTTTCATCTGGTCCCCGGCAAACTCGTCCGAGAGCCCCGCCGGCAGATCGGAGGGCAGGGGTGTCTTGCGGCGGATGAAGGTGGCGTGAATGGCCGTCTCGCGGGGGTACATGGGGAGCCGTGGGGCGGGCAGGTCGAGCAGGGCAGGGAAGGCATGCTCCCTGGCCTTCGGTGTCACTGCATCGCCGAAGCCGATGTCGATCTGAAGGGGGATGCGGGCCGGGCCGAGCATGGCCGACAGGGTCACACGCATTCCCCCGTATTCGGTGTCCTCCCGGATTTCCTCAACGGCCACCGAGTCCCCAGCCATGCTCAGGCCATCGGGCTCCACCACGGTGCCGCACACATCTCGGAACACCGTCCGCAACTGCTCGGCGGACTGGCGTCGGGCGGTCATCAGGTCGAGATCCTTGGTCGGCCGGTACTGCTCACCCGCCCAGACCAGGAACATCAATGCCCCTTTGACGGTGAAAAGGTGGGCATGGCGTGACTGGCTCAGCCGGTACATGAGCCGTTCCAAGCCGTACCGCATCAGCACATACTGCGGGTCGTCGCCGGACAACCGGGCGTGGTTCCTCAGCCGCTGATGCACCGAGGCGGCCACGTTCTTCGGTTGTGGGCTGGTCATCCTATTGCCTCCAGGTAGGGCCGCATGATGTTGGCAACACGACATATCTTCCCCGACTGCCAGAGTTCATCCGGGGTGCACTTCCGCTTCTTGACGCACTCCCGCATGGCTTCGATGGCCACGTCCAGTCCGGTCTTGTTCCGGTACTTGAAACAATCGGCCACGGTCCGGGCAGGATTGGTGATGTGGACGAGTACCCCTCCGATGGTCCGCTCCTCGATGCCTTCAGTCATCGCGCGATCAGAGAACCTGACGATCTTGAGGCGGGGTTGCCTCAGCACCGGTTTGCGGTCCTTTGATCGGATTGCCAGCCAGACATCGGACGGGTTCTGGGTGCCGATCTCGTGGTAGCGTAGTGCCGTCAGCAGACAGATGACGCCCCGGGGCACCCGCTTGCAGACTTCCGCGAGCGAATAGTTCCCGGTGAGCGGGGCGGCCGGGATGGAGTAGAGTCCACGTCCCACCTGTTCCAGCAGGCCGTGCTGAACGGCGATTTGGAGATAGGTCCGGGGAATGCCTTGAACCGTGAGATCACGGGGCCGCAGCAGGCCTTCAGCGCGGGCCATCTCAATGAGCCGATCCATGGGTTTGCTTTTCATGACATTTCCAATATGTCGGCGAATATATATAACTACCGACGTTTCGTAAAGACAGGAAAGGTCCCTATTCGGAAGAAACGGCGGGTTGTCGGCGGGAGGGGGTCCCTGACAGTTTGTTGTATGGCGCGCCCACCGGGAGTCGAACCCGGCTCGCCAGGATGAAAACCTGGTGTCCTGACCGATAGACGATGGGCGCCTGGCTCCAAAAGAGCGCGGCACTATATCACATCCCCTTTGACGCGCAATCGGAAAAAGGCATTGACATTGGAGGGGGCGATTCATAGCATGACCCCCCTTTTGATCGACGGGGCGGCCTGCGGGGCGCCCGGTCAAGGATGAGGATGATTATTATGGAACCGTATGCTGTAGTCGAAACGGGTGGTAAACAGTACCTGGTCAAGGTCGGTGACTCCTTCAAGGTGGAACTGCTGGAAGGCGAAGCCGGCAGCACGATCACGCTGACGTCCGTGCTGGCGATTTCCGACGGCAAGGCGCTGAAGATCGGCACGCCGACCGTGGCGGGCGCCAAAGTGGGCCTCGAGGTCGTGGAACCGCTTGTCCGCGGCCCCAAAGTAGTGGCTTTCAAGAAGAAGCGGCGCAAGGGTTACCGGCGGAAGATCGGCCATCGCCAGAAGTACACGGCCGTGCGCGTCGCCAGCATCGGTTGATCGGGAGACTTTTCCATGCCAGCGAAATCAGGAAGTGGTGTTAATAATCGCGACAGCCGCGGCCAGCGGTTGGGCGTCAAGTGCTACGCGGGGGAAACCGTCAAGGCGGGCAGTATCATCGTGCGCCAGCGCGGGTCCAGGATCAAGGCCGGCGCCAATGTGAAACTCGGCCGGGACTACACGCTGTTTTCGCTCGTGCCGGGCATCGTGAAATACGAGAAGAACGGCCAACGCGTGACGGTGCTGCCGGCGGTCGCCGCCGAGGGGGC
>CAZTAJ010000114.1:0-10871 GCA_964611575.1 uncultured Verrucomicrobiota bacterium
TTGAGTACGGCGCGGGACTTGCAGGATGACACGTGTTTCTGTGCTGGCTTGCTGTCATTCCCCGATAGTGGCGGTAGAGGCGCGAGAAATAGAAACGGTCATTGAATCCGGACTGCGATGCGATTTCCCCGAGCGACATCTCCGGATGGGTTTTCATGAGTTCGTCCGCCTGCGTCAACCGCTTCTCAATGAGAATCTGCTTGAACGTCAGTCCGTGCTTCTTCCTGAGGACGTGCGAGAGGGATGACACGCTCCGCCCGGTGAATTTGGCTACATCCTGAACCGTGATCTTTTCGGTCAAATGCCGGGCGATATACTGTTGGACTTTATCGAGAAGCCAGTCGCCGCGGGGGACGACCAATTCGCGTGCCACGATGTAGTCGACCAGCATCATAAACAGGCCGAGGATGCCCTCTATCCGTGCCGTGGCGATATAGGGAACCTTTGAAAAATGGCGCCTGATGATGGAGGCGGGAAGGCGGTTTTTACAACGGTTGATGACGTTGGTGGGAACCGTTGAGCTATCCCTGAATTGCCCGATCAGCGCGTAGCCGGCCAGCCGGTTGTCGATGAAAACAGGCGCAATGGCTTCCTTCAGTCCGGCATGGCACTGGTAGTAGATGAGCCCC
The DNA here is from genome assembly GCA_964611575.1 of uncultured Verrucomicrobiota bacterium. Classification (GTDB taxonomy): domain Bacteria; phylum Verrucomicrobiota; class Kiritimatiellia; order CAIKKV01; family CAITUY01; genus CAITUY01. Next base: position 630 of record CAZTAJ010000114.1, read on the forward strand.
TTTTTCTTGAGGCATTCGGCTTGCATTTTGGTGTCGAGGGCCGAACATAACCCTGGAAACAGGTGGTCCTGTATATGTTGGCAGTAGTCCGAGTTGCGCATCCGGTGGCGGTCCGACCTGATAATCGTTCCGTCCGGTCCAAAGAGAACCACCCGCATTTTCATGGCCATCGCGAAAACGTCGAGTAGTCGTTGCACCTCATCATGCAGGATCAGTTCAATGGTCGGTGTCATTGGCATCAGCGGGATCCTTTGCGATATGAATAAAAATACAATAATGTGCGTAAAAGTCCATTGGTTTGCAGGGCTGTCCATTTACGGGGGGGGGCTCCGGAATTAAGATGTCGGCAAACATAAGGGGAAGTCTATGGACAAGGCTCTCAATTACTGGGTGTTCGGAGGATTCGCGGGGGAGAAGTCGCCTTTTGAGTTCATCGAGTGGGCGGAGCAGGCCGGGCTTGACGGGGTTGAACTCACGGTTGGCGATGCCGTCCCGGGCGACATTTCTGAAAGTGACTGTCGGAAGATAGCGGCCTTTGCCAAGGGGAAGTCCATCAGGCTAAGGACGTTGGCCACGGGCTTTTACTGGGGAACATCTCTCGGTTCGGCGGAGGAGGCTGAACGACATCGGGCGATTGAATTCACGCGGAACTACCTCAGGATAGCCAAGTGGCTTGGAGTTGAAACGGTTCTGGTGGTGCCGGGTGCCACGCGAGTGGCCTGGGATCCCTCCCGTCCTGTCACCCGTTATGAGACCGTCTGGACGCAGTCCGTCAAATCGCTCCTGGAACTTGAGCCTGTGGCTGAAGCCCTGAAGGTGAACATCGGCTTGGAGAATGTCTGGAACCGATTTTTGTTTTCCCCGATGGAGTGGCGGTTTTATCTGGATCAGTTCAAGTCCGGCCGGATCGGGATGTATCTCGATGTCGGGAACTGCTGTCTGTACGTCAGGCCGCAGGATTACATCCAGACGCTGGGAAACAGGATCCAGGCGGTACATGTGAAGAATTGGAAGGGCGATGCGCTGGCTGGCGGGAACCTGCAGGGATTTGGCGAAGATATTCTTGATGGGGAGGTGGATTTTCCAGCCGTGTGGAAGGCTCTTGGCGAGATAAACTATTCCGGCCCATTGACCGCCGAAATGATTCCGTTCTCCCGTCTCCCGGACCTTGCCATTCCGGATCTTGAACTGGCCGGAAGGACGGCAAAGAAACTTCTCACACTTTGAACCTAAGTGAACCGTGAAGGGAAAGGTAGCGCCATGTTGAAAGTCGGTATCATCGGAATTGGAATGATGGGCTCGACCCATCTGGATGTGTACAGCAAACTCAAAGGGGTGAAGGTTGTCGCGGTGGCCGATCTCATTCCAGAGCGCCGTGAGGGCAGGACTGTCGTGGCGGGCAACGTCAAGGGACAGTCGCAAGGCGGAGTCAATTTTGCGGCCTTCACCAAGTTTGACGAGGGAATGAAGCTTATTGCCGATCCGGAAGTGGACATTGTCGATATCTGCCTGCCGACTCCGCTTCACAGTCGGTATGCCATCGCCGCGCTCAAGGCGGGCAAACATGTTTTGACAGAAAAACCGTTCGCGTTAAACGGGAGGGAGGCTGACGAGTTGGTCAAGGCCGCCAAACAGGCGAAGTCCATGCTGATGTGTGCCATGTGTATGCGATTCTGGCCGGCCTGGGTTTGGTTGAAGGAGGCCGTTGATGCGAAGCCATTTGGCAGAGTACTGGCGGCTCAATTCCGGCGTGTAGCCTCGCATCCCGGTGGCCCTTTTTATAGCAAGGGGGAGGCTTGCGGTGGGGCTATTCTTGATCTCCATATCCATGACACGGATTTCATCAAGTATTGTTTCGGCAAGCCGGATGCCGTCTTCAGCCGCGGGTATTCGGTGAACACCAACAGGACTGATCATGTCATCACCCAGTACCTTTACAAGCATGTGCCACTTGTGGTCGCGGAGGGCGGCTGGGCGATGGCGCCGGGGTTCGGATTCCAAATGCAATACACGGTCAATTTCGAAAAGGCGACGGCGGTCTTCGACCTGAACGCCCCGAACCAGCTTACACTCATCCAGGACGGGAAATCCAAGCCAGTCACCGTGAAGGCCGGAATGGGCTACCAGCATGAAATCACCTATTTCCTGGATTGCATCAGGAAGGGACGACGGCCGCGTGCCGTTGAACCGGCCAGTGCCGCCTTGTCGGTGAAGATCGTGGAAGCCGAGGTCAAAAGTCTCAAAACCGGGAAACCTGTGAAGGTATAAGGCGGCTCTGGAGTATGGCGTTGCTGCAGCGAGATGCCCGTGAAATTCGGGTGGTGGTGGCTGGGATCGGCAAGATGGGAACCTATCATGTCCGGGCCCTGTTGCAATTGACGGCCGGAGAGGCTGAAGACTATTACAAGGCAGGACTTCGCGAGCAGGTGGGCAAGATTCGCCTGTGCGGGCTTTGTGACATTGATCAGAGCCGTGCCGTGAATTTTCCGGGCATTCCTTGCTTGCAGGACTATCGCGCCATGATTGAGGCGGCTAAACCGGACATGGTGGTTGTTGCCACGCCATCCCGGCTCCATTACGGCATGGCCAGGGCTGCGCTCGAAGCCGGACTCCATGTCTTTGTCGAAAAGCCGGTGACGACCCGGCTGTCGGACTGGGATGATTTGGCAGGGAGGGCGGACCTGAATGGGTTGCGCATCATGGCCGGTCATGTCGAGCGGTACAACCCGGTGGCCATCAAAGTCAAACACTTGCTGGCATCCGGTGAACTCACGGTGTCTGGCTACGGGTTCAACCGCTGCCAGCCTTACGATCCACGCATCCCTGACGACATTGTGACGGACAAGGTGATCCACGATCTCGACCTGGCCATGTTTCTGTTCGGACCGGTTGCCGGCGTCGATGTGAGGAATTTCAAACAGGTCCGGGGCGAGACGCGGGAGGTTACCCTCCGTTTACGTCATGACAGCGGGATTTCGGGCGAACTGCATCTTTCCTGGCTGGTCGAAGGGCGGGCCAAGGTCAGGGAGTGTTCGCTGCTGGCACTGGATGGGCAAATCATCACCGGTGATTTCATGGCCAAGACGTTACAGGTTAATGGGCGCGAGGTGGAATGTTGCGTGCCTGGATGGATCAGGGCCGACAACAATCAGGTCAAGGACGAGTTGGCTGATTTCGTTGGATATTGCCTTGAGCCAGATTCCAGTATGCCGGTTGTCCAGCCCCTGTTGACGGTGCCGGAAATCAGGGCGGCCACGGCGATTATTGAAAAACTTTCGGATGATATACGACTTGCCTGCACACGATCCGAAGGGCGGTGCGAAGATGTGTAAGATCGGCGTCATGGTGGAGTCGTTCCGGAGAGGGTTGAGAGGCGGGGTGGAGGCGGCGGCAACGTTGGGCGTCCAGGGAATTCAATTTTATGCCACGGGCGGGGACTCTCATTTTTTGAGACTCCGGGGTGCGGCGCTGAAGGAGTTCAAGGCTTTTCTGCGGGACATGAATCTCGATGTGGCGGCGGTGTGCGGCGACTTTGGCGGGTTTGGATTCCAGATTGAATCCGGAAACCGCCAACGGATTGAAGATTCCAAGCGCGTTTTGGAACTGGCGCTGGAATTGAACTGTCCGGTGGTGACCACGCATATTGGCGTGATTCCTCCGGACCCGGCACATCCCCGCTACCGTGTCATGGCCCGGGCCTGTGTGGAATTGGGCCGGGCCGCCCATGCGATGGGAGGGGTTTTTGCCATTGAGACGGGGCCCGAACCGGCCTGTGTGCTTCGCTCCTTTATCGACCGGCTGGAGTTGCCCGGTGGAATCGGCGTCAACTTTGATCCGGCCAATCTGGTGATGGTCTGCCGTGAGGACATCCCGTCCGCCGTACAACTCCTGATGCCCTATATTGTCCACACCCATGCCAAGGACGGAATCAATCTGAAGCCGGTTAACGCGGAACAATTATATGCGTCATTTGCCGGGGGTGGAGATCCTTCCTTCCATGCGGGGGAGTATATCCGTGAAACTCCCTTGGGGGAGGGGGACGTCCCATTCCCCGCTTATCTTGCCTTATTGTATGGTGGCGGTTTTACGGGGAGTTTGACCATTGAGCGCGAGGCAGGGCCGGATCCCTGGCGTGACATTGAACTGGCTGTCCGTTTTTTGCAGCACGCTTGCGTTGACATTAAATCAGGGGATGGTGCCTGATTCCGATCTTCTTGAGATCAACGCCGGAAGCTCCGGAGCCCTACGCCCGCCGGGCAGGCGGCAATTTCACGTCAGGCGGATCAGCGGCTTTACCAGTGTGCGGTCCTGGACCGCCGCCAGTGCCCGGGCAATATCCTCGAGCTTGAATACCCGTTTCCGATCGATCCAAACGGCGGGGTTCAGCTTGCCGGCACGGTAGAACTTGAGCACCGCCTCATGGGCCTCGGCTTCATCGTAGCCGCCGTTGAAAAAGGTGAACGTCCGCCCCGGCGCGAGCGACAGTCTGCCGGCTTCGTCAAGACCGTAAATGCCGATGACGCCGCCGTCTTTCAGGCATTGCTGCCCGGATTGGACATTCGCGGACTTGCCGATTGAGTCGATCACGAAATCGAATCCGTTCTGTAAGGCTGTCCATGTGTCTTCGCGGCGATAGTCATGATAGTCGGTCGCTCCGGCCCTGGCGGCGTCCGCCGCGCGGGAGGCCGATCCGGCCATCGCGACGCGTGCCGCGCCGAGGTTGCGTGCGTGCGAGACGAACGCGAGCCCGTTCCCGCCGGATCCCAGGATCAGCACCGATGCGCCCGGGCGAATGCCCATGCGTGTGACATAGCTGCAGGTTTCGCGCCATGTGATGAATAGCGTGCCCACCGCCGGATCGATATCCGGCGGGAGAATCTGCTGCACGGTCTTGTCCTGCCAACCAGCGACGCCGTCCTCCTGCATGGCCCGCCAGTCGGTGGCGATGCCGATTTGGGCGAAACCGCCCCAGCCTGGCGTCACGTCCCCGACTGCCGGACACCCGACCCGCGTGATCAGGTCGCCCGCCTTGAGGTTCCGTACCTTGGCGCCGACCTCGACCACGCGGCCGATGCTCTCGTGGCCGAGGATGAACGGGGTCTTGACCCAGTTGCAGAAAGGGGTATGTCCGTTCGCCAGATGCGTGTCCGTCCCGCTGCAGACCGCTCCAAACAGCAACTCGCAACGCGCTTCATACGGCCCGTGTTGTGGTTCCGGAATATCCCGGACGACCAGCTTTCCGGGGGCTTCGACAATCGCTGCTTTCATCGTGTGTGTTTCCTTTCGTGCGCGGCGCCCATCGAGAGCCATCCGGTTCCCGGAACGCCACGTGGTTATGGTGTTTATTACTGTCCCTGTCCGGCGTACTTTTCCGGACTGCCCAGAATCCAGCCGATGCCGAACGGTTCCCCGAACGGCCGGTACGGCACGAGCGCGGCGATCTCCGCGAGGCGGGCCAGGATGTCGGCCGGCAACGGGCCGGCCTCTGCCGCGGCCGTGTTCTGTTCCGCTTCCGCCGCCGACCGGGCGCCCATCAGGACGCAGTGGACATCCGGATTGCTTAGCACGAAGCGAATGCCGAGTTCCGGCAACGACATCCCGCATTCGTCGCTGAACTTATACAATTTCTGGAACTGCTCACGGCGCATCTTCGATACCCAGAAGGCGGCTGGCGACCGGAGTTGTTCGTCGTACCGCCGGGAGAGGGCGCCTTGCTGGAGTGGGGAACCCACAATAATGCCCATCCCGGCGGCCTTTGCGGCGGGAATCACTTCCAGCGCGGCCTCACGGTAGAGCAGGCTGTAGTTGTAGGCGGTCAGCACCACATCGAATTTCCCGGAGCGGCAGAGGTGCGCCAGCTCGGTCGTGGTGGTTCCGCCGAGGCCGGTGTGGCGGATCTTTCCCTCGGCCTTGAGTTCATCGAGAAGTTCCAGAACGGGACCTTCGACCTTCACCATGTCCGTCCACCAGTCATACTGCCCGGGCCGGTCCGGCTCGTGGATCATCAGGATGTCAATGCAATCGCGGCCGAGCAGCCGGAGGCTCTCCTCCACGCTCGCGCGCAGGCAGGCCTTGTCCCGCGGCTTGAAGGGCTGGGGACGTCCGCCCAGTTTCGTCGAGAGGATGAACGGCTGCTTGACGCCCGCGAGGGCCTTTCCCAGCACTTCCTCGCTGTTGCCATAGTTCGGCGCCGTGTCGAAATAGTTGATGCCGAGTTCCATCGCCCGCCCCACGGCCTTCTTCGCCTCCTCGAACTGCGCCGAGAATGACGCCACAAAGAGTCCGCCGAATCCGATCCGGCTCACGTCGAGCCCCGTCCCGCCTAACTTCACTTTCCGCATGGTCTTTTTCTCCTTTCGTGTCATGTTGCGCGGGCGGCCGTCCGGCCGCCCGGATTATGATTCCTTTATCCATTGCCCGTTTCGAAATCCGTGCCCGCTCGTCCGAGCCAGTCGAGCGGGATCGCGCCGACCGACGGGACCACAAGGTTGGCTTCCCGGAGCCGACGTCGGTCACCGATGCCGATGCAGCGCATGCCCGCGGTCCGGGCTGCGGCCACCCCGGCCTCGGCATCCTCCACGACCACGCACCGTTCCGCCGCCACGCCGAGTCTTTTCGCGGCGAGCAGGAAGAGGTCCGGGGCCGGCTTGGCGGCCTTGACGTCGTTGCCGTCCACCACGGCGTGGAAAAGGGGGAGAATGCCCAGCCGTTCCAGGACGGTCCCGGCGTTCCGGCTCGAGGACGCGACCGCCAGGAGCGCTCCCGCCTCGCGCAAGGATTCCAGAAGTTCGCGCGCCCCGGGCAGCAGATCCGACGGCGCGATCCGGCCGATCCGGCGCACATACCCGGCATTCTTTTCGGCGCACATGGCCTCCTTTTCTGCCGCGGTGAAGCGCTTGCCATGATCGCCGAGCAGGAGGAGCAGGGACTCCATCCGGGCGACGCCCCGCAGTTCCTCGTTCCGGGTCCGGTCAAAGGGGACGGCGATCCGGTCCGCGAGTTCCTTCCATGCCTGGTAATGGTGTTCCGCCGTATCCACAAGGACGCCATCCAGATCGAACAGTATCCCCAGGCCGGTCAGGCCGGCGTTTTCAGGCTTGTCGCAAGGGACCGGTAGCCAGGGTGTCCACTCCGGGCCGATCATATGCCGGCCGCCCGCGGCGATGACTTCGGTTTCGCCGCCGCGGGTCCGCAACCGCAGACCCCGCGGTTCAACCTCGATCTCGAGGGTGGTTCCCCGCCAGGCAATGGCGTAGGCAAGGCGTTTCCAGTGTCCCGGCAGGCGCGGGGCGAAGGAGAGGGTATCACCCCGCATCCATGCCCCGCCGAACCCGGTCACCGCCGCCAGCCACGTTCCCCCCATGCAGGCGGCGTGGATGCCGCTCTCGCTCTCCATCTCCGCGCCGGGGGCGATGTCGGCCTCGGCGGAGAGCAGGAACTGCCGGTACGCCTCCTCCACGAGTCCGGCCCGGGCCGCGACGGCGGCATAGATGCAACGGCTGAGCGAGGAGGTGTGGGAGCAGCGGGACTCGTAATAGCGGTAGCCTGCGAGTTGGACGGCGGACGGGATGGACTCCTGGAACATCCAGTAGGCGAGTACGGTATCGGCCTGCTGGGCCACCTTGGTCGGACGGAACGAGTGCTGGACCGGGCCGGTATAGCACATGCGGCTGATGGATCGGTCAATCCTGCGTTCGGGCAGATCGAAGTAACCCTCGAACTGCTCGTGCAGGTTGCGCGCGGCGTCAAAGGGGAGGTGGATCCGTTCACTGATCTGCCGCCACGCGGCGACCTCCGCATCATCCAGACCGAGGTTGGCCGCCAGGGAATCCCATCGGCCCTCCTGGCGCAGTTCCCCGGCCAGTTCCGCGGCCCGCGCCAGATTCCATCGCGCCAGGAAGTTCGTGTAGAAGTTGTTCGCGATGCCGCTGTGGATTTCGTCGGGGCCGGTCAGGCTGGTGATTTCGTACCCGCGTTCGGGGTGGAATTGCACCCGGCTATGCCAGTAGCGCGCGGTTTCGAAGACGATCTCAGCTCCGGGGCCGTGCAGGAATTCCCGGTCGCCGGTGGCGCGCGCGTACCAGTCCAGGCCATAGGTGATGTCGGACCCGACGTGTTCCTGCCACCCCCGCCATGTCTGCTCGCGCCCGGTAAGGGAACTGTTCCAGGGGTAGAAAGCCCCGCGGTATCCGAGATCCCGCGCATTTGCCCGCGAGTCGTCGAGGAACCGGTGTCGGTACCGCAACAGCGCCCGGGCCGCCGCCGGCCGGGTGTGCACATAGAACGGCAGCATGTAGATCTCGGTGTCCCAGAAATAGACGCCGCAGTAGCCGTTGCCGTGTAAGCCCCGGGCGCCGATGGAAACCGTGTCATCGTCCGGGTTGGCGAGGGATGCCAGGTGAAAGATGTTGAAACGCAGCGCCTGTTGCGCGCGTTCGTCGCCCTCGATCCGGATGTCGGCGCCGGCCCAGATTTCCGCCCACGCCGCGGTGTGGGCGGCGACCAGTTCCGGGAGCGGGCGCGTGGCGAGGGAAGCGAGTGCGGCCTGCGCGCGTTCCCCGGGATCGTTCCCGTCCCGGGAGGTGAAGACCGAGACCCGCTTCTCGAAGCGCAACGGCTCACCCTGACGGACGGGAACGGATAGGGTTTCCGAAATGCGGTCGTCGCTCTGGACCACGGCGCGCGCATCCGCCTCTCCGGCCGTCAGGCAGGTGGCGAGCGCCACGCGGAGGCCGGTGGCTCGGGTGCTGGCGGCCATGGCGATTCCCCCGGCGCCGAGGTCGCGGGTGGCGATGTCGCACAGGCGCGGCGCGCCGTGGGGCGATCCGTACTTCACGGCCCAGGCGTCGATGGGGGAGGAAATACGGATTGTGGCGGAGTAGTCCAGGGGGGTAATCGTACCCCATTGAAGCGCGGTGTGTTTATCCGTCTGGTGCACAAGCCGCCCGAGTTCCAGGCGGGTCGTGTGCCCGCCCGCGTCACGCCAGACGATGTGCGTAAAGAGAATACCCTGGAGCAGGTCAAGGCTACGGCGGTACTCGAGGGTTTCGCCCTTGCGCAGATCCACCGGGAAACCGTCCACATGGATGCCCAGCCCGAGCCAGCAGGGCAGGTTGACGATTTCGTGTTGGAATCCCTCGACCTTGTCGAACACACCCGCGATGTAGAAGCCGGGGTCCGCGAGGGAGGGATTGGTCTCCAGGGAGGCGCGCACGCCCATGTAGCCGTTGGAGAGGGCGAAGATCGATTCGTAATGCGCGAGGAGCCCGGGGCGGAAGTTGTCTTCCGTCACAAGCCATTGAAGCTTTTCCGTCATGGTTCCGTTCCTTCCCGTTCGACTGTCCCGCGGTAGAATTCGGGGTTTAACCCGGGTTCAACAAAGATGGTGGTGGCGGTTCCCGTGGCGGTGAAGGGACCCGGAGACAGGGAACCGTTTGTCGAGAGGGCGAACAGCGCCTCGCTCCAGAAACCGGACGGAAGATTGGTGGACATGCCAAGACCGTACCGCCTGCCCGGCACACTGTCAAACCGCATGGCCCGACGCGGGCCGGGGAGGATCGCCGGGGAGGCGGTAAAGCGGAACAGGCTGGCGGGGTTGGTCGGGTCCGTGCCGGCCACGAACTCCTGCCACGCCTGCATGCCGTCGAAATCGGTGTCGCTGGTTTCCTCGCCGGACGGCGCATTGGTCAGGCCGTGCCCCGCCAGCCACCATTCCGGGGTCCCGCGCGGGGCAAGCCGGTGGCCGGGGTTGCGGGTGCCCACCGTGATGTCGTCCACATACCCGCCCGCGCCGAAGACCAGGCGTGAAAGCGCGGCGGAAGTGGACGCGCTGGCGAACCACGTGCCGCCCGCGCTGCCCAGTCCGTTGTTCGTGCTGTAGGCGGCGGCGTTGGACACGGTCAGGCCGTCCACGTCCAGTTCGAAATAGCGCGCGCCGAACACGGCGTCCGCCGTCCCATAATCCAGCCGCACGGTGACCCGGTACCAGCGGGCCGTGTCAACCGTCCAGTCCAGTTGGGTCCAGACGTTCGTGGCCTGCGCCAAATTCCGGTGCCGCACGGCCAGATGCCCGTTCGTGCGCGCGGAGAGTCCGAAGCCGGTTTCGGTGTCCGCGCCGACCGCGGGTGTAACAGGAGCGTCATTGCCCGGCGCGAAGCGGACCATCATGTCGGCCCAGAGGGTGGCGTTGGAGGGCGCCGCCAGGGCGACTTCCGCATCACCGTTGAGTTTCAGCACACGTTC
>CAZTAJ010000114.1:10971-13238 GCA_964611575.1 uncultured Verrucomicrobiota bacterium
CCGACGTTATTGCTGGCGCACACCTGCCAGTAGTAGGTGGTATTGGGAGCGAGCGCGCCGGTGGCGGCGCGCGTTCGCTTCGTGCCACGGACGATACAGTTGGTCGGAGGGGATACGGTTCCCATGTAGACATCGAACGTGCAGCCATAGGCATATACCGCTTCCGCGACGTACCGGATGGCATTGGCCATCAGCCTGGCCCCGTCGCTCGACGCATCCCACCAGATGGGACTTACATCGGAGGAGGGCGGATAGAAGCAGAGGTCCGCGCGTGGCCTTCCGTTGACAGTACGCGAGACCGCCAGCGGCTTGCCGTCGGACCAGTCCGCCACCCGCGTGCTTCCGGCCAGAACGCCGGTCCCGGCCGGCCGCCAGCTTTGGCTTCCGCCCCGGAACGCCGTCACGCCCCACATGACCGGATGCAGCGGCTGGTGCACCGTGCCGAGGCTTGCGGCCGGGCCCCATACGTACGCGCCGTGCGGAATGGTATGGTAGGACTGCGCCAGCCAGCGCCCGCCCATGAAGGGTTCCGTGCATTCCTTGAGCATGCACACCACGCCGCCGCCCGCGTCCACGTAATCCGCCATGGCATCGCCCCACGCGTTGCTGGCGCCGTATCCGTCGCCGGCCGACATCAGCACCGCGTCAAACGCCCGCAGTTGCTCCAGCGTGAGGGTCTCAACCTTGGGGTCGATGTTCGTGATGCTGCAAAACTGCCCGGCGGCCATGAGCTTCGACCGCACATCGTCCATCGCCGGCTGGTACGTGCCGCACACCAGCACGTCGAGTGCGGAACGCTGGACCTGGTACACCAGGGATGTCGCGCCCGTGTCGTTCCATGTGAGGTTGGTGGCCGGCGTCACGCCGGTGGCGCCGTCGGGAATACCGGGGGCGAACGGCGCAATGGGCCAGGCCTTGGCGGTCAGCGACACGCCGCGGGACTGCATCATGCCGCTGTAGTTGTTGTAGAAGTCGACACGCCCCGCAAAGAACCCGTCGCCAAGGGCGGCTGCCTGGCCGTTGATCCACACGTCCACGCTGGCCGTCTCCCCCGGTTGGAGCGTTCCGCTGTCCGGCGCCAGCGAGACCCATCCCTGTTCGCATACCGCCATCCAGTCCAGGGGTTCCGTGGAGACGTTGACCAGCCGGTACACGAGGTTCGACGGCGTGAACGGTCCGCCCACGGGCCCCTCCGACACCAGGCCGTTGGTGGGGCCGATCACCAGGTCGTCCTCGTTGAAGATATCCACCACATAGATGCCGATGGCGCGCTGTTGCCGCGCGCCGTTCTCCTGGTTGACGAAGACGAGCGTCTGCTCGCGCGAACCGGGTGGCAGGGTGTTGGCCGCGGAGTCCAGGCGCGCGGTGACCGCCACCGCCGCGCCGGGCGCCAGCGTGCCCGCCGCCGGTTCCGCCACCGCCCACGCCTGCGTGCAGACCGTGGTCCAGTCAATCGTCCCGGCGCCGCGGTTCGTGAGAGTATAGACCCGTTGCTCCGGTGTGAACGGTCCGCCGCGCGGCCCAACCGCGTAGAGGCCGGCGCGGGGGCTGATGCCCAGGTCGTCCTGCGCGATCACCATCACGCAGGGCACGTTGGTCCACGGCGTCGTCCTGTCGTTGCTCGCCACCGCCAGTTCGCCGGTATAGGTGCCCACGGGCAGGCCGCCCGCATCGAAACGCACCCGGATGTTCGTGACCGCGCCGGCAGGGAGGTTCGTGGCGCCGGCCGGTGTGGCAGTCAGCCAGAAGGAACCCACCTGCGCCAGGGCGCGGGCGAGGTTCAGGCGTCCACCCGAAACACATTGATGCGGCTCCGCCGGGACATCGACGGTGTCCAGCAACGCGGACTTGATGGCGGCGGGACTGAGCAGCGGGTTCTGCGCGAGCAGCAGCGCGCAGGCGCCCGCCACATGCGGCGCGGCCATGGAGGTTCCGTTCATGTACAGGTATCCCCCGCCGCGCCTGGTGCTCACGATCAGAGTCCCGGGCGCCGCCAGATCAACGGACGTCAAGCCATAGTTCGAGAAATCGGCCCTTGCGTCCCGCGTGTCCGTGGCCATGACGGAGACGATGTTCGGCGAGTCGAACCCGGCCGGATAGCGTCCGCCTTCGTAGGGGTCATCCAAGTCCACGCCATCGTTTCCGGCCGCGGCGCACACAACGATTCCCGCGGCGCCCGCGGCGTCGATGGCATCCTTGAGGGCTTGCTGGTAGGCGCCTCCCCCCCACGAGCAGTTGACCACCTTCGCCCCGTGGCGGGTGGCGTA
>CAZTAJ010000115.1:0-13165 GCA_964611575.1 uncultured Verrucomicrobiota bacterium
GCCACCATGGGGGTGTTGAGAATGCGGTCGAGCGGCAGACCCCGGCTGATGAAGAGCATGAACATCGTGATGTGGCTGCCTGAGTAAGCCAGCAGCAACGTCGTGGTCATCGTGCCGAGCACGGCGCGGCCCACGGTCAGGCCGGAGCGCAGATGCTCCCAGAAGCCGATGTCCGGTTTCTTGGCCTGCACTTCCTCCATGGCCACGGCGATGTCCATCGCCAGGTCCATGACCGCGCCGGACGAGGACACGAAGATGCTGGCCACAAAGACCAGGGTGAGGTTGAGGTTGAGATAGCCTGAGTAGAGCAGGGTTTCGGCAAAGGGCGCCACGGCGCCATGCAACCGGAAGACGGACGAAAACCAGGAGGCCAGGCCCGCCGTGAGACCCAGGCCCAGCATGGACCCGGAAAAGGCCGCGAGGCCCCGCCGACTCAACCCCCCGACGGCGAAGGTGACGACGGCGGTCATGGCCGCCACCACGGCCAGGCCGAGGGGAATGGGACTGACGCCCCGCAAGAGGGCGGGAAACAGAACTTTCCAGAGCATGAGCGCCGTGAAGACAAACGACAGGATGGCCTTGGCGCCGGTGGCGCCGGCCAGAACGATCAGCAGTCCGCTGAACAAAACGACGAGCAGCAGTTCCGCGTGCAGGCGATAGTGCCCACGCACGACCGGATGGGCGGGTTTGCCGTCCCGGAGTTCGTACTCCACAAGCACGTCGGCGCCCGGCTCGTAGAACTCGTCCATCTCCAGCTTGCCGGTCAGCAGATTCTCCGCAGGGAGCACCGTGCCCTTGTGCGGGCCGGAAACCAGTTTGACGGTCAGAAACTGCGCCTGGGTCTTGACGATGAGATTGACGCGAACGTGACTGTTGTCGGTGGCCGTCACGCGGGCGCGATGGCGGAAGGGGGCATGGTGGGAGGTATGCTTGACGGGAAACGGTTCCCAGCGCCACAGGGCGAGGCAGGCGACCAGGGTAACCAGGCAGAAGACGCTGTCCCGGCGCAAGCGGGAGGAGCCTCTGCCAATCAGGTGGTGGAAGAACGTGCGCAACATAAGAAAGGGCCGGAGCAGCCTTGCGGCCGCTCCGGCCGGAACGATTCAAGCACTTTCAGGCGTTACTTCGTTACTGGAAGCGTCCCTGTGTAGCCCAGAATCGTCACAATCTTCTTCGCGATGTCCGTGTTGTCATAGAACCCCTCGAAGCGCCATGCGCCGGAGCCCGCGGCGAACACGGGAACCGGCACGCCGGTATGCGCGTAGGAGGTCCAGCCAATGCCGGCCTGTTCGTTCACGAGGTGCGTGAGTGTCATGATCATCGGCTCATAGCCGCCGTACAGCGCCGTGTCTTCCTGCGCGGTGTTGGGTGACCCGAGGCCGAGCGCCTTGTCGTACGCGTTTTCCAGACGCTCCTTCTCGAACAAGTTGAGGTTGTCCCACACCAGCCCGAAGCAGCTCGCGAACAGGGCCTTGGCCTCGCCGTCGGCTTCGTCGGCGATGTTCATCGTCACCGCGGTCTGGCCGTTGGTGGAGTTCGCCGCCTTGTAGGCCTTCCACTGGTTGTCGCCGAAGTACTGGTAACTGCAGGTCTGGTTCGTCAGCACGCTGTAGTTCACGCCGTAGCCCAGCCGCGCGTTGCCGACCGTCATGCCGCCGGTCTCGTGATCGCCGGTGACGATGATGAGCGTGTCGTTCGGGTGCGCGGCGTAGAACGCCGCCGCCACGGCCACCGCGTCGTCGAAGGCGATCATGTCGCCGATCGTCGCCATGGCGTCATTGGCATGGCAGGCCCAGTCGATCTTGCCGCCTTCGACCATCAGGAAGAAGCCGTCCGGATCGTCCTTCATGCAGTCGATGGCCACCTGGGTCATCTCAGCCAGTTTGACGTTGCTGGCCGGCGTATCGATTTCGTACGGCATCGCCGCGGCATCCTGCAGCCAGGGGTTGATACAGACGACCTTGTCCATCGGGGCGTTGGTCAGGCCCATGATTTCCGTGCGGTTGGTCCGCAGGGTGTAACCGTTGTCCGCCAGAACGTTCCAGACGTTGGTCGCCGTGTCGCCGGTCGTTTTCGCCGTGGTCGGCGAAGCCAAGCCGCCGCCGCCGAAGAAGTTGAAACCGCTGTTCGCAAGCTGGGTGCCGATTTTGTTCATGTAGTTGCGGGTCGTCACATTGGCGTAGTAGGCGGCCGGGGTGGCATGATCGAGCGACACGCTCGAGATGATGCCCACCTTCTTGCCGTACATCGCCGCGCCGTTGGCCACGCTGTAGTAGCTTTCGGTCCTGGCGCTGTTCATGCCGATCACGCCGCTCTTCGTCTTCGTGCCGGACGCGAACGCCGTGGCGGATGACGCCGAGTCGGTGCACAGTGCGCCGTCATCGTACGTCGTCTGCATTCCGCACGCCGAGCCCTTGCACAGGGAGAGCTTGTTCATGGCCAAATTGGCCGGGTTCGTGGAGTTACCTCCGTTAACCTGCGCCAGGTAGGCTTCCGTCACCTGGATTTGGGAGGCGGACATGCCGTCGCCCAGGAAGAAGAACATGTACTTCGGTCCGGCGGCTTCCGCCGTCGCCGCCGCCAGCGCCAACGCGCTCGCGCACCCCACCGTCATCATCTTGCCGATTCGTTTTCCGTTCATCACACTGTTCCTTTGGTTGAATAAGTTGTCGTCAGTTGCATTCGATGTCTGCGTCGTTCGCTTTCGCCTGGCCTCGCGCTCTGGTTGTCCGTGCCACCTCCTTTTCGTTGGTCGATGGCGCACACCCTAGGAGCGAGCGATTGCAGGTTGAAAAGGGCAGGATGATATTTCGATTAGTCGATCTGGCCTGAACCGAGCGCCGCCTGCATGACCTCTTCGTGAACCGCCGCGAGCTGGCGCATCGTGCGGAAGTGGGTTTGCAGGAGCGGGTCGTTTTCCGGAGGCGCTTCGACGGGCTGCGGCGCATGCGGATCCAATGGCGGAACCGGCGCCGGCGCGGCGGAGAGGACTCCAAGCGCTGTCACCAGAGCCGAGCGCAGGTGTTGACGGTCCGTGTCGTCAAGGGTCACCAGGGGGATATCCATCTTGAGTTTCAATGGCTTGCGGCGAGGCGTTGGCGCGGCGGGCGTCACCCCGCCTTCGTCCAATGGCAGGCTGATGCACCCGCGGCCCGCGTACAGGCGCTCCAGCGTGACCGAAGCGCCGTGCGCGCAAAGTTGCGCCAGGGCATGATGCCATTGCAGGAGACCGCCCCGCGACGCCAGATTGCAGGGGATGGCGGCGTAGTCGCGGCCGGCGAGAATGTCGTCCACGAAGCCCGTGAGGTTTCCACGCGGACCGACTTCCAAAAAGACACGCACGCCGTCGGCATACATGGTCTCGATGGTTTCCCGGAAACGGATCGGTTCGGCCCACTGGTCAATCATGAGGCGCCGGATCTCGGTCGGGGTTTCGGGTAACCGCTTACCCGTGGTGGTGCAGTAGAGGGGAATCCGGGGGATGCGGTCTTCGTAGGTGCCGGCGGTCCGCTCCAGCCGGTCGCAGATCGGGCGATACAGGGGGGTGTGATAACCGCGGTCAAAAGGCAGAAACTGGCACAAAGCCCCCTCCGCCTCCAGCGTGGCGCGGGCGGCCTCGATGGCGGCGTCGCCGCCGCACAGTACGACCTGGTTGGGGCAGTTGTCCATGGCCACGTGGAGCCTCCCCGCGCTCTCCGCCGCCAGCGCCGCGACACGTCCGGGGTCCGAGGCACCCACCGACAGGAGCCGCGCCGGGGGAACGAGGTCGCGGACCCACTGCTCGATCACCCGATCCTCGATCACGGGCTGGTCCATCACGTTGTCCGGGGCGATCCGGTCGGCAAAAGCCGCAGCCTCCAGCGCGAGATCCTGCGCCGTGCTGTGGCCGGCAATGGCCTGGGGGCGCACGCCGAGCACCAGCAGCAGATGGAAGAGCGCGCTGTCGGCGGTGACGATCAGCGGCAGCGCATACTCCATGCTCCACAGCGCGGCATCCACGCTCTGGCGCTCGGCCGGCGTCAGGTGCGGCGGTGGGAACGCAATCTGGCTCGGCAACGGCAGGCGACCGCGCGCCACGAACGCCCGGTCCGTGCGATCGAACCAGCGGCGGACTTCCTCAAAATGCATGCACAGGTCGCCCAGCATGCCGGGATACTGCGCGCCCTCGCCGGGCAGGAGAAAGGCGAGCTTGCCTTCGCGCGCCAGGGGACGGTCCGTGTAGTAGACGCCGGTGCGGTCATGAACCTCCGCCTGCGTGGCATCGGCAAGCGCGGTTGTGGCCGCGTCGAGCTTCCTGCCAAGATCCGCTGTGCTCTCGGCCACGATGGCCAGACAGGCGGTGGCTTCCGCCGTGGCGTTGGCGTTGACCGTGAAGGCGACATCGCGGAGCAGAGCATCCGGGTGGTGAGCGAGGTAACGGGACAGGCGGAGGGCTTCTTCCCGCACCGCGGCGCGGGAGTCCCCGCGCAGCGTGATCAGTTCGCAGGGCCATTCGCGCGCAAGCGTCTCCCGCCCACCGTCGCCGGGAGCCGTGTATTCCTCCAGCACGACGTGACTGTTGATGCCGCCAAACCCGAAAGCGTTCACGCCAGCCCGCCTGGGATGCGGCTTGCCGTGAATCCAGGGACGGGTTTCGGTGTTGACGTACAGTTCGCTCTTTTCGATGCCGAGTTCGGGATTCGGTTCCTCGCACAGCGTGGGAGGGAGCACCTTGTGGTAGAGGGCCAGGGATGTTTTGAAGAGGCTCGCCATGCCCGAGGCGGGGATGGTGTGGCTGATCATGGACTTGACCGAACCCACGGCACAGTGCGGCAAGCCGCCTTCGCGCGCGCCAAAAACCTGCGTCATGGCCTGGACCTCGATGCGGTCGCCGACGGCAGTTCCAGTGCCGTGCGCCTCCACCAGGTCCACGGAGGATGCCGGCAGTCTGGCGACCGCGTAGGCGCGCTCCATCGCAGCCACCTCGCCCTCCAGGCGGGGCACGAGAAACGCCTGCCCTTGGCCGTCGCTCGACAAGCCGATGCCTTTGACCACGGCGTAGATGCGGTCGCCGTCCCGCTCCGCGTCGGCCAGGCGCTTGATCACGGCGAACCCGATGCCTTCTCCCAGCAGGGTGCCGTCGGCCTGTTTGTCGAACGGCCGCAGCTTGCCGCGCTTAGACAACGCGCCCAGCATGGAGAAGACCAGAAAGACGCCCGCATTGGTGTTTTCCTGGGCACCCCCAACCAGCATCATGTCGCACCGGCCTGTCTGCAACTCGCGGATTCCCGCGTCCAGCGCGATGAGCGACGAAGCGCAGGCGGCATCCACCAGGTAGTTCGGCCCCATCAGGTCGAGCCGGTTGGCGATGCGACCTGACAGCACGTTTGAGATCAGGCCGGGACACGTATCCGGGGTGAACGGCGGCAGGCGGCTCTTGAGGCGGCGTACGAGTTCGTCCATGACGTCCGCCGGGAGTTCGGGAACGACACTGCGCAGCAACTCGACAAACCGTTCGGCTTCGCCATAGGCGCCGCTGGAGGTCATGCCGCGATGCGGGTAGCTCCCGTGGCCGACGATCACGCCGACGCGGCGGCGATCGAACGGTCGCTCCAGATAGCCGGCGTCGGCCAGGGCCTCGCGCGCCACGCGCAGCGTCAGGAACTGACCCGGATCGCTGCCGTCCACGGAATTGGGCATGATGCCGAAGTCCAGAGGATCGAATTCGGCAAACGGCTCGATGAACCCGCCGCGCTGACAATAGGTATGGGTGTTGTTTCTGCCATCGGCGCCCGGGTCGCAATAACGGGCGGCATTCCAGCTTTCGGGCGCGTCGGAGACGGACTCCACCTTGCCAAGGATATTGCTCCAAAGCCGGCCGACGGTCGGTGCGCCGGGGTAAAGGCCCGCCATGCCGATGATGGCGATGTCCTGCGCCAGCGCGCTCACGGCGTTCCGCCCAGAAGCTGCTTCACGCGGTAGAACACCGCGCGGCTGACGGGGTTGGTGTCGATCAGCAGAATCACGCGGTCCGTCGCCGTGGTGGACGCCACGTCGTTCCAGCCGGCGGCGTCGAGCAGGTTTGTGCTGCGCTGCAGGGTCACCCGGGCGCCTGGCGAGACTTCGATGGCCAGGGCAGCGCATTGGCCCACCCCCGCCACGGCTGTGCCAGGCTTTCCGCCGGCAAACGACAAGTCCTGAATCACAGGGTAGAGCGTGGCCGCATCCGCCGGGGCGATGGACATCCAACTAAACGGCCGGTACGTCGCGCCCATGATGGGCAGACTGATCGCCGCGTCCACGCCGATAAGCAGCGCGACGACGGCCACCTGTCTCCACACCCGACTGACGACGCTTCGCATGATTCCTCTGCTCCTTCATCAAGACGCCCATACTCTGCGCGGCGACTGTTGGCCGTCAACTAGCGGCACGTTAGTCCGCCGTTCCGGGCCGCCCCCGCTTTTTCTGCGTGAGCGCGTACTCGCGGTAGGCGCGCCGGATGGCCTCCAAGTCGGCGGCGCGGACGTGCATCAGTCGCCGGTCTCCTTCCGCCAGCACGATAAAGCGTTTGCCGGGCTGTTGATGGCGGAAAAAAGAGGCAGGGATCCGGGAGTTGCGGGCCTGAACGCCCTGCCGGCCCACTTTGATGAGTTTGCTTTCCGGAGCCATCGTTTTCTCCGCTGCACGGGTTGCGCTGCGCGCGAGGGGAATCCATCCATCGCCCTGACAGTTCACCAGACGTCCGTCAGCGAAGCGTTGCCTGACCGTGAGAATTCAATTTGCCGCTCGATGTCTACGAACGCGGCCCGGTGGCATGCGCCCGCCCCGCTGTGACACCAGACGGGTCCGAACTGACGGCTTGGCCTCAGAGCCGACCGCAGATAGGCACCGACAAAGCCTCGAGTTCCTTGGTGCCCCTGTTGATGGGCGGGCGGCTACTCTCCCGTCGCGGCGGGGCCGGGCGGCGTGCTCCCTTCCGCCAATTGGAGTCTGGCCCGGATCGTTGCCGCGAGCGCGGAGTCAGGGCGGTGGCCCCGACGCGACGCGAACCATGCGCGATAGCAAAGCGCCGCGGGACTGCGCCGCCCCAGCATCCAGTAGGCGGAACCCAGGTTGAGCAGGAGGTCCGGCGCCTCGAAGGTTGTATGGGCCAATCCCCGCAATCCGACCGCCACCGCGGCCTCGCCCCGCCCCAGTTCCTGGTAGGCCCGGCACAGCCGGATCTCGGCCAGAGGGTAGTAGTGGCGACCGCGCAAGGTGGCGAACCCTCCCGGGTTGCGCAGGGCTGCGGCGCGCGCGAGGACCCGACGTTCGGCGTCCGGCCCGCCCCAGGGCGGTGCGCTGCCCGGCGCAGGCGCGGCGAGCGCCGGTATTCCGGGGGCGAAGTCGCCACGAAAGAAGATCGCCGAGTAGTCATCCAGATGCACGCACCGCCAGGCCTCCTGGACGGCGATCGCCTGAAACCAGGAGGGCACGTCACTGAACGGGACGACCACGAACTGGATGTCGTGCCGCAGGATGGTCGCCCCGAGTTGGTCGGGCTGTGTGGTGGCCAGGTGTTGCCGGTACCACGCCGCGCCGCCGACTTCCAGTCGTCCGTCAATGAAGACCGGGCGGCGAGTGGCGAATTCAAGATAGCCGCCATCGTGGAGAGCGTTGAGCATGCGACCGGGCGGCACGTCGCTGCGATTGAGGAACGCCGCGGCCCGGACCGGCAAGGTATGCGGATTGAAGCCCGGCCCCGGACGCGCGGCCCCGCGGCGGCCATGGTAAAGATAACCGCTGCGCGCGTGCAGGACCATCGTCACCCCAAGCGCCAATGCCGCCAGCGCGCCCACCCAGCGCGCCCCGTGCCCGATGTGTCTGTCCCGGCCTCGTGCGCACCCCCGGGCGAGCCTCTGAGCGAGCGTCGCACATCCCTCCGCGACCAGCGGCAGAACAGCCACGAAGTGGTAGCCGAAATTCTTGCGGGCGAGAACGAACGCCGCGAGGGTCAGCGCGAACGTCAGCCGTTCACCCCTCGTGGCCCCACGCCACCAGAAGGGCGCGGCCGCCGCGCCGATAAGCACCCAGGCATGCATGTACGGCAGCGGCTGATAGCCCAGTGCGTGGCCGCCCGGACTGTAGGCCCCGAAGTCCCACACGTTGCGATACTCCAGAATCCCGAGAGCGGATTTGAAGACGCTGTCCGCCTGGAGGTTTGCCAACTGCGCGAGAGGGACCTCCAGTCCCCGAATCCCGTACGGGTTCAGCAGACAGGCGCCGGCGCCGGCCAGGGCCGCGGCCAGCAGGGGGCGGTCCGCGGCCCGTCCCTTGACGCACTCGGTCAGGGCATACGCCCCCAGCACCACGAGCCCCAGCGCGAACAAAGCGTGGGTGTTGGTCCAGATGGCCATCAAGACGGGGATCGCCCACAGCGGCGCGGGCTCACGACGGCTTCGCCGCTCCAGCACCCAGAGCAACATGCCGAGGAAAAGCCATGAGACGGTGTGCGGGCGGAGTTCCCACGTGTTGCCGAGGATGAACGGAATATGAAGCAGGATCGCGGTGAACAGGCCGCCTCGCCTCCGCTCCCACACGCGCCGCAGACCGATGGCCCCGGCGGCGAGCGTCACCGCCATGTTCGCGACGATGAGTCCGACCGTTCCCGCGCCCGTGTAGAGACCCCAGGCGGCCAGTTCGTAGAGCCAGTACAGGTCCACAATGGGCCGACCGGCCAGCGGGTAGGTGAACGATTCGACGGAGGGGAACGTCCGGTGTTCGGCCATCCACCGTCCCATCGCCAGGTAGAAGCCAATATCCCAGCCCCAAATCGCCTGGAAGCCGGCCACGACCGCCATGAGGCACACGGCGCCCGTCGCCACCGCAAGCGCGGCCCGCCGAGAGGGGTCCCGTGCGAGGTTCACGGCGCCCCCTTCTCAGCGGGTTCGGAACGGGGCGTGAGCCGGTAACAGTAACCCTTTGGCCGGGACATAAGGGACTCCTCTCCACATTGCGCAGAATTGGAGACGTTCTATGGGGACGTTCTAGTTACGCAACTGGAGTTGAGGCACTTGCAACGCAATTGACACACGCCTGGTAGGTTTGCCGCGTTTGACGCGATGCCGGCCTCGCTCCATCATCAACGTGGACGCGAACTCCCTGCTTCCCAGCACCCGTTCCCCCTCCACGCGTCTATTCATTGTTGATTCGGTGCGCATTAGCTCACGGTTGCGGCACGTTTGCCCGGGTTCCTTCCGTATGGGCGGCCTTCGGTTCGACCCGGTAACAGAGCCCCCGCTGCACGAGGGTGACGGTGAACCCGCGCCCGAACAGGTTGGTGAAGGTGGTGTAGACCGGGCGGCCCTGCCGGTGCGCGTCGAGCGCGAGCTGCTCGGAACCGATTGGCCCGACAAAGACCCCGTTGACCAGCCGCACGTCCGGCCGCCGGCTCTCGACCACCTGCAGGTATTCGAGGATCGGCACGTGCTCCCACATGCCGACGAAGAGCGCCCCGGGATCCATGGCCGCCAGGATGCGCTCGCCGGTGTGCCGGGCCGACCGGTCGCGGCTGAGGTCCGCATAAGGGTAGTTGAACCACGCCAGCCTCAGCACCAGAAGAGCGGCAAGGGCGGGGATGACTCCGGCCAACCGGACCCGTCCCGCCAGGGTCTCCAGGCCCAACCCGAAGAGCAGAGCCGCGACCAGGTAACTCACCGAATACATCCAGTCGGTGTCCAGGGCGCCATAGGCCAGGTAGAAGCCGGAGTGACAGAGGAAGAGCAGCGCGCACGCGATCACGAAATGGCGGCGGTCACGCCGGCCCGCGATCCCGGCCGCCAGACCGAGCAGGCTCAGGCCCGCCGCTAGGATGCCGAAGTTGGCCAGGAGTTGGGCGACGAGCCGGCGCAGGTGGCCGCCGAGGTCCGCCAGCGGGACGCTGAAGAACAGCGACTCGAACATGCCCCCGCGGATCATCCAGAGCCAGCCCTCCGGCGAGAACAGATCAACCTGCGGAAAGTAGTCGCGCACGAAGTCCACGGGTGGATGCGCCGCATGTCGGATCGGCAGATAAAGAAAGATGGCTGCGAACGCGGCCAGGGCGGCCAGCCCGGGGCCGAGCCAGCGCCGGGGTTGCCTCCAGAGCGTTGGGTCGGACGCCAGGACGAGCCAGGCCAGACCGGGTCCGACGAGCACGAGCGCGGTGTGGTTGCCCGTCCCCAGCCCCGCCAGGATGCCGGCGGCCCAGAGGAGCCCGTCGCGCCGCGTGTCGCGCCATGTCACGATCAGCCACAGCAGGGCCGAGACGATGCACAGGTGCGGCGCATAAAGCTCGGCCACCACGGCCCACACCCAGACGTAGTAGGAAGCCGCCAGCAGCCACGCGGTCGCCACGCCGATCCAGGCATGGCCCGTGACCCGGCGCATGGCGGCATAGACGAAGAATGCGCTCAGTGCGCCGGCCACAACGGACACCAGGTTCACGCGCCACCCCACGTCGCCGAAGGGCAGGAGACAGAAGAGCCGGCCCACCAGTAGAAACAGCGGCGAACCCGGGCTGTGAATGATGCCGAGCGTGTAGGCCCCGGTCGCCAGTTCCGCACTGTCCAGGCCGTACACGGTGGGCGCCATGGTGTTGAGGTACAGGCAGAAGGGAGCCAGGAAAACCAGCAGGCCGAGCCACCGAGGGGGTTCAGGAATCTGTTGGGCCTGTGACGGAGTCACTGGTTTCGAGGGGTCTGAACTTCCAACATCCAACGCCCAACGCCCAACATCCAAGTTGGGAATTCTCTTTCCTTGGACGTTGGACGTTGGGTGTTGAGTGTTGGGCGTTGATTCAGCGACAACGTTGCCCGGCCCTGACCCCTGACCCCCGAACCCTGACCCCTTCTTCATGGCCTTCCTTGCACCGTAAACCGCGAAAACGTCATCTCCTGGATGACACGCCGCTGGATCAACGTCGCAGCGGTCCCGCGCGCGGTGCGGATCGCGTGAGGGGGGGGCTCATAGCTCACGAAGAGGAACGAGGGCGCGCGGGCCCCGCTGCGGTTGAGCCACATGGATAGATCGGTTCCGTGGTTCAGAGTATAGAACTCCGCGCGGACGAAGGTCGGCGCGAGGGCCGCGGCCAGCCACCATTGGTCGGTCACAACCGGAACGCCTGTATTCAGTAGTTCACGCTCGAAGGCATGGAGGTCACGCTTGGTCACCTGCAGCTCGATGATTCCCCGCACGCCGCACCCGCATGACAGAACCAGAAGCGAGGCCGCGAGTGCCAGACCGGCGAAACGACGCCAGCCTCCGCCTGCGCGGGCAAACCGAACCACCGCGGCGGCGCCCAGCACGGCCGCCAGCAGATAGGCGACCATCGCGTAACGCAGCCCCCACTCGGGACCGCCGGCGGGGCGGCGCAACAGCCAGGTAGTAAGCAGGTGCATAATCAGAATCAGGGACAGCAGCGCGGTCAGAAATCGTTCTCCCCTTCCGGGTCGGGCATCGTCGGCCCGCGTCGGTAGCCAGGCGAGGGCCAGGCTGGGCATGGGCAGGAGCAACCCGTGGATGGCGCGGTAGCGGTCCGGCAGGCATAATCCGTAGGCGGCGCCCGCCGCCACAAGGCACCCGCCGGCCAGCCAACACCAAAAACGCCGCGGCATCACGACGCTCGACGAGAGTGCGCACAGCACGAGCCCGAACAGGCAGGTCACCGCCCACTCCTCCGGCAGCGGGACGCCGAACTGCTCCGGATTGTTGACGAGCACATGCAGGACGTGCTGCGGCAGCGAGCGCCACAAGGCCGCGCCTTTCAGTCCGGCCAAGGCATTGAGGGCGTCGGTGAGGAGTTCCGCCGCCCGGCCATCACCGAGCGAAGCGATTGTCCACGCGGGTAACGCTATCGCCAGGAGGGGCGCCAGCGCGATTCCGGCGAGCCCGACCGTTCGTCTGCGGCCCGTGGTCAGGGTCGCAACGCCGGCGCAGAGCAGGGCGGCGAGAAAGATAAGCGCTTCGTCGCGCAAGGCGTAGAAGCCCGCCAGGCAGGCGGTGGCTCCGAGGCCGCAGAGGAGCCGGCGTCGGAGTGAACCGCGAAACAGGTCCCAGCCGCACAGCAACGCGCCCAGGGCCAGCGCGCACGCCAGGCTGTGTTCGAGAAAGAGCGTCGAGTGAAAGAACAGGGGCGAGGCCAGGCCGGCCAATAGGATGGCGGGCACGGCGGCGCCGGGCTCCAGCCGCCGCGCCAGCACTCCCGCCAGGAACGCCACCAGAATGCCGCCGGACAACGGAATGGCATACAACCCCCAGATGCCCAGCATTTTAAAGAACGGGAGCGAGAGCGCGGGGAAGAGCGCCGGCCAGTGATTGCGAACGCCGGACGGCCACAGCGGTTGCGGATAGATCGGCGCGGCCGGATAGAAGGCGAAGAACGGATCCGAAGAAACGGCTCCATAGGCGATGCGATGAGCCGGCGCCGTGTTCACGAGGCGGCTATGCATCTGGATGAATTTGGCGCCCTCGTCAGGCGACCAGAAGACGGAGGGCTGCAGCGTCGAAAGCGTCGCGACATAGACGGCGCACACCACGCCCTCGGCGAGAAGGGGAAGGAGCCATCTGGAACTCAGGAAATCAGGAAGCATCTTCCCTTTCCGGTTCGTGAGGTCCTGAGTTCCCGATTCGATTCCGCGCCGTTTGATCCGCCAGCCATCGGCGGTCGGGACTCTGAGTCGTAAGCGGTGCGCGTTGGGCGTTCATGGTCCTCACACCGTATCGCTGTCGCCCATGGAGAGGAACCAGTTTCGCGCGCACCCGGCCGCCGAGACGTCGGGTTCCGCACCGGATGCCAAGGCGCTGACCTGGACGCCGCCCGGTCCCGTGCGGCGGGGAATGAATCCTCGGCAGACAAGCGCGCGGCGCAGGTGCGTGTGAGGAAACGTCCAGACTTCGGCGACATCCGCCGCCTGGGCGCGCAACCAGGCGACGGCGGCGCGAATCAGCAGGTTGACGATCCTGGGATCGCCATGCCGGACCGTGACGAGGTCGGCGATGCACCCGCGAAGCCGGCCATTGCGTCGGCGCAACCCCAGAACGGCATAGCCCTCGATGCGGCCTGCGTCGGCGCTTTCGACGCAGAGCTTTTCGTACACAACGCCCGGTGTGTCCACGTAGCGCCAGTTCAAGTGCGCCGCATTGCGCACAAGCATCACGGGGTAGTCGT
>CAZTAJ010000116.1:0-12974 GCA_964611575.1 uncultured Verrucomicrobiota bacterium
CGCCATCCGCTACCCGCCCTCAATCCGAAGAATATGTAATTCGGAATCGTCGATGGTCCTCGGAACGAATCCGTCTTGGCGTCGTCGTGCCGGGGATTCCCCGATTACACCTTCCCATTTGCGATTGTGCGTCATCCTGCCGGTGGGATATCCTATGGGTTTATGAGTGCCATTCCCTTCGAACCTTCGCCCGTTGACCCTGTGCGGGATGCCCGCCGCGTGCATGTCATTGCTTGTGGCGTTTTGGCCGTTGACCTCAAGGCCATTGCCGAACGTCTGGGACTGACCGTCACCACGACATTCCTGCCCGGCGGATTGCACAACAACCCGCAGGAACTGCACGTCCGTCTTCAGAAGGCGATCGATGCCGCGTCCGACGCCACCAAGGCCGACTGGATTGTGATCGGGTACGGCGTGTGCGGACGCGGAACGGTTGGTTTGCAGGCGCGTGCCGTGCCGCTGGCCATTCCCAAAGTGCACGACTGCATTGCCCTTTTCCTGGGATCCGACCGCGCGTATCGCGAGCAGTTCTCGAAATATCCGGGCACCTACTACGTCTCCGCTGGCTGGGTGGAAGAGCGGACCCGCCCGTGGAGCGCCGATGAACAGGAATCCGCCGAGTGCCGCAGCCCCGTGGCGTTTGATTTCGAGAGGCTCGTGCGCGAACACGGCCGGGAGAACGCTGAGGCCATCCGGGACTTTCTGAACAGTTGGCATCGCAATTACCAGCGCGCGGCATTCATCAACACCGGGGAAGGCGCCGAACGGCGTGAACGCTATGCGGACCTTGCCAAGGCCATGGCCGCGGAGTTTGGCTGGACCTATGAGGAACTTCCCGGCACCCACGACCTCCTGACGCGTCTGCTGGCGGCCCCGGAGTCCACGGACGGCATTCTCGTGGTGCCCCCGCGCCACGCGACCGTCTACGACGCCGCCCAACGGTGCCTGCGCGCGGTGCCCGTGCGGGAGAGCGAGGCCGCGCCCGAACCGACCCTCCTGGTCTACGATGAAACGCCGGCGTCTGAGCGCGCGGACCGCACGGCCCGCCTGGGGCTGGGGATCGATGCCGGCGGCACCTATACGGACGTTGTCCTCTACGATTTCGAAACCCATGCGGTGCTCCAGAAGGCCAAGAGCCTGACGACGAAATGGGACCACTCGGTTGGGATCGAAGCTGCGCTCGACCAACTTGATGACGGCCGCTTCAAGGACGTCGACCTCGTGTCCGTCTCAACAACCCTGGCCACCAACGCCATCGTGGAAGGGCGGGGCCAGCGCGTCGGTCTGCTGCTCATGACGCCGTACGGATGGCCTCCCTCGGAGTTTTTCACGCACGAACTGATCGCGATGATCGATGGGCAACTCGAAGTGGATGGCCGGGAACTGGCGCCGGTGAATCCCGGGCAGGTCCGTCAGATCGTCCGCGGGATGCTCGACCAGCAGGGGGTGCAGGCCTTTGCCGTCGCGGGTTATGCCAGTGACGTGAATCCGATTCACGAGGCACAGGTCAAAGCCGCCATTCGCGAGGAAACCGACGCAGTGGTGACCTGCGCGCACGATGTGTCGGAAGGCCCCAACTACCGTATCCGCGCCGAAACGGCGGTGCTCAATGCGCAGATCATCCCCTGTCTCGACGCCTTTCTGGAAAAAGTCCAGACGGCGATGCGCCGCAGGGGTTTGCGGGCGCCGATCATGGTCGTCAAGAGCGACGGTTCGCTCATGAGCCTCGGCGCGGCGCGCGGTCGGCCGATCGAGACGATCCTGTCCGGGCCCGCGGCGAGCGTGGCCGGCGCCAGCTATCTGACGGGCGCATCCGACGCGATGATCGTGGATATCGGCGGCACGACGACGGACACCGCGACGATCCGCCACGGCGCGGTCCAGACCTGCAAGGATGGGGCGACGGTGGGCGGCTGGAAGACGCACGTGGAAGCGCTGGACATGCGGACCCTCGGCCTGGGTGGGGACAGCCGGATTGTTCGTGTCGACGGTACGCTGACGATCGGGCCCCAGCGTATTGCGCCCGTCGCCTGGCTGGCGGACTTCAACCCGCGGACCGGTGAAGCGCTGGAGTGGCTGGAACATCACGTGGACCGGTTTGACACCTCCACGCGGGGCATGGAACTGTTGACCCTCACCCCGCACCCGCACCACCTCGTGCGGGACGGACGCGAATCGCGCATCGTCGAGCGTCTCAAGGAGCGGCCCCACAGCGTGGCCGAAGTGGTCGAGTGCGAGGAGTGCTACGGGGAGGAAGCCCTGTCGCTGGCCCCGCTGGAGGAAGCCTATGTCGTCCAGCGTTGTGGACTGACCCCGACGGACCTGCTTCACGCCGACGGACGGCTGCGCCTCTGGGACGGGGACGCTTCGCGGCGCGTCTGCGATCTCTATGCCGCGCTCATGCGCACGGACCGGTCCCGGTTCATCGAGCAGGGGTGCCGGCAATTCGTCCGCCGGCTGGCGCTTGAATTGCTGAAGAAGCAACTGGCCGAGGAGTTGGATCCGGACCTGCTGGACGAGTCGCCGGCCGCCGCAGCCCTGATTGAGCGGGCGCTTGGCGAGCGGGCCGATGGGTACAGCGTCCGGATTGCGCTGAAGGCGCCCGTGATCGGGATCGGGGCCCCGGCACATTTCTTCCTGCCCGCGGCTGCCCGACTTCTGCACGCCGAGGCCATCATCCCGGCCCATGCGGATGTGGCCAACGCGATCGGGGCTATTACCAGTCTCGTCCGTATCCGCCGCCGCGTGGCGATCGGCGTCAACGATGAGGGCCTCTACCGGATCGAGGGGCTCTCCGGCGCGCCGACGTTCCATGCCGTGGAGGACGCGCAGACTGTTGCCGTGGCGCAGCTGCGGGAGATCGTGCGGGAACTGGGCCGCCAGGCCGGGACCGGCCAGTCCCGGGTGGAAGTCCGGATCCATGATCGGATTGTGCCCCTGAAGGACAGCCAGCAGCTCTTCATCGAGCGCATCGTTGAAGCGTGTCTGACCGGTCGCCCCGACCTCGCGCGACTATTGAGCGTTGCCTAAGAAGTGACATTCCGACGCAAGCGGTAGAGCCGGCTTTATGCCGGCTACGCACATGGCCGGCATAAAGCCGGCCCTACCTGGATGTGTCACTCATTCACGAAACGCTCAATAGGCGCAGATGCGTCGCCCTGACGGGCGCTAGCCGCCGCGTTTGAGCTGCTGAATCAGTTGGTCAAGCCGTTCGAGAAACCGTGACCGATCCCGGGCGCCGAACGGCGGCGGGCCTCCGCTGACGAGCCCCTCGGCGCGCAGGTCTTTCATCAGGTCCCGTGTGGCGAGGGCTCCGCCGACATTGGCGTCGGTGAAGGGATGTCCGGACGGCGCAAGAACCCTGGCCCCCCGCTTGACGCACAACGATGCCAGGGGCACGTCGGCCGTCACCACGATGTCATCCTTGCCAACATGCTCGACGATCCACTGGTCGGCGGCGTCAAACTGATCGCCCACGACAACCAGCTTCACCCCTTCCTGTTCGGCCACACGCATCCACGAGTTCGAGACGAACGTCACGTTCAGGCGGTACCGCTTCGCCACCCGGCAGATTTCCGGTTTGACCGGACAGGCATCGGTATCGATGAAAAGGTCCAACACGCCATCACCTGCTTTCCGGGGGCGACCGACGCCCGCGATCGGACGCGGGCCGGTTAATCCCGCTTCATCGTGATTGCCACGCTGGCGATACCATGGGCGGGCACATCCACGGTCACCGTGTCGCCTTGCACGCGCGGGGCGGCTCCGGCTTCGGGCCGCTCGAGCAGATCCACGCGCTCAGCGGCTGCGGGCCGCCCGAGCGCCGGGTGCAGCCGGATTGCAGCCGTCCCGGCAGCGCCGGCCCCTTCGTACACGCGCACCAGCAGACGGCGGCCATCCTCGGTCATTTTGAGGCCGGACAGAATGATGGACGCGCCGCCCACCGCGATCAAGCCGGCCTCCGGCGCCAGCGCGCCGGTATGCACCCTGGCGCCGATGGGTTGGGGCGGATGCTCGAACGCCTGCGCGGCCCGTGTGGCGTCGGCCACGGATAAGTCGTCCGTCGGCAGGAGCGCAAGGCGGATGGTGTGATGGCCGATGTCCGGAAGCGGGTCGGGCTCGTAAGCGGAACGAATCAGGTTCAACCGGAGTGTCGCGCCGGCCAGGGCATGGCCGTGCTTGCAGTCGTTGAGCAGCGTGAGCGCGGCGGGGCCGTTGTCGGTCGTTCCGCACACCATGGCCCAGCGCAGTGCGGGCACTTCCTGATCCGGGTCTGTCCGGCGCTCGATGGCGCCGAAGGGAATCTCGTAGCGTGCCACGGGCGCGCGCAGCGTGGTGGGTATGGCAAACCGCAGGTTCGGAATACCGTCCGCCGGTGTGCCGCGCTGGAACCAGTCGGCCTCGATCTGCACGTGCAGCCTGGGGTCGTCCTGGTGGAGCGCATAGAGAACCCTGATCGTGGAGGCCTGGACTTCGTAGACCACCTCGATGGCGGCCGAATAGGGTCCGTCGCGACGGTCGGCCACCGACTTCACCTTCGGCCATTCGACAGGGCCGCTGTTGTCGATCACCCAGGCACTCATGGGGTGCGGGCGCTCGACGCTGTATTCGAACCCGATGCCGCCGGCCGTCGCGTCCACCATCTCCCGGCCCGCGCGTTTGTCGAACAGGCGCGTAAGGCGTCCCGTCTGCGGGTCGAAGGTGGCTTGCAGCAGGGCATTCTCCAGGCCAATGGCGTTGCGTTCGGCCATGGCGTAGGAACAGTGATGTTTGTGACGGAGCAACCAGGCGCCGGGTGCGGCCGCCGGCAGCGGGGCGAGCGTTTCCCGGAACACCACCGTGGTGTAGCCCAAGGCGGGCACGGTGACCGGTGCGGCCAGGGTCATGTTCAGGTGGCCCCATCCGTTGCCCCTGGCGAGCACTTGCACGGGGCGGATGCGCCCGGCCGCGTCGATCGTTTCGTAAGTCTTTCCGTGGAACGGGACCGGCGCGCCCGCGGGTTCGCGATCCCAAAGGGTGAACTCCACGACCTCCGTCACCGCCTGGGCCGTGCGATTGAAGATGACGAAGGGCCGCAGGGGGGAATCGCCGTGGCGGTCGGCGAGACTGAGGCGGCCTTCGGCCGCGCCGATTCCGGCGCCGGCACCCTGGCCGCCCGCCACAAAGAGAGCCGGCGAGGCGGGAGCGGCGTCGGGGGCCGCGCCGGCGACGCGCGCCGTATCCACCCATTCCGCCAGTCCGCGCAGGGCTCGGGTCTCGACGGTCGAGGTCGAGGCCATGGTTTCCTGGAATTGCCCGTGCGCGAAGGCGCGCGTGTCCGCGACCCCGGAGCCGGGCAGGATATCGTGGAAGTGCGAGAAGAGCGCACGGGTCCAGTCGGCCGCGAGGCGGGCGCCGGGATACGCGGCGCCGCGCGCGAGGGTGTCGAGCGTGGCGGCGGTTTCGGCATCGGCCAGCCGGGCTTCGGCCAGTCGGTTGTCGCGTTTGATCTGGGACTGCGTGGTGTAGCAGCCGGCGAATTCCGTGTTAAGTTCCCCGGTCAGGACCGGCAGGGACGCGCCGCGGCGGGCGAGATGCTCGAAGAAGTCCCGGGCGCGGGCGCAACGCACGGCGGGAAAGATGGGCCACGTTCCCATCTCGCGCGCCAGCAGCAAGTCCCGCCGCGTGGGGCCGCCGCCGTGATCGCCCACGCCATACACCAGCATCGCCAGGTCGAGCCCGGTGCTGGCATGCATGGCCCGCAGGGCGCCCAGCACCGAGGCCGGGTCGGGCACGGCATTATATCCGCGCTGCTGATCGTTGCGCACCAGCACCCGCGCCCCGTCCGGACCGGTCCACCAGAACGCCTCGGGCATCGGCTGCCGGCCGAGGCCGGGACGGTGGAGATAAAGATAGCGCACCCCGCCGCGGACGAGATAGGTGGGGGTGCCGGCGGCATGCCCGAACGTGTCGGGCGACCAGTCCACCGGCACGTCCTCCGGCGCCAAGCCGAAGAGGTCATGCATGAACGCGCGTGTGTAGAGCAGGTGGCGGCAAAGGCTTTCCCCGCCCGCCATGTTCTTGTCGCCCTCGACCCAGTGGCTGGCAACCACGTCCCAGCGCTGCTCGCGAACGCGGGCCGCGATCCGCGCCAGCAGTTCGGGATCCTGATCGCGGACGATGGCGTACACGCTCGCCTGGCTTTGGGAGAAGTGGAACTCGGGAAACTCATCCATCAGGTCGAGCATGGTGCGGAACGTGTCGAGGGTGACGGCGACCGTTTCAGGCCAGGACCACATCCAATTCATATCGATGTGCGCGTGGCCCGCCAGGTACACGGTGCGCGCCTTCGCGGCCCCGGCGAGCGGTGCCAGCAGTCCTTCAATCCGGGCCGTCAACGTTGCGCCCGGTTCGCCGCCTTCCGCCAGGGCGCCGGCGGCGACGTCCAGCGCGGTTTGCACGCAAGCGCGCCACGCGGGTTGATCGGGCGTGACGTCGGCGAGAAACTGCGCGTATTCGAGTTCGGCGCGGAGCCGCTGCCAGGCGGCGGCGTCCGGCAGTCGGGCAAGGCTCTGGGCGCGGTCAAGGTCAGGGAGCGTGGTCATGCGAACGATCCTCCGGGTGTGTTAAGTTGGCGGGTCGGCCGGTCGGTGAAGCGGTGAACTCAGGGATCGGATGAATCCCGGTTCCGGATGACGCGGGCGGGCAGACCGACGGCCACGGATCGGGCGGGCAGGTCGTTGGCCACGACCGCGCCGGCGCCGACGATCGTATCCTCGCCCACGGTGACGCCATCCTGCACGATGACCCCGGCACCGATCCATGCCCCGTCCTTGATGAAGATCCCTTCGGCAATCCGCCCCTGATTGATGATGGCGTCGTCCGTCTTGCTGAACCCGTGCCCGCCGCCCACGATGTAACTGTAGGCCGCGATCAGCACGCGGGCGCCGATTTCGATCCGGTTCGAGGAGGCGATGTCGCAGTTGAACCCGATGTTGGCGTTGTCCCCGATCGTGATGTCGCCGTTCTTGCAATGGAGGATCGAGTTGCGCCCGATGAACACGCCCGAGCCGATGACGATGCCGCGGTTGTTGTCGCCCTTGGCGTCCAGCAGGCAGTTGTCGTCGATCACGACGTTGTCGCCGATCTCGATCTTATGGGGATGCCGCAGCGTCACGTTCTGGCCGAACACGACGTTGCGGCCCACTTTGCCCAGCAATAGCGGGTAGAGTCTGCGGCGCAGCACGAGGCCCAGCGCGCCCGGCAGCCCCGCGCACAGCATGACGATCAGTTCATACCGGATCAATGAGCCCCAGCCCGGCCGACCCACCACCAGCGCCTGGTATTTGCGCAGCGGGGAAACGTCGCTGCGCACCAGTTGCCGTTGAATGTCGAGGATCTCCCGTGGCGCTGACATAAAAGGCAGTTTGTCAGGGATGCCAACGCGCGTCAAGCGACCGGTCAGGCGGCCTACTGCAACGCCTGACGCAGGATGGCGAGGTTCTTATCCATGGCGTCAATGTAGGCGTCGGGCGTGAGAGGGCCGGTGACCACCGGATCCAGCAGGTAGACGGAGGCGCCCGTTTCCCGGGCGAGGGTCGCGGCGACTTTCGCCGAGTACTGCGGCTCGGCAAACAAGGCCTTGACGCCGGTGCGGCGGATCGTCCGGATCATCTCGGCCATCTCGCGCCCGCTGGGTTCCGACCCGGGTTCCCGCGCAATCACGGCCACGATGTGCAGGTTGAATTCTTCCGCGAAGTAGGGGAAGGCTTCATGGAACGTCACGATGTCGCGGGACCGGAGATCGGCCAGGCCGGCCTGCATGCGCCGGTGAAGGTCGCCAAGCCGGTTGGTGTAGGCCGCCGCGTTCGCGAGGTAGACGTCCCCGCGCGCGGGGTCGGCGGCCGCCAGTCCATTCGCGATGTTGGCGACCTGCCGGATATGCCGCGACACGCTGACCCACACATGCGCATTGGGCTCGCCGTCGTCGCGCAACAGATCGATGCCGCGGCTGGCGTCGATGACCTTCATGCGCGGCGCCTGGCGGGTGGCCTTGTCGAGAAACGACTCCATGCCGGCCCCGTTGATCACAAACACGTCGGCGGAGGTCAGCGTCACCATGTCTTCCGTCGTCATCTGGTAGTCGTGCAGGCAACCGGTCTGTTCGCGGGCCATGCTGACGACCGTCACGCCGGGGGCACGGCCGACGACGTTGAGTGTCGCCACCGCCATGGGATGGAACGAGGCGACTACGCGCAGGGTTGCGGGCGCAGGGTCTGCCGCCCGCGCCACGGCAACGCCCAGACACAACAGACTCAACACCCACGGGAGGGCGCGCATGCTGCGCGCCGCGGACGGCGACACGCCGTCCCTCCCCCGAAACTCGACGCGTCCGCCTCGCCTCTCATGATGCATCACTCTCAGGATTTCGTGTTTCATGTGGGGGCCGGCTTTGTGGTGAAATAGAGGCAGCTATCCACGAGGCCCTCGCCCTCGGCCACCGCTTCAATGCGGAAGTCCTGGACCTTGCCCGTCGCCACGACGGCGGTGTTGAGTTCAGCCCGGGCACCGGGCTTGAGGCCGACTGCCAGCGTCTTGGGCCCCGCGATGCGGGCGGCCGCGGCTGGCACCACCCGCAGGCGGTAGCGCCCGCGGGCCGGGGCGTCACCGCGGTTCTCCAGGGTGAGTGAGATGGCCTGCGCCGCTTCTGGGGTGACGGCCGCGGAGTCGAGCATCTTCTTCCAGGAATGTTGCATGCTGCAGGCATCCGGCCACTCGGCCGGCCACGGCCAGAAGAGCGGCTCGACGATGGCGCGGCGCACCTCGGGTTCGGGCGCGACCGCGTCGAGGGTCGGGGGGAGCACGTCGCGCAGCCGCGGGCCGGCCTGGGCCACGATCAGGGCAACCTGCTCCGGGTCGATGCCCGCCGCCTTGAGGGCCGCAGGATTGGCCGTCGCCGGCGCGGCGCCGCCGGCGTCCAGCAGCACGGCCTCGGCGAAACGGCTGTGGGCGTCCCGTTCGCCCGCCCGCCACTCCTCCCAGGTCTTACCGGCGAAGAGCGGAGGACGCCCGGGGTCGGTGGCATAGACATTGCGGTCGATGTGAGCATGGGCCCAGCCCTGGCCGCTCCATAGCAGGCCGTTGCCGGCGCCCTGAACCAGGTTGTGCTCGAAGACGATGGCCCGCATGAACTCGCAGCGCGTCACCGCGGCCTGGTTCTCGATCGCATCGACGAAGAGGTTGTGCCGCACCACGTTGTCGCGGCCGTAGTGCTGATGGAAGCCGCCGGACTTTGTGCCGCAGACGACGTTGTGCTCGATGCGCATCCAACTACTGCCCTCGTCGGGGTAGATGCCCCAGCCGCCGTAGCCGTAACTATGGACGTTGTGGATGAAATTACGGCGGATGGTGCTGCCGGCCTGGCGGCCGAGGGTGTAGATCGCGCCCATGTCGCTGAGCATGCCGTGGCCGATGTCATGGATGTGATTGCCTTCAATCCGGTTGTCGCACGTGAAGGCCGGGGCGTAGCCCCAGGTCCAGCCGCAGGAAATGCCGGTGTACCTGAAGTTCCAGATATGATTGTGGACGATGCGGTTGCGCGAGGCGTCGCCGACCCAGACGCCGATGGCGGAATGGAAGATCAAGCCGCCGTCATGGATCGAGCAGTCGCTGACCGTGGTGGCGGAGGGCTCGGCACGATCGCGGCCCGGGAGCAGGCCGCCGGGCATCTCCCGGCGGGGGCCCCAGCCCAGGGCGGCCGCGTCCATGCCGCGGAACGCGTCGTGGTTTCCGGTCTCCCAGTGCTGGGGCAGACCGCCTTCGGGGCCAACCTTGATCCCGCCGCCGCCCAGGTCATGCAGCGCGCAGGCGACGATGCGGTTGCGGTGGCAGCCGCGCAGAACCTCCACCGCCCAGCCGGCCACCTGGCTGACCCGGCAACCGTAGAGCGCGCAATCCTCGGCGCCGACGAAACGCACCGCCGCCGGCACACTGAAGCTCGCTTGCAGCGCTCCCGCATTCACGCGCGGCAGTTCCCAGTCGGCATGACGCAGATCGAGGAATTCAAAGCGCAGGTGTCGCACGCGCCGTTGGGGGTCGAGCGCGTCGCCCTGTACGGAAAGCAGAAGGTCCAGCGCCGGGGCCTCGATGTGTGTGGTCTCACGATTCTCGCCCGGCATGGGAATGTAGGAGAGGGTGCCGGTGGGGCGGTCCAGGTACCAGTCGCCGGGGTCGGTACACGCTTCGGCCACGTGATCCAGGCAGTAGCGGGCGTGGCGGCCGGTTTCGTCACGCGACAAGCGGCTGCGGCCGAAAGTCTCGAAGTGAAGGGTGTGCGTCGACTCATCGACTGACGCGATGCGCAGGTGATTTTCATACCAGTGGTCGGGCACCACCACGGCGATGTCCGCCGGATTACGAAAGGCGCGGATCTCGCCGGGTACGAAATAAGCGCTCATGGCGCCATGGTAAAGATTACCTGAATCGTGTTTCGCCTCCGCCTCGGGCACGCCGGCGAAACAGAAGAAGCCGTGCTTCGGCAAGCGGGCGCGATAGCGGCGGCGGCCGTTGACGAAGAGCTGGGTGAACCACCAGTGTCCGGCGGCCACTTCCGGCAGCACCGCCTGCCAGCAGGGCTGGCCGTTGATCGTGCCCTCGTTCCAGCCGGCGATCACGCGCGCGCCACTGAGGAGCGGCCGGCCGCCGTCGCCGGCCCAGGTGATGGGGCAACGGGCGGTGCCGCCGTCCTCCGGGGTGAAGACGAGTGGCGCGTCGAGACGGTAGACGCCGGGCGCGAGGAGGACGCGGACCGGGGTCTTGAGCCCCCCGCGTCGTTTGAGTTTGCGCAGCGCATCGCGCGCAGCCTCCAGTGTCGGATAGGGACGCGCTGCGGTTCCATCGGCTTTGCCGTGGGCCACGGCGGAAACGAAGAGATGAAGAGGTTTGGGCATCAGAAAGCTCCGTGTTGCATAAGGAGGCGAAAGTTATCACAAGAAACGGCGTTGCGCCAAGGGTGTGCGTGGGGGGGGCACGAGAAGTCAGAAGTCAGGATTCAGGAGTCAGTATCAGTTGCATTGGTTGCATTCGTTCAATTGGGAGGATGGGCCATTCTGTCTCCTGACTTCTGAATTCTGGATTCTGAACGAAACATATTGGCATCGCCGCAGGAACGCGGGTAGCATTCGATGCTGTATGCATTGCCAACGCTGTCCAATCCAGTTGCCATGACTTCGTCCCTGCCAGACCCCATTCCCGGCCTGCCGCGCGCCTTGGGCGACGTGACCGTGGCTGTCGGTTTGAGCGGCGGCGTGGATTCGTCCATCGCTGCCTGGCTGTTGCAGCGCCACGGCTATCGCGTGATCGGACTCACGATGCAGATCTGGGACGGCGCCCTGCCGCTGCCCGACGAGGGCCGCTCCGGCTGTTACGGCCCCGGCGAGGCGCGCGATATCGCCGCTGCGCAGGCCCTGGCGCAACGGCTCGGGATTCCCCATCACGTCGTGCCGCTGGCGCGGGAATATGCCGCCGAGGTGCTGGATAATTTCCGCACCGAATACCTGGCCGGCCGCACGCCGAATCCCTGTGTGCGCTGCAATCGCGCCATGAAGTTCGGGCTGCTGCTCGAACGCGCCCGCGCCATGGGCATCGCCTTCGACCGGTTTGCGACCGGGCACTACGCCCGTGTGGAACGCGATGCGGCCACCGGCCGTCACTGGCTGCGGAAGGCGGTCGATGCCGCCAAGGACCAGACGTACTTCCTGTCGCGGCTGAGCCAGGACCAGTTGGCGCAAGTGATGTTTCCGCTGGGCGGCCTGACCAAGCCGCAGGTCAAGGCCCTGGCGCGCGGGATTGGCTGGGCGGAAATCGCCGACAAGGATGAAAGCCAGAATTTCATCGAGAGCAAGGACTACGGGGTGTTGTTCAAGGACGCCGGGCAGGTGCCCGGCCCGATAGTCGATGCGACGGGGCGCGTGGTTGGCGAACACTGCGGCGTGGTTCACTACACCGTGGGCCAGCGCAAGGGCCTCGGCATCGGTGGCGCCGGCGAGCCGCTGTATGTGATCCGCATTGATGCCTGCGCCAACACGGTGGTGGTCGGCACGCACGCCGACTGTTTCGCCGGCGGGTTGACGGCCGGCGATCTGAACTGGATGGCCGCCGAACCGGTCCCGGAGGTGCCGCGCCCCATCCGCGCCCGGATCCGCCAGCAGCACCGGGAGGCCGGGGCCGTGCTGACCGTGGTCGAGGACGAGGGCCGCCGCCTGGCCCGCGTGGCATTCGAGGAGCCCCAACTGGCGGTCACGCCGGGGCAGACCGTGGTATTCTACGACGCCGATGCGGTGCTGGGCAGCGGGATCATTGAGGCGGCGTCCCCCCGGACGAGGCGAGGGTGGACAAAAACCTAACAAAGGAGGCTCTTGCAAAACCCTCCGGGGTGTTTGCAAGAGCCTCGTTACCCTAACTACTATCGCGCCCCTCATATTCTCGTTGGCTTTCCGCCGCGTTGTACGCAGAGGGAATGGTCGCCTTCCATGGAGGCGCTCCCGGAACTGGAACACCGTCGCTTCCGCTCCCAGCACGCGGCGGGAGTCCGTTGCGGAACCGCGCTTACCGACGGGCTTTTCATGTCCAGCCGGGACGGGAGGCACTTCAATCGCCGGGACGAGGCTTTCTTCAGGCCGGGCCTGCGCGAGACCGGCAATTGGGCCTATGGCGACAACTTCCCGGCCCTGGGGATGCTGGAGACGGATGCCGAAGGCGGCGGAAAGGAACTCTCCCTCTATACGACCGAGAATTACTGGCGCTCTTCCCGTTTCCGCAGATACACGCTGCGAATCGACGGGTTCGCATCATTGAATGCGGACTTCGCGGGTGGCGAGATGACCACCAAAGGTTTCACTTTCAAAGGCTTCTGCCTTTCAATGAGCATTTCAACATCCGCTCTCATGGAAATCAGGCCGCTGCCTGGAGAAGTTGTCGGGAAGACCGGTGCGGCT
>CAZTAJ010000117.1:0-12571 GCA_964611575.1 uncultured Verrucomicrobiota bacterium
ACATCTTCCTTCTTCGTGCCGCGCAGCAACACGCCGACGTTGTCACCCGCTTGACCCTGGTCCACCAGCTTGCGGAACATTTCCACGCCCGTCGCCGTCGTTTTCACCGTGGGCTTCAGCCCCACGATCTCGACTTCCTCGCCCACCTTGATGATCCCGCGCTCAATCCGGCCCGTTACAACCGTGCCGCGACCCTCGATCGAGAACACGTCTTCGATCGACAACAGGAACGGCTGATCCACCAGGCGGAGCGGTTCGGGAATAAAGGCATCCAGCGCATCCGTCAACTCTTTGATACACTTGGCGCCAGGTTCGTCCGCAGACTTCACCTGTATGGCCGCCAGGGCGCTGCCACGGATGATCGGCGTGCTGTCGCCCGGAAACTCGTACTTGCTCAGCAATTCGCGGATTTCCAGCTCAACCAGGTCGAGCAGCTCGGGATCGTCCACGGTGTCAACCTTGTTCAGGAACACGACAACCGCCGGGACGCCCACCTGGCGCGCCAGCAGAATATGCTCGCGGGTCTGGGGCATCGGCCCGTCCGACGCGCTCACCACGAGAATCGCGCCGTCCATCTGCGCCGCACCCGTAATCATGTTCTTGATGTAGTCGGCATGCCCGGGGCAATCCACGTGGGCGTAATGCCGCTTCTCGCTGCTGTACTCAACATGCGAGGTGGCGATCGTCAGGATCTTGGTCGGATCGCGCCGGCCCTGCGACTCGGAGGCCTTCGCCACTTCGTCGTACTTGACGTATGTGCTCAACCCGCGCAACGACTGTACGTAGGTGATAGCCGCCGTCAGGGTGGTTTTGCCGTGGTCAACGTGCCCGATCGTTCCAACGTTTACGTGTGGCTTTGTGCGACTGAATTGTGCCTTTGCCATGATGCTTCTCCTTTGTTACTCCTTCGTATTCCAAACCGGCCTATCCATATATACTGGAGCCCATGAGCGGGATTGAACCGCTGACCTCGTCCTTACCAAGGACGTGCTCTACCAACTGAGCTACGTGGGCCACGATTCCGTTTTCTCTGCTGAATCAAGACAACAAAAAACACTTCTCCCTGCTCCCCTCACAGAGGCCAGAGTTACAGCGAAAAAAGTGCTTTGTTTGTTGCCTTATCTACACCAGTCACTTCGGCTCATCGCCCATAATCAGACGGCGTAAGATACCAGACATCGGGGGAGTGTCAACGGGAATGTGCAGTTATTTTTTGGATGGATTTTTTGGATGACAAGAAGGGCGGCCCGAGATGCCGCATTGACACGCCGTGCCGCCTCTTCTACCTTCCACGCCCCATGATTCAGGTTCCCATAACAACCGTGCCGCCACACTGCCACGCCGCGCCGCCCCCATCTTGAGCGTCCCGCCCGGAGCCCCGCCATGGCCGAAACCTCCCTGCTTAAAGAAATAGCGCGCCGCCGCACGTTCGCCATCATCTCGCACCCGGACGCCGGCAAGACCACGTTGACCGAGAAACTCCTGTTGTATGGCGGCGCGATCCAGCTGGCCGGCTCCGTCCGCGCCCGCCGCGATCAACGTAATACCACTTCGGACTGGATGGAACTGGAGAAGGAACGCGGCATCTCCATCTCCTCCACGTTGCTCCAGTTCGAGTACGGCAGTTGCGTCATCAATCTGCTGGACACCCCCGGCCATAAGGATTTCAGCGAGGACACCTACCGCGTTCTGACCGCCGTCGACAGCGTCGTCATGGTGATCGACGCCGCCAAAGGTATCGAGGAGCGGACCCGCAAGTTGTTCGAAATCTGCCGCCTCCGCGGAATCCCCATCTTCACCTTCATGAACAAGAT
Source organism: uncultured Verrucomicrobiota bacterium (assembly GCA_964611575.1). Taxonomy (GTDB): domain Bacteria; phylum Verrucomicrobiota; class Kiritimatiellia; order CAIKKV01; family CAITUY01; genus CAITUY01. The sequence goes on from CAZTAJ010000117.1 coordinate 1,815, forward strand.
GGACCGGCCCGCCCAGGATCCGCTGGCCTTGCTGGATGAACTGGAGAAGGTTCTCGGCATCGGCGCCTTCCCGGTGACCTGGCCTCTCGGCAATGGACCGGATTTCCGTGGCGTCTATGACCGGCTCAGCAAGCATCTGCACCTGTTCGAGCGCGTCGCCCGCAACCAGTACCGCGCCCCCGAACAGGTCAGCGGCATCCACGACGCGTCCGTCCGGGCCGTCATCCCGCCCCACATCCTGGACCCGGCGCTCGAGGAACTGGAAGTGCTGGCCGCCGCCGGGGAGAGTTTCAATGAGGCGGATGTGCTCGCCGGCCAGATCACCCCCGTCTTCTTCGGAAGCGGCATGACCAACTTCGGCGTTCAACTGCTGCTCGATTACTTCGTCCGGCATGGGGCCCCACCCCAGCCCAGACGCTCAATCAACGGGCCGGTTGCCCCGGAATCCGCCGACTTCTCGGGTTTTGTCTTCAAAGTGCAGGCCAACATGAACCCCCGGCACCGCGACCGGCTCACATTCGTGCGGGTCTGTTCCGGCACGTTCGTCAAGGATATGGTGGTAAACGACCCCGAATCCGGCAAGCCCGTCCGGCTCTCCTACCCGCAGAAGCTCTTCGGCCAGGACCGCGAATCGCTCGATGTCGCCTATCCCGGCGACATTGTCGGACTGGTGACACACAAAGCCTTCCACATTGGAGATACGCTGACCTCGAATCCCGCCATCCGTTACGACGAAATTCCCCGTTTCCCGCCCGAGGCATTCGCCTTCATCCGCAACAATGTCACCGCCAAGTTCAAGCAGTTGCGCGCCGGGCTTGCCCAACTTCTGGAGGAAGGCGTCATCCAGTCATTCGAACTCATCGGCGACGTCATCCCGGGAGCGCTGCTGGGGGCGGTGGGCCAACTGCAGTTCGAAGTGGTCGTGTACCGGCTGAAGGCCGAGTACGGCGCGGAACCGCGCCTGGAGCCGGCGTCATTCACCCAGATCCGCTGGTTCGCCCCGGACTTCCGCGTCGAGCAACTGGACAAGATCCACCTCGGCGATGGCGTCAGGCTCGCCAGGGATGTCCGCGGCCAGCTCGTGGTCCTGTTCCCCGACAAGTGGGCACTGGCCTATTTCACGAAGGAACACCCCGAGTTCACCCTGCACCAGGTCTCGCCGCATCAGGATGCCGCCAAACCGGAGTCATGAACCGCTGAAAAACCACGAACGAACGCTCCCATTCTGTGTCCATAGATACTCAGGAGCCGGGTGCACGACATGGAAGCGGGTTTGCCTGTCTTCCGGGCTTGTCTGGCCAGGGCGCGTTGTCGCCGCCGTCTCGGCGGCATAGCGTCCCGGGTCCCGACGGTGAGGACACCGGCGGCTACACCGATCCCGACCGCCCGGCGTCTATGTCGCGCACCCTTTCGTGGCACCTTCGTTTCACATTTCCGGAGGCATTCTCAAAAGACCCATCCCGCTTCGTGCAGTGCCGCCAGCGCCCGCTTCGCCTTCTCGGGGTCAGGGCTCATCAGGCCATTGGTTGTGACATCACCGATCCAGCACACGTTGTCCTTGTCCGTTGGGGGGTTGGTCCATTCCTGCGCCGTCAACATCGGGACCTGCGATTGCGCCCCTTTCACTGCACGGTACCGTCCCCAGGTCTCGATACATTTGATGTGGGCGGACGGATTGACAATCTGCAGCACGGCGTAACCAGTGCCCATCCGCAAACGGTTCCCATCGCCGAACACTCCAACCGCGTAAATGTATCCACCGTTCGTGCAACCACTCTGATCCGTGCGGTAGAAGAAGTGACTGGGTCTCAGACGCATGCCCACGAAATCGTCGAAATCGACGTTAAGATCCTCGGCGAAGTGGTGGGCGGCGTCCGACGGCGCCACGGGCCGCACCGTCAGGGTGTTACCCTCCCATGCGACCACCGCCGGGATATAGGATCCACTACCTTCGCTGTTCGTCGTCACAGCCGTACTCACGGCCATGAAACCCTGAAGTCCTCCTTGACCCGGATTTCCCTTCCTATTCGGAGCAAGCGTGGAAGTGGCCCATGGCGAAGCGTCGTTGGTACGCAGAACGCCTGCAGCATCCCTGTCCGCGCCCGGCAGGAACCCCTTGTCATACCTAAATAGCTCAACCTTCGTCTGAATGGCGCTGATGACCGGCTTGGCCTCCGCCATGTATTTGGCCTCTTCTATCATGGGTTGCATTACCGGCAAGAACAGGCCCACGCCTGCCATTGATATAAAGAAGAAGAAGAACAGGGCTCCAGTTTTGGTCACTTTGATACTCATATCTCGCTCATCCTCCCGTCAGCACTCTTCACCCACAACCCAATCCTTCTCCGATTCCACGGAGACTGCCCTCACGCACGCTCAAATCCCACCCATTTCCTCAAGGACACGCCAACGGTACACATGTACTGGGATGTCGAACCAGTAATTGGGATCGCGGCGTCCATCTAGAATCACGACGCGACGGATGTCGGGGTCGGCCTGAATCCAGCGGCCTGACCCCAGGTAACAGATGACGTGACACCCGGAATCCGTGATGGCGAGGTCGCCCGCCATAAGCCCGTCGTAGCTCATGCCGCGAATCGTGCCGTGGGTCCCAAGTGGTAATGCGTATCCCCGGCAGCCCTGTGATAACGCAAGTGCACTGGCATCGCGCCACCACTGGACGATGGATTCCCGTAACAGTCCCGCATTCAGACTCCGCAAGCCTTCCCGCCACATAGCGTCTCGCAAGGCCCGTCGCGGAAGCCCCGAGCAGTCGATGCCCAGTATCCCTTCCCCGCCCCATACATACCTTGCCCCCTCGTATCCCGCCAAACAGTCTACGTATCGATCACGAAGGCGAACGGTGTCCGCTTCGCGGGCTGGGAGACATAACAACAGCAATTCAAGGGCCAGGACAAGCAGAACCACGACCCGCACTCGTGGACGGCTCCATGACCACAACACCCCTGTCGCAAGACAGAAGGCAAGGGCGCAAAGGAACAACGCGCGCCCGCGCCCGTTGTTAATAGGGTTGAGGCTGGCCAACACCAATGCCACCACGCACCCGTACAGGGCACGTTGCGAAGGCTGCCACCATGTCAACGCTCTTCTCACCATATCCCGTTCCTGTTGCCCATCAGTGGTCACTTCCAGCCTGCGGCTTTGAGTCTCTCCATTGCTGCATTAAAGCCATCTGCGGCTTGAGCGCCGCTGGCCAGCGCCAGAGAAACATTGGGGATCCAGCATATATCGAACATCTTCGATGTTGCCGGACCCGTGCAACCCAAAGCGGCGGACTCGTCCTTATTCAAAACAACAACCCGTTTTGGAGAAGCGGTGGCGGGTTTGTACCGTTCCCATGTGAGGATGCGTCTGGTCCGGGCGGCCGGACTGCAGATTTCGAGCACCGCAAAGCCCGTCCCCGCCCGCAGACTACTATCGGGACCACCAAAGACTCCAACTACATACATGTACGCGCCGCCGTCGCACCCCCCGGCATCGCAACGATAGAAGACATCAGAGGGCCTCAGTCTCTTCTTGATGAAATCCCGGAAATCCAGTCCCACATCTGTCGCTATGTGATCGGCAGTGTTAGCAGCGGGAACGACTCGTTCGGAATCTTCATCGGCGGAACGTGACATGATGTCATATCTCTCCGGGACTGAGTTAGTCCTCCTCACAAAACCCTGGATCATGCCGCTCCCTATCCTGCTTGATCCTGAAAGTGCAGTTGTGGCGTCCGGGATTGAAGCATCCGTACTTTTCGCGAGACCGGGGAGAAACGAGTGTTTGTTCTGATAAAGCTGCACTTTCGAACGAATGGCGCTTATTACAGGCTTGGCCTCCGCTGTGTATTTCGCCTCCTCCACCAGAGGTGCGAACAGCGGCAACAGTGAAATCACTCCCGTCATTGATATGAGCCAGAGGAACAAAATGTGGGTCATAGTAACTTTGATCTTCAACTCCGTTCCTCCCGTCAGGTCGGCTAACACACAGCCCAGTCCATTTCCGATGCTCGAAGATTATCCCCGCTCCCATTCTGTGTCCATAGATACTCAGGATCCGGATTCAAGATTGTTCCGCCATGGCAGGTGACGCCGATGCATCGCACTTTGGAAGGGACGGCGTGACGCCGTCCGCGGCGCGCAACATGCGCGCCCTCCCACGGTTGCTGTCACAGCCAACCTCTGTCCCTCACCCTCCGTCCATCCATTTCCTCACGGCCTTCGGATCAAGTCTCGCACGGTAGCGCAAGGCTTGGTAGGCGGTTGCTGTCCTGGTCAACGTTGCGGCTTGGTCAGGGGATAGTTCGGGAGTCACGCGTGCCACCCAGTCGAACCAACTCTCGTTCGGTTGTCGGCGCAGACGCGCCGGGATCGCGCGGCGTTCGTATCTCATCATGTGGCGCACCAGTTCGCTGCGGAGTTGCTCCGACTCCGGGATCGCTTGGTGTCGCCGACGTCGACGCCACATCCACACGGCGAGTAGCGTGAGTAGCAACATCAACCCGACGGGGTTCCAGAGCCAGCGTTGCACGAAACTGTAGATGGCAATACCTGCGGCGGCGAGTAGGGCCAGGAAAGGGGTTTGCCGCAAGGCCGTCACCAACTTACGCCAGCCCATCGTCACCCATTCGCGTAAGTGCCGCCATGTGTTCGCCCGGGAATAGGCCGTCGGCTGGCCGGCCGGCGGCGTGGCCTCGACGAGAAACCAGCGGCCGGCGGCGGCGTCCCACGCCTCCACCCAGGCATGACCGTCGCGCTCGCGCATCACCCATGTGCCGTTGAACGGGTTGCGCTCGGTGCACATGAACCCGCCGACCACACGCGTGGGGATCCCCCGCGCCCTTAGCATCATGGCCGCCGCACTGGCAAAGAGCGTGCAGTGGCCTGTACGCCGATCCATGAAGCCCACCAATGGGTCGGTTCGCGGTGGACACGTGACCCCCAGGCGATAGGCGAAGTGCTCGCGGAAGTGCACCACGATGGCCAGGCTGGCGCCCTGCGCCGTCCTGGCGGCCGACAGGTCGGCGCAGGCGGCCACCCAGTTTGAGACGGGCCCCACGAGGTGCACCGGCACGGTCAGGTAGGCATCGCCCGGGGACCCGGCGGGCAACGGATAGGCTGGGTCAAAAGTACTCGCCACAGCCATGCGAAAATGGTCCGGCAACGGTTCCCCGGAGGCCGGAGTGACCGCACCGTCGGCGTCACCCACGGGCACGCCTCCGCTGGTCTGGAGTGCGACCGCCTGGCCAGGCAGGCAGAACCCCCCCAGAGAATCCGCCTCCAATACCTGGCAGCGCCAAAGGTCGGCCGGTTGATTCGACGAGACGCCCAGCGCGTAGTACGGATCGCCCTCCAGAACTTCTGCGGACGACGCGGCCTGCCCGACGACGCCTTGGTGCAGGCGGGAGGTCGTCCCTCCATCCTCGCCGGAAGGAATCAGCGGCCGGCCCTTGCGGTCCGCGACGGTCCATTCCCCGCCGGCATAGGTCGTGAAGACCTCCTCGCGCAGATACCCGGGCACCTCGGGCGCCGACACGGCCATCAGCGCGCGGATGCGGCCGGCGACATCGGCCGGCGGCGATCGCAGCGACAGCCGGCCGCTGGCATGTCCGGACGCGCTCGACCCCCGATTGACATAAGATAGCAGACCGAAGAGATACTCGCGGGTTGTCCGGGCACCCCATTCGATTGGGGAACAGATGGCGAAGGCAAGTCCCAGGCCGGTCAAGACGATGGCCGCGCGCACGACCCCCTCACGGACGCCGGGCGCCAACCCATGCCCAGGGCGCCGTTGCATCAACCGGTGCGCCTGATGCAGTAGCGCCACCAGCATCAGAGTGCCCCAGACGATTGCTGCCTGGCGCGGACCGCTCGACGGGATGCTGACCTGTGTCAACGCCATCATCGTCAGTGGCATCACCGCCACCGTGACAACCGTCACCGTTATAGACGAAGGCCGGAAGAAGAGAGCGGTGACGCCCAGGCCGAAGACGGTCGTTGCCAGACGGTCGAACTGGCTGGCCTGTGCCAGTTCGGGATGACCCTCGGGCGGCACGATCCGTTCGAGGTTGGCGGCAAGGCAGACGACGATGACGACAATTCCGCTCCAAATGGCGGACCGGGCGGTGTTCGGTAGAGGGCGTGGCAGCGCCGCGGCCAGCGCCGCCGAGGCGGCCACCACCCAGAAGAGTCCCGACCCATAACCGTCACCGTACCCACCGACCGTCCACAGCAGAAGCACGCCGGACAGCACGACCAGCAGACGCGCGCGATGCGACTCCTGTTCGTTCATAGCTCCGCTACCTCCCCGCGCAATACCGACTGCGCGGCAACGCACACTACATTCGGGGGCAGTCCGGCCGGCCGCTCCAGCCCCGGTGTCAGCAGTACGACCTTAAGGCCCACCTGCCAGGCGTCCAGCGTCTGCCACAATGCGGCGCGGCGCGCATCCCAACGCGTCAGGATCAGGCAGACGCTTTGGATGGCACGGATCTCCTCCACCAACAGCGGTTCAAGTTGTTCGAGCGGGTCGGTGGTACACGGCTCAACGGCGGCGAGAATGTCGAGGGCATCCTCCAGGTACCCCAGGCAGCCGGCGCTCACAAACCGATATACGCCCGGACCCGCCACCAGCAGTTCCAGTACGCGGTCGGTACGCGCCAGAGCATCGACCACCGCAGCCGCCACCGAGAGAGCCGCCTCGAAGGTCGCACCACCGTGAAACGGCCGGCGCGGCTGCCAGACGGCGCGCCAAGTGTCCACAACCACGGCCGTGCGTCCGTGCCCCTCGGCCTGGAACTCCTTGACCACCGGCACGCCCAGACGCGCCGACGAGCGGGGATGCACGTGCCGCAGTGCATCGCCTTCCCGGAACTCCCGGCAACCATGGAACTCCAGCGCGGCCCGCGCGAGTTGGCGTGCTTGCGTCAGATCCTGGCGATGTCTCTGGCCAAGCGGGATGTCGAAAGCCGTCAATCGACTGTAGCGCGGGTACACGGTCAGATGCCGTGCGGTCCAATCGGTCTGTCCCCACCGCCACAGGCCGAACGGGAAAGCGGCGTCGCACCGCAGCGGCGGCAGCAGGTAACCGCCGCGTCGCCGCGCCAGGCCGCCGCCATCGACGCTGTCGGAGGCGCCCGGAGCCAGGGCCTCGAGCCGTGCGGGATGCAGCCGCAGATGCCTCAAGTCGGGATAGGTCACCGTATCGAGGTCGATATCGCGCGCCCACAGCCGTCCCCGGTTATGCACCTCGTAGCGCATGCGAAAGGCCCGCCCGCACTCGACGCGCGTCGGCCCTATGGCGCACACACTCAATCGCGGCTGCCATACATAACCGACCGCCATCGCCGCGAAAACCCAGGCCAGCACGGCAAACCCAAGCCGCGAAGCTTCCAGGTCGAGGCCCATCAAGAACATGAACGCCGTGGGAGCCACACCGATCAGGCCGACGGCGAACAATCGGGGCGTGGTATGCGCCGCGACCAGGTAATAGAGCCATCCCAACAGGGGGACGCGGCGGTTCAAAGCCCGGCGCGCGCCGAGCCGCATGCCAACCTGTGGAAAGAGTGCACGCTGCCACCGCAGCTTCCGTGACCCGTGCGGTCCCCGGACCGCCGTCGTCATGGAGGCACCGGCTCCGCACGCAAGGCGTCGCCAACGACCGCCTCTCCCGTCGTGCCGCCGTGGCGTGCCTTGACGTCGAGGATCAAGCGGTGGGCCAGAACGGCTACGGCCATTCCCTGCACATCTTCGGGCCGTACATACGCTCGCCCGGCCAGGAACGCGGCGGCCTGTGCGCAACGCCGCAGGTCGAGCGATCCGCGCGGGCTCGCCCCCAGGCGCAGCCGGGCGTCCCCGCGCGTCCGTTCCACGAGCCGCACAACGTACGCCAGCACCGAGTCCTCCACCTCCACCGCACGGACCTGCTTCTGGGCTTCGCTCAACGCGGCCAGACTCATGACCGGCTGCAGCGCCGCCAGGGGGTGGACGGTCTGCTGGTCCCGCAACATGAGCAGTTCCTGGTCGTGCGCCGGGTACCCCAGGGTTATCCGCAGGCAGAAGCGATCCAACTGCGCTTCCGGCAGCGGGTACGTACCGTTGAACTCGATGGGGTTCTGGGTGGCCAGCACCAGGAACGGACACGGCAGCGCACGCGTTTCGCCCTCGATGGTCACCTGCTGTTCGCTCATCGCCTCGAGCAGCGCCGACTGGGTGCGCGGCGACGCGCGGTTGATCTCGTCCGCGAGCACGATGTTGGCGAAGACGGGTCCGGGCCGGAAGGTGAAACTGCCCGTGGCCGCCGCGTAGATCATCCCACCGACGATGTCGGTCGGCAGCAAGTCGGGCGTGAACTGGATGCGCGTAAACCGGGCGGCGAGCGAAACGGCCAGCGCCTTGGCCAGTGTGGTCTTCCCGGTGCCCGGCACATCTTCGATGAGCACGTGGCCGCCCGCCAGCAACGCAACCAGCAACTGTTCCACCGTTTCGTGCTTGCCCCTGATGACGAGATTCAAGTTATCGCGAAGCGGCGTGACGTCCTTGAGCATCGGATCCCCTCTGAAGCCGCTACACGCGGCCGGCGAATGCGGCTTGGCTTTGGGATTGCTCGAATGTCTCGGTCCTGATTTGCAGGTCGAGATCGGTGGGCCGATTGCTGACGGCCAGCGCATCCGCCTCGGTAATCTGGCCGGCCCGCCATGCTTCGAGCAACGATTGGTTCTCTCCGATAAGAAAGCGCTTTTCGGTCGGTGCGGACTCACGCGGGCGGCGACAGGGATGAGGATGCGCTTGCATGGTGAAAACGGTGCCAAAACAGGGCGGGAAATGCAACCAAGATGGCGAACGTTCGGGAGGACGAGTTCCGGGACACTTGCCGGGGCCCCGGATGCCCTGGAGAGGACGCGTTAATCTCATAAACAATATTCGTCATGTCTATCGTCATTATGTCGGCATTTACGCCATCAGCGCCGTCATTCTTGCGTTTTGCGGGCTGGATCAGAGTCGACTTTGAGGGCCGCCTTCTTTTGGCGTGTCAGGCGTCGGGCGACATGGTATGCGTTTCACCCATGCTGAAGGAGGCCGCCATGGCGAAACGCAAGACAACCCGGACCGCGACGAAGGAACTCAAGCCCAAGACCGCCGTGCAGGAGGCGCTCGAAGTGACCTGGCTGCTGAAAGGCAACCTGAAGAACGTCCAGATCGCCTACATCCGCGTCGGCAAACTTCTCGCCCAGGTTCGGGAGAAGCGGCTCTATGCCGAGCTCAAGCACCCCGACATCGAGAGTTACGCCCAGGAGCGGCTGCAACTGGGACGCGCCTCCCTCTACCGCTACCTCCAGGTCCACGACTGGCTCGTCGAGTGCCACCCGGAATGGCTCGAACCCAAGCCCGCCGGCTTCATCCCCGACCTGGCCGATGCCCTGGACCTCGCCTGGATCGAAAAGGAACTGCACCGGACCGACCTCAAACCCGCCACCCGAACCGCTCTCCAGGCCCTCCAGCAGAAAGCGCTCCAGGGCGGACTCCGCTCCGGCGAACTGGAAGCAGTGCGGCGCAAACAGCCCACCGGCGTCAAAGGCCTGCGGGCCTACCTCTCCAAACTGCGCCTCCTGCGCGGTCGCGCCGCCGAGCTCGTCACAATGCCCCCCGAGGTGCTCACCCACCTCGACGCCGCCATCGGAATCCTCAAGAACGAATCCGACGCTCAGGCCGCCGAGACCCGAAAGAAACCCTCGGGCGGATAGTCGGCGAGAAAACGCGTGACCGTAAACCATTGGTTAGCAGTTGGTTAGGCGAAAGTCTAGTCAACTGGACTTTGCCTGCGGCGCCCTTCAGGGGCGCATGCCCCTTCTGCGGGGCGGTATGGATGTGGAGTAAGAGACGCGGTCAACGCCCGCATCTGCAGGGGAAGATCAACCCCCTCACAAGTGCCATGCGCCCTTCCTTCTTGACCCCCACCCCCGCCGTCGGCAGGATACGCCGCCATGAGTGCATCAACGAATACCCTGTCCATGGAAACCTTGGCGTCGCTCTGCAAGCGGCGCGGCTTCATTTTCCAGAGTTCCGAAATCTACGGCGGCATCAACGGCTTCTGGGATTACGGCCCCCTCGGCTGCGAACTCAAACGCAACGTGCGCGAAGCCTGGTGGCGCGATATGGTGCTCAACCGCGAGGATGTCGTGGGCCTGGATTGCTCGATCATCATGCACCCGCGCGTCTGGGAGGCTTCCGGCCACATCGGCGGCTTCGCCGATCCCATGGTCGATTGCCGCGCCTGCCGGAAACGGTTCCGCGCGGACCAGTTGTGCGAGGAACAGGGCGCGAAGCTCATCAAGACGGAAAAAGGATTCGCCCTGCCCGAGGGCATGCAGTGTTCCGCCTGCGGCTCGAAAGAACTGACCGAACCGCGCGCCTTCAACCTGATGTTCAAGACCTACGTCGGCCCCGTTGAGGATGAGTCGTCGGTAGCCTACCTGCGCCCCGAGACCGCGCAGGGCATCTTCGCCCAGTTCGCCAATGTGCTGGCAACCTCGCGCCAGAAGGTGCCGTTCGGCATCGCGCAGATCGGCAAGGCCTTCCGGAACGAAATCAACCCCCGCAACTACACCTTCCGCTCGCGCGAGTTCGAGCAGATGGAACTCGAATTCTTCGTCAAGCCGGGCACCGACCAGCAGTGGCACGACTACTGGGTCGAGGAGCGCATGAAGTGGTACCAGTCCATCGGCCTGCCCAAGGCGAGCATCACCAAGTATG
>CAZTAJ010000118.1:0-12393 GCA_964611575.1 uncultured Verrucomicrobiota bacterium
GGCGAGCGCCGCCTGGCTGTGGTCGGCATGGAAGGCGAGCGGCATAGTAGGTAGGTCTGCTTGCGCTCCTCATGGATATTCATCCAGTGAAGTGTGGTGTGGAATGTAAGGGAACCCGAGCATATTGAGAGTAGGGAACCCCGAGAATAGAAGGTCTGTTTGCGCTCCCCATAGTTTATGGGGGGAGGTGTGTTGTTTGGTATGGGTCCCCGAGAATATTTGGAGGAGCTCATGATGTTTCATGAGAAATGTAGGGAAGTGAAATGTAGGGAACCCACGAGAATATAAGGCGTTTCATGTGTGTTGTGTGTGAATAGAGGCCTGTTCTCGCCTGCACAAAACTCCCCGAGTCTTGCTGTAAAGTCCTCGCCAGTCGACGGTTCCAGCAAAAATAGATTCGCACGGATCTCGGGGTATTTGCCTGTGATCGGGTGCTGAACCGGGCACAGAGCGGGGATGTTTCGTCTGATATTCGGACCGAATCGGGTTGATTCCCGCACCTATTATGGAGGTACACGATGAAATACCAGGCGGGAGAATCAGGGAATCCGAACGGGCGGCCCAAAGGATCTGTCGGCGGACGCATACAGGCGTTGCACACGCTGGACAAGTTGCTGGCCCGTCGCAAGACACAAGCCACGCTGATCCGGGCGCTGGACGATGAATTCAAGAAGAACCCGGTTGGCTTCTTCCGGAACATCATCATGCCGTTGCTGCCCCGTGAGGCAAAGTTGAGCCTTGAGCAAGACGGAGTCCTGGAGTGGAAGAGCATGCTCAGCGTAAGCGCCGAGCAAGGGGGCGAACCGCCCTGCAGCAGAGAGGCGTAGCAGGCCCGGATTGGTGCCGGCCCCCTGCGCAGGCACCGCATTTGAGGCACGGGTGGATGACATCCTGAATGGAATCCCGACCGGGCGTCCCGGCCTGCTATATTTTTGCTATACTTATGAGACGTGCGACGAAGAACCGGGAAGCGAGACGAAGCGAGACGCACCAACCGACAGAAGAGACGAAAACCCCTATATTGCTGGCATATTTAGGGATTCGCGGGGTTTTTGGGTGGTGCCGGAGGGGGGACTTGAACCCTCATGCCCTTGCGGGCGGCAGATTTTGAGTCTGCTGCGTCTGCCATTTCGCCACTCCGGCGGGAGGACCTTTGCTTATACACCATCGAACCGCCGGCTTTCAAGACAGCAATTGGCATGGCTCGCCGGCACCCGGCAGTTCCGTCGGGACTCCCTCATGGGCGTGCAAGACAGACGTAAGAAATGCTCTGGGTAGGGCCGGCTTTATGCCGGCCAGACGCGTGGCCGGGATAAACCCGGCCCTACCGGTGCAATGCACCATACAACACCAATTCCGAAAGAGCGACAGAACCGCCTTGCGCCCCCGGCGCCCGGTGGTCTTCCTTTTTCCTCGCCAGCCGCCGGTTGGTGTCCCATCATTTTGCGCTAGGAGGATTCCCCCATGACACGGACATTGACTGTTGCACTCTTGACCCTCTCCCTCGCCGGCGCCGCCGCATTCGCCGCCGATCCGGCACCGGCCACCGCACCGGCATCAGCCGCGACGAATAAACTGGACGACATCCGCACCTTGATGGCGCTCACCGGCGCCGGGCAGATCGGCGTGCAGTTCACCGAGCAGATGATGGCCTCATTCAAGGACGCCTATCCGACGGTGCCGGCGTCCTTCTGGACCGCGTTTATGTCGGAGATCAACGCCGACGCCCTGATCGACAAACTGGCGCCCGTGTACGAGAAGCATTTGACACAGGACGATATCCGGCAGTTGATTGCGTTCTATCGAAGTCCGCTCGGCCGAAAGATGATCGTCGCCATGCCCCAGATTACGCGCGATTCGATGCAGATCGGCCAGGACTGGGGCCGCCAGGTGGCCGAACAGGTGGTCGCCCGCATGGAGAAGGAAGGCTTGAAGAAGTGACCCTGCGCCTGCTCCACGTCCTCTGGGACTGGAACGGCACACTGCTGGATGACGCGCAGGCTTGCGTGGCCGCCATCAACGTGCTCCTCCAGCGACGCGCCATGCCGCCGGTGACGCACGAGCAGTACCTGGAGGTCTTCGATTTCCCCATCCGCGACTACTACCTGAAAGTCGGCTTCGACTTCTCACGGGAAGACTGGCTCCAACTGAATGTGGAGTACCACAAGGTCTACGCCGCGGTTTCCGCCGAGTCCCCGTTACGCCCGCATGCCCGCCCGATCCTGGACGGGCTGCGCAAACGTGGATGCACCCTCTCCGTCCTCTCGGCTTGTGAAATCGGGCTGTTGAAACGGATGATGACGGAACGCGGCATTCTCGACTGTTTCGAGCACATCTACGGCCTGACGGATTTCCAGGCCCGCTCCAAACTGGATCTGGGCCACGCCCTGCTCACCGAAACCGGCATGGATCCCTCAACGGCGGTGTTGATCGGCGATACCACGCATGATTTCGAGGTGGCCCAATCTCTGGGCATGGCCTGCCTGCTGACGACCGGCGGCCACCAATCCGAGGCGCGCCTGCGCCGCTGCGGCTGCCCCGTCGTCCAAACCCTTCACGAAGTCGTGGCGTGGATGGAAGGCGGCGGCGTTACCGCCTGAATGGATATGACCCTCAACCGCCGCCTGACGATTGCCACGATCCTCCTTGCCTGGGTGGCGTCCACCGCCTGGCTGGTGTTCTATGAGGCCTATCCGGAATGGCGCCACGAGGCCTCCGGCGGCTACCGCACCCTCCTTTCGCGTGGCATCATGGTGTCGGACGAATGGATGAAGATCTCGTTCCAGGGCCGACAAATCGGTTACAGCCATTCCTCCGTCGATGTCGATGAATCCGATCCCGCCCGCCAGTACACGATCCTCAACCGCACCCTCCTGCAGTTGAACGTCATGGGCACCCGCCAACGGATCGCCGTCACCGCCCGCGCCGCCATCGACGCCCAGTACGCCCTGCAATCGTTCGCATTCATCCTGTCATCGGCCGGTTATGTTGTGAATGTCGAGGGTGAGAGGATCGGCCCCGACACCTTCAAGGCGGCCATCACCGGCGCCGGTTCGACCCAGCGCCTGAAAGTGACCATCCCCGCCGACGCCGTCCTGTACTCACCCATGACCGAGATGGCGCTCAAGAATCTGGCGCCGGGCCGGCAGGTGACCCTGCGCATCTTCAATCCGGTCACACTCACCCCGCAGTCGGTCGTCGTCCGCGCCTTGCGCCGTGAAACGCTCCGGCATCGCGGCGAAGATGTCTCAACCACCGTCCTGGCCGCAACCGTGGACGGAATGGAAACCCTCTCCTGGGTTGACCGGGCCGGCCGCCTGCTGCGCCAGGACACGCCGTTCGGCTGGACCATGGAGTCCTGTACGTCAACCGAGGCCCTCAAGATGAAGGATGCCGTCTCCGGCAGCGACCTGCTGACCGCATTGGCCGTGCCGGTGAGCGGCAGCACCACCGCCTGGCCGGGGGCGCCGTCGGCCCGCCTGCGCCTGAGCGGCGCCATCTTCGATCCCGCCACGCTGGATTCGCAACGCCAGACCGTGCTGTCCGCCACCAACGGAGTCATCGAGGTCACGGTCCGGGCGGATGCCCTGCCGGCGGTCGGACTGCTGCCGTCATCAACGCCGGAACCGGACCTGACGCCTTTCCTGACGGCGACGGCCTTTGTCCAGTCCGACGATCCGCGCCTGAAGGAGCAAGCCCGCGCCATCACCGGTGACTGGACCAACGGTGTCGAGGCCGCCCTGGCGATCTACACCTGGGTCAACCGGAAGGTCGCCAAGAAACCCACCGTCAGTTTGCCCTCGGCGCTGGACGTGCTCCGTCAGATGGAAGGTGACTGCAACGAGCATACCTACCTCTTTGCGGGCCTCGCGCGCGCCGCCGGCCTCCCCTGCCGGATCCGGGTGGGTTTGACCCTGAACGACGGCCTGCTCTACTATCACGCTTGGCCGTCGGTGTACGTCGGGCGCTGGGTCGACATGGATCCCACGCTCGGCCGGCCCGCAGTCAACGCCGCCTATCTCTCGTTGTTCGAAGGCGAACTCTCCGAGCAGATGAAACTCATGGGAGTTCTAGGAAAACTGAAGGTCGAGGTGGTCCATGTGGAGTAATCTCAGATCCCGGGAAATAGAGCGAGGGTTCAGGTTCAGGCCGGAACTCGTTGTGTATCGGTGTCTTGCCCTGCCTGAACCCTGACACCCTGAACCCCGAACCCTTGGCCCTCCCATGATTCACATCGACACGCTCAACAAACACTACGGCGCCGTGCATGCGGTCCGGGATCTCTGCCTCGACGTGCCGGCGGGCGAGTTATTCTGCTTCCTCGGCCCCAACGGCGCCGGCAAGACCACCACCATCAAGATGCTGACCGGCCTGATCCGGGCCGACTCCGGAAACGCGTGCATCGGCGGCTTTGACATCGTGAAGCACCCCGTCGAGGCCAAGCGCATCATGGGTTACATTCCCGACATGCCTTTCCTCTACGAAAAGCTCACCCCGGTCGAATACCTGCGGTTCATCGGCGATCTGTATGCCGTGCCCCGATCGACCCTCGCCCCGGCGATCGAGGCGGGGCTGGCGCAGTTCGGACTGATGGAGGCGCGCAACGCCCTCGTCGGCGATCTGTCGCACGGCATGCGCCAGCGCCTGCTCTACGTCGCCACCTTCCTGCATGACCCGCGTGTGGTGTTCATCGACGAGCCGCTGATCGGGCTAGACCCCCATTCGATCCGCATGATCAAGGACCTGCTGCGGGCCAAGGCTCGCGCGGGCATGACGATCCTGCTGACCACCCATATTCTCGCCCTGGCCGAGGACATCGCCGACCGTATCGGCATCATCATGAACGGCTCCCTGATCGCCCTCGGCCGCATGGCCGAACTGCGAACGCAAGCGGGAGTCACCGGCCCCCTCGAAGACGTGTTCCTGAAGCTGACGGAGGAGGATAGTCCGTGAAGGAGGTCATTTCAGGTAGGGCCGGGTTTACCCCGGCCACCCGCCCGCCCCTCGATTATGGCCGGGATAAACCCGGCCCTACCGTTGCAGCACCTCTTCGGCGTGGATATCAACGTTGCTCGCGCATTGACTATGGTTCTGCCAGCAGTGCATTTGCCGTCACAATTTGCATTAAACCACGTCGTCCGGTATTCACGTCGGCCGATCGCGTCGAGCCCTTATTGGCTCACTTGCGTGAACTCCAGTCAGAAGGATATTGGGGCGTGCATGTCTATTGCGTCATGTCGGATCATGTTCACCTGGTGGTGGTAACGCCTGGCAACCGAGGCCTGCCTGAAGCCGTTCGGCGATTCAAAGGGCGTATGTCCGTCACGTGGCGCGCGTGTGGCGACGGAACGCCCCTTTGGCAGCCAGGTTTCTTTGATCACCGCATACGCGGCAGCGAGGGGTTTGAAGAGAAATGCCTTTACGTCCTGGCGAACCCGGTACGAGCCGGACTCGTGAATCGATCGGAGGATTACCCATGGTCCGGTGTCTGGGTCCAAAGGTAGGGCCGGCTTCATGCCGGCCATGTGCCTATCCAGCGACTGTGGCCGGGATAAACCCGGCCCTACCTGTGAGGCCTCGCATCTATTTCCCATGAACCCGCTGGCCGCCATCTTCACCAAGAACATGCACTCGCTGCGCAATCTCGGGCGATTGCTGCGGCGGGAGCCGGTGTTCAAGACCCTCTTCATCCTGCTGTTTGCCGTCGGGATGATCGTCGGTTTCTTCATCCTGTTCCGGGACGGGTTCCGCGTGCTCGCAAGCCTGGGGCCCGGCAGCGTCCTCATCACGCGACGCCTGTTCGCGCTGTTCTATTTCAGCCTCGGCTCCATGCTGATCACGTCCAGCGTGATCACGTCCTATTCGACCCTGTTCCGTTCCCGGGAAACGACGTGGCTGATGACCGCCCCGATCGGCGTGCGGGACCTGGTGACTTACAAGTCCATCGAGTCGGCCCTGTTGAGTTCATGGGCCTTCTTCTTCCTGGTGGTTCCGTTCGCGGCCGCCTACGCCCTGCACGAGAAGCTCGGCCCCCTGTTCGCGCTCTGGACCTTCGTCTATTCCGTGCCGTTCGTGCTGCTCTGCAGCGGCCTCGGCACCCTCGTCAGCCTCGCGGCCGTGCGCTGGCTGCCGCGCCGCCGTGCGTTCTGGATCGCCCTGGCCGGCCTGGGCGCCGTCGCCCTCGTCCGCCTCCTCCTGCAGGCCCGCCCCGCGCCGCAGGATGAGGAGTCGTTCATCCTCAACCGGCTCCTGCCCGGCTTGCAGATGGCCACCCACCCGCTGCTGCCCAACTGGTGGGCGGCCGAGGGAATCATGGCGCTCAGCCGCGGCCAGGTGTGGCGCGGGTTCATGTACGGGGCGGTGCTGATCACCAGCATGCTGACGGTCGGGCTGCTGCTGCAGGGCCCCGGCACGGCAACGTTCGTCACCGCCTGGCAGCGACTCGGGGCCTCGGGCGGCAACCGCCGCCGCCCCGCCGAACTGCTGGCCTGGCTCGACCACGCCTTGTGGCGCCTGCCGCACGACATCCGCGGCCTGGTGCTCAAGGATCTGCGCTCGTTCCTGCGCGATCCTCTCCAATGGTCGCAGGCGCTGATCTTCTTCGGCCTGCTGGCATTGTATTTCTCCAGTTTCCGGTCCTTTCGCTACAACCAGTTGCCGGACGTCTGGCGCAACCTGATCGTGTTCCTCAACATCTTCAGCGTCGCCTCCGTCATCTGCTCGCTGGCCTCGCGTTTCGTCTTCCCGCAACTCAGCCTGGAAGGACACAGTTTCTGGATCATCGGGCTGGCGCCGACCAGCATGCGGCGGGTGCTGCTGACCAAGTTTGCGGCAGCGGCCGTGGCGATGGTGTCGATCAGCGCGGGGCTGATGACGCTGGCGGTATGGATGCTGCAAGTGGGACCGCTGCTGCAGGCAGTGGCCATCGGGCTGGCATTCTGCATTGCACTGGGGGTCACGGCACTTTCGGTCGGACTCGGCGCGGTGTTCATCGACCTCAAGCAGTCCAATCCGGTGGCCGTCATATCCGGGTTCGGCGGCACGTTGAACCTGGTGCTCAGCCTCGGGTTCATGCTGGCGACCATCGTGCCCTTCGGGATTGCCTGGCACGGCCATGTCACCGGCCGGATCGGCACGGCAACGTTTCTGCACGCCAATCTTTATTCAGCCGCGTGGCTGCTGCTCCTCACGATCCTCATCACCGCCATCCCGCTCGCCCTCGGCAGCCACAGCCTGAACCGGCGGGAGTACTAATACAGTGTGTTTCTTCAGGTAGGGCCGGGTTCATCCCGGCCATGTCCGTAGCCAGCGTAAAGCCGGCTCTATCCGTGGGAACGCCTTATTGACAGGGAAATCAGACTCCATCCACCCGGAGCCCCAGGCTCCGCGCGGCAATGGCCTGTTGCGTGTCATGGGTCAACAGGCGGTCCAGCCCGCCGGAATCCCGAACGGCCAGTGCAGACGCGAGATGAATCGCGTCCAATGTCCCAACCACGGTGGGGAAAGACTCCCCTGTCCGCGCCAGAATCACTTCCGTAACCGGCACGATATGCAACGCGTCGTCTACCAGTTCAATGTCCCGCCGAAGAGATGCAACCTGGAGATCGTCGATCTTGCCGCCCAACCTCACCCGATCGACGGTCCGCAAGGCCTCCGTCTTCCACAAGCGACTACTGAAAGCGTGCGTCCATTTGCCCCATTCTGGAGTTCTCTGCGCGTCCCCGAGCAGAACCCGCAGAATGACGGACGTGTCGAGGTAGACTCTCATCGGCGGCGCCGATCCTCCAGAAGCAGGTCAAGCGCCACGGAAGCAGACGCAGGAGCTACCCCGCCCACCGAACGCAGGGTGGACAGGGGTGACAACGGAGGACGAATGACAAGGCCCCGTACCTCTGGAATAACCCGCGCCACCGGCCGTTGATGCGATGTCACCAACACTTCCTGACCGTCCGCGACCATGTGAAGGTATCGGCTGAGATTTTGCTTGAGCGTGGCCACGCTGACTGTTTTCATGGCCTTATTATAGACATACTATGTCCATAATTACAAGGCCTGACATCCCCGTTTGTTCTCGCATCCACCTTCTCACTCGACCCCCGACCCGCTACTCGCCATACTGCGCGCATGCAAACCCTGCGACTACCGGCCGAATGGGAACCTCAGGACGGCGTCCTGCTGGCCTGGCCTCACGCGGCGACGGACTGGAAACCTTACCTGTCCGCCACCCAACTCACGTTTGCCGCCATCATCGCCGCCATCACCCGACATGAACGCGTCGTCCTCGTCACCTCGACCCCGGCCCAATCCGATGCCGTCCTGCGCAAGGCCGGCGCCGTCATGAACCGCGTCACCTCCCTCTCCCTCCCGACCAACGACACCTGGGCGCGGGATTTCGGGCCGATCACGGTTCTGGATAACGACACGCCGTTCGTCCTCGATTTCCAGTTCACCGGCTGGGGCGGCAAGTTCCCCGCCGAGTTGGACGACCAGATCACCCGGCGGCTGAAGGACCACGGCGTGTTCGGGGCGCACCCTCTGCGCACGATCCACTTCATCCTGGAAGGCGGCGCCATCGAGAGCGACGGCAGCGGCACGATTCTGACGACCCGCTCCTGCCTCGCCAACCCGAACCGCTACAAGCACTGCACCCAGGCCGACCTGGAAACGTCCCTGGCCCATTTCATCGGCGCCACCCGCGTCTGCTGGCTGGACAACGGTTACCTGGCGGGCGACGACACCGACGGCCATATCGACATGCTCGCGCGCTTCGCCCCGCATGACACGCTCGTCTACACGGCCTGTGACGCCCCGGGCGACGAGCATCATCCCGCCTTGTCGGCCATGGCCGAAGAGCTCAGCGGCCTGCGCACGCGGGAGGGACGGCCCTACCGCCTCCTGCCACTGCCCTGGCCTGCCCCGGTGTTCGATGAGCACGGCCACCGCCTGCCGGCCTCCTACGCCAACTTCCTGATCATCAATGGCGCCGTCCTCGTGCCGACCTACAACGACCCGTCCGATCCCGCCGCCCTGGAAGTCATCGGCCACGCCTTTCCCGGCCGCAAGATCGTGGGCCTCGACGCTTCCACCTTGATCCGGCAGCACGGTTCGCTGCATTGTGTCACCATGCAACTTCCGAAAGGACTGCTGGCATGAGCCCCTTGAAAGCCGCCCTGGTTCAACAACGGCACACGGCCGACGCCGTGTCCAACCGCCGCCGCAGCGCGGAGGCCATCCGCCAGGCCCACGCGGGCGGCGCCGAACTCGTGGTGTTGTCGGAACTGCATGGCACCCGTTACTTCTGCCAGACCGAAGCCCCCGCCGCCTTCGACCTGGCCGAACCGATCCCCGGCCCTTCGACCGACACGTTCGCCGCGCTCGCCCGCGAATTGAACATCGTGCTGGTGGGGTCCTTCTTCGAGCGCCGGGCGCCGGGCCTGTATCACAACACCGCGGTGGTATTCGAACGCGACGGCAGCATTGCCGGCCGCTACCGCAAAATGCACATTCCCGACGATCCCGCCTACTACGAGAAGTTCTACTTCACGCCAGGCGACCTGGGGTTCATGCCCATCGCAACGTCCGTCGGCCGCCTGGGCGTGCTGGTGTGCTGGGACCAATGGTACCCCGAGGCCGCCCGCCTCATGGCGCTGGCGGGGGCCGACCTGCTCATCTACCCCACCGCCATCGGGTGGGATCCGGCCGAAGCTGAATCCGAGAAGCAACGCCAACTCGACGCCTGGGTCACCATCCAGCGTTCGCATGCCGTAGCCAACGGGCTGCCGGTGTTGAGCGTCAACCGCGTGGGGCTCGAGCCCCCGCCCCAAGGTGGCGGCGGCATCCAGTTCTGGGGCCATTCTTTCGCCGTCGGCGCGCAGGGCGAGATGCTGGCCTGCGCGGCAACGGACGCCGAGGCCGTGTTGAGCGTGAAGATCGACCGGAGCCGTCCCGAGGCGGTGCGCCGCATCTGGCCGTTCCTGCGCGACCGCCGGATCGACGCGTACGGGGATCTGACGAAACGTTTCAGGGATGGGATTACAGACGCTGCAGGCGGCGATCGGTAGGAGGTAGAGCCGGCTTTCCCGCAGATGACGGAACACGGAGGGCATAATGGCTGGATTCAGAGAGCTGACGTTGGCGATGGCGTTCTGCGCCTCATACGCCTTATCCGCCGATTACACCGTTGACTGGTTTTCGATTGACGGTGGCGGGGGAAACAGCACCGGCGCGGCCTACCTCGTTACCGGCACCATCGGCCAGCCGGACGCAGGTGGCCCGCTGACCGGCGGAGCCTATTCCTTAACGGGCGGTTACTGGAGCCTGATCTCCGTCGTGCAGACGGCCGGCGCCCCTACTCTCGCCATCAAGCAGACGGGCGCTGGCGTAACTGTATCGTGGCCTTCGCCTTCAACGGGCTTCGTGCTTCAGCAAAGCAGCAGCATGGCTCCCACCAACTGGTCAAACACCTCCGGCATTTCGGACGATGGAACCAACCGGAGTCTCACCGTTACGTCCCCTGCGGGGACTTTGTTTTTCCGTCTAATGCAACCCTGATGAGTTCATCAGGCCCCCCAACATCAGAAGCCCCCGGAGATCCCTATGAAGCTGAATCGCTCAATGGTCGGTTGGTTGCTGGCGCTCGCAGCCCTCACTTCCCAGCCTTTCAGGGTCAGTGCCCAGATCGCGGCGTTCACCTACCAAGGACGGTTGAATGGGCCGGACGGCCCGGTGACCGGGCTGTACAACCTGACGTTCACACTTTACGGTGTCCCAACGAACGGCACGCCCTTCGGCAACACGATCACCAACACCGCGACGCCCGTGACAAACGGTCTATTCGCCGTCACGCTTGGCTTCGATTCGGGGACATTCGACGGCAGTGCCCGCTGGCTTGAGCTCGGTGTGGGCACCAATGGCGGCGGGGTTACGAAGCTGGCCCCGAGACAGGCGCTGACCCCCTCGCCCTATGCCACGTATGCCGACAAATCCGGCAGCGCCATCACGGCCAACCAAGCCACCTATGCCCCGAACGCGGGTGTGGCTGATTCGGTCAGTTCCGTGAGCGCCTCGGCCATCATCGGAGTGATCGGTCTTCAGCAACTGCCGGCTGCGCTGGTGACGAATGGCGAGACCGCCGTCACCCTGGCGGGGTCGTTCAGTGGCAATGGGGCTGGTTTGTCCGACGTCGATCTTGCCAACGTCAACTCGCGTGGGGCCATTGGCTGGGTTACGAACGGGTGGGGTGATTTTGTCCTCTCCGCAATCCTGACCAACGCCGGGAATGCGGCGTATTCGGCGGACATCAATGCCGACGGTCGGGCTGATATTCTCTCTCAAAATGGGGGGGCGACCCTGGTCTATTCAAACCGGGGGAACGGAGGGTTCGCCATGGTTTCAACGGTGGCCACCAATGGCCCGCTCGCACTTGGCGACATCAACGGCGACGGCCGAACGGACCTGGTGTTTTCGGCCTGGGGCCAGAATGCCATCACCATCTGGACCAACAACGGGCGTGCCGTGTTCTCACTGTCCCAGACCTACGCGACGGGTCTTCATCCCGGCGCGATTTTGGTCAAAGACCTGAACGGCGACGGCAAGGCCGATGTGACCGTGGCCATCAATGGCAACAGCACGCTGCTGGTTCTGACCAACAATGGCGCCGGGGTGTTGACGGCGTCTTCCACCCCGTCCGTGGGCGTATCGCCGTCGGACATTCAATCGGCTGACCTCAACGGCGATGGCCGGCCCGATCTGGTCGCCGCGGAGTGGGGTGGCACGGTGACCGTGCTGACGAATGCAGGCGCGGGGCAATTCGCGTTGAATTCAACCCTCGACGTTACTAGTAACACCCGATCCGTGGCCCTGGCTGACGTCACGGGCGACAGCAAAGTGGATATCGTCTGCGCGACTCCCTTTGGAGGTTGTCTCGTTGTGCTGACCAACACGGGCAGTGGCAGCTTCGCCTTTTGTTCCGCTCCCGTGCCCAATGGCTTACGGCCGGATCGCGTCGTCGCGGCCGACTTCAATGGCGACGGCATGACCGAGTTGATCTCCCGCGACATGTGGGGAGCCGCGTCCTCCTTGCTCACAAACAACGGCAGCGGCGTTTTCACGCTGAGTACGGTCATTACCCTGCCGGGGACAGCGCCCTCGCCAGGCTATATCAGCGTCGCCGATTTGAACGGGGACGGCCATCCCGATCTGATGGCGCCCGACTTATTGACCGGCGCGATCGACATCCTGATGAATTCGCCGGTGTTGGGTGCGGTCTTTGCAGGCAACGGAGCGTCCTTGACCAACCTTGATGCGGGCCACCTGGGGACCGGCACGGTTTCCGATCAGCGGCTTTCCACCAACGTTTCGCTGCTCGGCGCCAGCCAGGTGTTCTCGGGGACG
>CAZTAJ010000119.1:0-12348 GCA_964611575.1 uncultured Verrucomicrobiota bacterium
GCCTCCCCCGCTGGTTCCGTAGGTGCGACGAATTTCATTTTCTGAGGGGCTGGTGGTGGGCAGCAAACAGGCGGGCTGTAAAACGTTGACATGGGTTGGGGGATGGGGGACATTTTCACGCTCCATGGGCACCCTGTTCTCAACTACTCGATGCGAGATTCGCGCAGGAGCGGTCATCCGTTTGACGGCAGCCCTCGCGGTCGTGGGCAGTTGCGTTTCGTGTTTGTCCACGCGTCGGCTTGACACCGATGTGGGCCGCCTCGTGACCCGCACGGCCGAGGACGCGATGCCGGGTTACAGCAACACGCTCACCGATGCCGTGGCTGTGATGGCGGCCGACCGTCGCCTCACTCCCGTGCCGCAGGCCAATCGCGACGATGTGCTGCGTCTGGCAACACGTTACAGCCGCGAGTTGCAGAAGTCGCGCGAGACGCTCTATCTCGAAGGACTCGACCGGCTGGCGGCGTTGCGCGACTTCGGCCCGCAATTATCCGGCACGCTGGATTATGTCCTGACACGGCCCGAGAATGGGAATGACCGTCGCAAGTCGGCCCTGCAACTCAAGGCCAGCCAGATCCTGCCCACGGGCGGCACCCTGTCGGCGACGGGCGAGGCCGCGGCTGAGGACGCTTCGAGCACCAACGGGGCGACGCAATACGAGCGCTCCGCGAGCCTTGAATTGCGGCAACCGTTGCTCGCCGGGGGCGGTTACGAGGCCAGCCATGACACCCTCATCCAATCCGAGCGCGACCTGGTCTATGCGCTGCGCACGTTTGCGCTCGAGCGGCAGGATTTTGCGATTCGCATCCTGAAGTCGTACTACAGCCAGTTGATCCAGGGCGTGGTCCTGGGGAATACGCGCCAGACGGTTGAGCAGTCGGTGTTCCTGAGGCGGCGTTCCGAGGCCCTGTTCCGTATCCGGCGTGCACCCTCGATCGATGTCCTGCGGGCGCAACAACAGGAATTGAGCGCCAGTAACACGTTCAACCTGGCAACGGCGCAGTGTGACGTGGATCGGCGGCGGTTTCTCATCGAATTGGGCGTGCCGGTCGACAGCGGCATGACCGTCACGGGGCGGGTGCCCGAACTGCGGCCGCTGGACCTGAACATGGACACCTGCGTGGTCCTGGCGCTCGACCGGCGCCTCGATTTGAGGACGGCGGAGGATGACCTGGAAGACGCGCACCGCGCGCTGCGCATCGCCCGGCGCGCGCAACTGCCGCAGCTCGATGCCTTCGGGAAGGCCTCGGGCAAGGGCGAGTCGGAGGAATCCGTGACAGAGGGCGGCAGCACCGTCGATTACAGCGCCGGGGTGTCATTGGCCGTGCCGTTGGACAAGCGGCCCGAACGCGATGCGGTCAAGCGCGCCATGATCGCCGTGGAGGCGGCTGAGCGCGAGTTGACGCGGAAGCGGGACTCGATCCGGGTGAGCATTGTGGACAGTTTTCAAACACTGCAATCGCGGCGGACGGCCGCCGGGATCGAGTTCCGGAATATGCAGATCGCGGAGCGTCAGGCCCAGTACGCGGCGTTGCGGTTCCGCAACGGCGAGGCGGACAATCGCGATGTCGTCGATGCGCAGAATCAACTGCTGAATGCGCGGAATACTCATGTGCGGGCGCTGGTCGAACACGAACAGCAACGGATTCAACTGGTGCGAGACATGGGGCTGCTGGATGTGGCGGCCGACGGCACGCTGGTGGAGATGAGGATCCCATGAATAGACGACTTGTCAGGACGCTGCTGAGCGCCGGCGTGATGCTGGCCGCGGGCGCCGGGTGTTCCCGTTCCACCGACGACAGCGGGTCGGCGGCGGCGCTCACGGTGGACATGAAGCAGGGCCCCCTGGTGATTACGGTTCGCGGCTCGGGGGATGTGCGCGCGCGGGAATCGAAGAAGATCATTCCGCCCATCAAGCGCCAGGCGATGATCACATTCCTGATCCCCGACGGGTCGCAGGTTGATTCCAATGCGGTGGTGGCGCGTTTGAACACCGACGATATCGAGCGGCGGATGAAGGAGCTGGAATCCGCGGCCCTGGAGGCTTCGAACAAGTTGGCCAATGCCCGGACGGACCTGGAGATCCAGGCGATGGACAACACGAGCGCCTTGAAAAAGGCGGAGCGGGCCCTGGAGGCGGCGGGAATGGAACTCCAGAAGCTGATCCAGGGTGACGACCCCATGGAGCGACGCAGTGCGGAGGTCAAACTGCAGATCGCCGAAAGCGACTATGCCCGCAAAGCGCGGCGCTACGAGGAATTGCGCGGCCTGCTGAAGGAGGGTTTTGTCACGGAAGACGAGGTGGAGGAGGAACGGCTGCAATTGGAAACGGCCAAACTGACCGTCGAAACCACCGGCATTGAAAAGCGGCTCCTGAACGACTATACCCTGCCGCTTGAGAAGGCGGCGGCTGAGGCGGCACTGGCTACCGCAAACACGGAACTGGACAAGGCCCGCAAGCAGACGCAGGCCTTGTATTCGAGCAAGCGGCAGGCAGTCGATTCCGCACAGCGCGTGGTGGACCGGGCGCAGGTCGACCTCGAGGTCGTGCGCGAGGAAATGCAGGCGTACGAAGTGAGATCGCCGGGAGACGGCGTGCTGATGTACGGCAATCCTGACGAGTCATGGCGGCGGGGGGACATCTCGGTCGGCGCCAACTACTCCCCGGGGCAGGTGTTGATGACGATACCCATCCGGACGGCCATGCAGGCCGTGATCAACATTCCCGAAGCCGACATCCGGAACATCAAGGCGGGCCAGCCGGTCACCGTGACCGTGGAGGCGCTGGCCGATCGCAACTTTGCCGGGACGATCACCAAGGTGGCCGAGGTTGCCAATGCCGGCGGCTGGTGGGCCGGGGATTTGAAGGAATTCAAGGTCGAAATTGAACTCATGGATGG
Organism: uncultured Verrucomicrobiota bacterium; assembly: GCA_964611575.1. Classification (GTDB taxonomy): domain Bacteria; phylum Verrucomicrobiota; class Kiritimatiellia; order CAIKKV01; family CAITUY01; genus CAITUY01. The sequence goes on from CAZTAJ010000119.1 coordinate 2,901, forward strand.
ACGCGAATTACGTCCCGGCTTTTCGTGTCGGGCGGAAATTGTAACGGATTCGATTCCGTCCGCCCTGTACCTGCCGGTCAACGCGGTGTTCCGGGATGGGGAGAAGTTCTTCGTCTACCCGGCCGCGGCGGGCCATGGCACGCGAATGGAGATCAGGATCGGGCGCTCATCGGTGCAGTTTGTGGAGATTCTGGATGCCCTGAAGCCCGGGACCCGTGTCTACTTGAATCCGCCGATGAAAGCGCCCGAGAAGTCATGATCGAACTGGTCAACATCGGGAAGACGTATCCGGCGGGCGCGGGGGTCCGCGCGTTGCAGCATGTCAACCTGCACGTGAGGGAGGGCGAATACGTGGGTATCCTGGGGCCGTCCGGTTCGGGCAAGTCGACGCTGCTGAATCTGCTCGGCCTGCTGGATACGCCCTCCACCGGGCAACTGCGGTTTGAGGGGCGGGATGTGGCCACCCTCACGGACCTGGAATTGTCGCGGCTGAGAGGACGGGCGATCGGCTTCGTGTTCCAGTCGTTCCACCTCATTTCGCATTTGTCGGTCATCGAGAATGTCGAACTGCCGTTGTTCTATCAGGGGGTTCCGCCGAAGGAACGGCGCGAGCGGGCTCAGGCCCACCTGGCCGGCGTCAATCTCGGTCACCGGCTGCATCACCTGCCGCGCCAGCTTTCGGGCGGCGAATGCCAGCGCACGGCCATCGCGCGCGCGCTGGTGACCGAGCCGAAACTCGTGCTGGCGGACGAACCGACGGGGAACCTCGACTCGAAGACAGGGCAGGATATCCTGGCGACCTTCGACGGGCTGTGCCGGCAGGGGAAGACGCTGATCGTGATCACGCACGACCTCACCGTGGCCCGGCGGATTCCGCGCATTGTGCGGATCGCGGACGGCCTTTTGAGCGAGGGGGGGCCTGCGTGAATGCCGTGTGGATGATGGAGCTGATGCGGGATGGCACGCGCAACCTGCTGCGGCATAAATTGCGGTCCACGCTGACCCTGCTCGGGGTGGTGTTCGGCGTAGGGGCGGTGGTCACCATGCTGGCGATCGGCGAGGGCGCCCAGCGGACGGTCCTGAAGGAGATCGAGGGTCTGGGCCTCAACAATGTCATCCTGGATTCGGTCCAGCCGCCCGAGGCCTCACGCGAGGATTCCGGCGGCACCTCGCGGCGGGGCATGTCCCTGTTCAATTACGGCCTCACTGAGCGCGATGTGGCCCGGATTCAGGCATTGCTGCCCGAGGCGTCGTTGGCGGTGGGGCACCTGGTGAAGCAGAAGGTCTACCACGGCAGCCTGCGGATTGACGCGCAGGTGCTGGGGGTCCGGCCCGATTATTTCAGTCTGTTCCAGCACGCCATGGCGGCCGGGCGCATGTTGTCGGAGATCGCCGACCTGAACGGTCACCCCGTGGCTATCCTGACCGAGGCCGCCGCGCAGGCGCTGGGCGGCGTCGGCGGGGCGGTCGGCAGCACCATCCGCATCGGGGCTGACTATTTCGAGGTGATTGGCGTCGTGCGCATGCCGTCCCGACTGTCGGCGGCCGGGGTGTTCATTCCCTATCGGACGGCGCAGCGCTTGTTTGGGACCACGAGTCTGAAACGCGAGAGCGGCAGCGTCGAACTGACGCGCACCGAGATCGGGCAGGTTGTGATCCGGATGCCGAGCGAATACCAGATCGCCGATGCATCCGCGGTCGTCGGGCGCATGCTGCGCGAGACGCACACGAAGTCCGACGTATCCACCCTGGTGCCGCTGGATCTCCTGCAGAGCAAACAGCGCACGCAGCGGGTGCTCAATATGGTGTTGATCGCGATCGCGGCGATCTCGTTGCTGGTGGGGGGCATCGGAATCATGAACATCATGTTGGCGGTGGTAACCGAGCGCATCCCCGAAATCGGGGTCCGGCGTGCGATCGGCGCCTCACAGCAGGATATTCTGTGGCAATTCCTGGCGGAAACGGTGGTGCTGTCCTCGGCCGGGGGACTGGTGGGGGTCTTGCTGGGGGCTGCGATGGTGCCGCTGGCATCGAAGTTCACGGGTTGGCCGGGCGTGTTCACGCCCGGCGCGGTAATCGTGGCGCTGGTGGTGTCGTGGCTGGTGGGCGTGGTGTTCGGCCTGGCGCCGGCCGTGCAGGCCGCGCGGCTGAGGCCGGTCGAGTGCCTGCGGTACGAGTAGGGCGGGACCTCCATTCGACACTCCATTCGGCCGAATTGACAGGGCGAAAGGGTGCGAGTAGGATAGGCCTGTGTCTCCGTTTGTCGCTGGTTGGGGAGGTTCGGTATGATCTTCGGAATAATCGTCGCAGCCGGCAAGAGCGAGCGGATGGGTTCCGATGTCGACAAGGCGTTTCTGTCGCTGGGAACACGGCCGGTGCTGGCCTATTCCGTCCTGGCGTTCGAGCAGTGCCCCCTGATCGATGGCGTGATTCTCGTGGTGCGCAAGGACCGGCTGGACTCTGCGCGCGGGCTTGTCCAGATTTTTGGCTGCGCGAAGGTGCGAGCCGTGGTGGCCGGCGGCGCGACGCGCCAGGCATCGGTCATGAACGGACTGGAGCAACTCGGCAAGGACGTGCGGATCGTGGCCGTGCATGACGGGGCCCGGCCCTGCGTCACGCCGGAGCTTATCGCGGAGACGGTTCGGAGCGCCAAACGCCACGGGTCCGGCGTGGCGGCTGTCAAGATCGCCGATACGATCAAGGAAGTGGACCGCGGCATGGTCGTCTCGCGCACCGTGGACCGCACGAAACTCTGGGCGGTGCAGACGCCGCAGACGTTCCCCGTGGAGGTGCTGTTGAAGGCGTGCCGGCACGTGGCGAAAAAGAATGTGAACGTGACGGACGAAGCGTCCGCCGTCGAAGCGATCGGCGAGGCCGTGCACCTGGTGCCGGCGTCGTGGGCCAACATCAAGATCACGGCGCCTGTGGATCTGTCCCTGGCTGCCAGCATCCTCAAGGTATAAGGAAGAGCGTTTCCCATGCCCGCAAACAAGTATGCGATTGTCGGCGACGTCCACGGTAACTGGGAGGCCTTTTCGGCCGTTCTTGAGGATGCCGAGGCGCATGGCGTGACGCATTATGTCTGCGTGGGCGATATTGTCGGCTACAATTCCAATCCCGGCGAATGCCTGCGAAAAATCCGAGAACTGAACATGGCGTGTGTTCGCGGCAATCATGATCACTATTGCTCCCACGACGAGTGTGTGCGCGATTTTCATCCTCTGGCCGCCAATGTGGTGGACTGGACGCGCAACCAGTTGACGGCAGAGGAGCTGACCTACTTGCGCGATTTGAAAATGGTCCGGCTCGTGGGAGGGTTCACCCTCGTGCACAGCACGCTCGACATGCCGGAGAAGTGGGGTTACGTGTTCGACGAACTGGAGGCGGAGTCGCACTTCAGTTACCAGTCGACGGGGGTCTGTTTCTACGGGCACACGCATCAACCGGTGATTTTCGAGAAGGCCGGGTACGTGCGGCGGCTGAACGGCCCGAAACAGGTCATCACCCTCGGGAAGAAGTACTTCGTGAATGCCGGCAGTGTCGGTCAGCCGCGGGATGGCGATCCGCGGTCCTCATACGCAATCTACGATGTGGCGAATCGCGAAGTGGAACTGCGGCGCGTGGATTACGACATCGAGACCACTCAGAAGAAGATCATCGCGGCAGGATTGCCCGAACGGCTTGCCGAGCGGTTGAGCCTGGGTGTGTAGTGAACCACCGCCCGTGCACGGTCTTTCTGCTGGTCGACGGGCTCGGCCTCGGCGCCTCAGACGCGGCGCTCAATCCCATCCATGGCGGCGCCTGTCCGCACCTCGAGGCGTTGCTCGCGCGGGAGGCGGTCGCCATCGATGCCGGGATGGGGGTGCCCGGCTTGCCACAGAGCGCCACGGGGCAGACGGCGCTGCTGACGGGCATCAATGCCGCGCAGGCGATGGGCCGGCATGTCGAAGGGTTTCCGGGGCCCGCGCTGCGCGACCTCATTCGGGCGCATAACCTTTACGATCAGCTCGGGGCGCTGGGTGTCCGCGCGACGTTCGCGAATGCCTACTACGTCACCGACGTGGCCGATGTGCAGGCGCGCCGGATCCAGTCCGTAACGACGGTGTCGGCCTTGAAAGCCTTCGGAACTGTGAGGGACGCTTCGGCGATGCTGGCGGGGCGGGCCGTGTACCAGGACCTGACACGGTCCAGCCTGCGGGAAAAGGGCTATGAGGGTCCGCTCGTGACGCCGGAGACGGCGGCCCTTGATCTGCTGGCCATCGCCGGGGAGTACGACTTCACCCTGTTCGAGTACTTTCAGACCGACCGCGTGGGCCACAAGGGCGGCCCTGACGATGTGAGGCGCGTTCTGACCCTTTTTGATGCCTTCCTTGGGGTCGTGGCCGCTTTCGGAAATCGGCACGGGGGGCTCTTCGTGATGACCAGCGACCACGGCAATATCGAAACGGCAGGGTCGCCGCAGCACTCGCTCAATCCCGTGCCGTTTGTGGCGATCGGAGAGGGCGCCGCCTTTCTGCGGGAGCGGGTACGGAGCATCACCGACGTCACCCCCGCGCTTGTGGACCTGTATCGGACGCGGTTGGGGGATTAGTTCCCCGATGGCGGGGAGGGACGGCGTGTCGCCGTCCGCGGCGCGCACCCGACTTCGCCAAGGCTACGTCGGGCAAGACAGGCGCGCCGTTCCATGGGTTGCAGGCGATAGCTCGCCTCAGGGGGCCTTTGTATCCACGTGCCGGGCGAGGCGGGCGACAATCACCGCCAGCACCGCGGCCATGCATGCCACCACCGCGACCAGGGCCGTGCGGCCGCTGGGCCGCCACCAGGGCCGTGAAATCGACAACGGCGGGGTGAAACCGATGTCGCTCAGTGTCCACAGTTCGGCGGTTTCCGAGGGGACGGGCATGAGCACTGCGGCCACATCGTACTCCGGTGCCGCCAGTCCGCGGCCGCCCTGCGCCAGACGATACTCCCGGCCGGCCTTCGGGAAGAACAGGGCCTCATACCGCGTTTCCCGGAGTCGAAGCCCCGATACCGACACCGGGGGGTTGTCCTGGTTGTCGATGCGCAGCCGCATCATGGCGCAGCGTGATTCCGGCAGGTTGAGCGTGAGCAGGTCCTGATGAATGCGGCCGGCCCGAACACGCGTGAACCGGCCTTCGGCCAGGGGCCGCCACGTCCGGTCATCACCCATACCGACGCCTTCAAGCGTGGCGTGTCGGCTGAAATTGGCGTCGTCGGTCACGAGCGTGAGGGCCGTTACCGGACGCCGGCCGGGCGTGAAGGTCAACACGGTCTGCCGGCGGGCCGCATCCGGTTCCACGGTCAACGATGTGAGGACGAACTCCGCCGTCTCCGGCTCATTCGGCGCGGTGGTTGTGTCCTCCCGCCACTCGGCAAGGACAAGGCGATCCAGGCGGAACGGCTCACGCCGGAATGAAGTGCTCTCGGTCTCGTTGTCGCCGCCCCGGGTCTGGCGAACGATTTCGACCAGGGGTGAGTCCTTGCGCTCGGTGATGTTCGCAATCTCAATCCGGTAGGCCAGATAGGGGCCGGTTTTGATGGGAACGGCATCCCGGCGCAGGTCCACGAAACGGCTGTAGTCGTAAATGGGTTCCCCGCTGGCCAGGAGGTCCCATGCCTGGGAATCCGCTTTCCGGCCATAGACCGTGACGAGTTTTTCAAAGTTCTTCAGGGTCGATTCGAAGCGAATCTCCGAAGCCAGCGGGGCATCGGGCTTGCGCGCGACGGCGATCTCGACGCGATTGGTGGGGAGTTCATGAAAGGCCGTGATCTCGGCGGGAACCGTAAACGCGACCCGGCGAGTGATGGAGTGGACGGGGATGCTGCGACGAATAAAGAAGGGCGTTTCCATGTCACGGTCATCGAAGAGCCGCACGTCGGCAAAATCCGCCCCGGCCTGTGCGAACACGGCCGCGTCCAGGTAGAACCGGGCCACTTCCGTGTGGCGGGTGGGGGCCGATTGAATCGGACGTTGAAGCGAGAACGCGTCCGGCCGGAGCACAGCGCCTGCCGGCAGCGCCAGCCAGAGGCAGGACAGGACCCAGACGGTACGCGCCCGGGGTGAGATGGCGTGTGAAGGGATCATGATGGGCTCTCCTGGTCGGTGAATTTACGGCTGGCGCGCAGGTAGGCAAACGCGCCCAGCAAGAGCAGTCCGCCGACGGCCATGAAGGCGATGACACGGTAGACGGACGGCATGTGGCGGAGATCGACGAGGAACACCTTGGCGACCACGATCACGAAAAGCAGCAGTCCGGCGAAGCGGATGGGCCGGACGCTCTTCCAGATGCCGCCGACGATGAGTCCCAGCGCGAAGACCGTCCAGAGAATCGACACGCCGCCGGCCTGGAACGCGGGCAGTCGCCATTTCAGCAGCGTACTCAGTTCGAGGGTCGTATAGAGCCAGAGCAGGGCCAGCGCCGTGTAGCCAAAGGCCTGCGGGGCCAGGGGCGTTTGACGCCGCGCGAGATGGCGGGATGCGGTAACCATCAACGCCAGCATGGCGCCATAGCCGAGCCAGCGGGTCAGGGCCAGCAACGGGGTCCATTCCGCCGTGAAGTAGCATCCCGGGCACAGACCCCAGCCCGGCAGATCAATGAGCAGGGTCTTGGCCACGGCGCCGATGAGGAATACGCCCACGGCGACCAGGCTGAGCGCCGCGCCGGATTCCAGATAGAGCGCCAGGAAGACCAGTCCCGCCCCGCACCAGAGCAGCGTCAACGCGGTCGGTCGCCAGGGCAGGATGTAGCCGAACATTGCATAGAGTTCGACGTGCAGATAAACGAAGAGTCCGACGACCACCGTCCAGAAGAAGACGCCGCCGGTGAGGCGGGAGGGGGCGATGTCCGACGTGTCCGTCAAAGGCTCCGGAACGGGGCGGGCCGGGTGGCGGCGTTCGATGACACAGGCGACGGCGATCGAACCGAGAGAGAGGCCGAAGGTCCACAGGCGGGTTCCCATGGCTTTCCAGTAGACGGCCATGGCGCCGTGGCTGGCGGCTGCCATGTCAATTCGGGGCAACTCGAAGGCCAGCAGGCGCCAGAGGGTGGCGAGATAAACAGCGTAGCCAAGCTGACGCAGAAAGTGGCTCGACAGGCGGTGGCCGAGCCAGACGAACATCAGTGCCTGCAGAGCCCACGCGATCGTGAGGGATTCCTGTTCCATGACCAGCGGCATGGTCAGCGTGGTGTAGAAACCGGCCAGCGCGATCAAGGCGATCAGCAGGCCGCGGTCGCTCATGCGCCGGGAGAGAAATACCGCGGTATGCAGCACGTAGTAAAGCGCCACGGCCAGCGTCATCAGCGCGGGCCAGGGGCGGCCGACTGCCTCACGGATCAGCCAGTAGGCAGCAAGCGAGAACAACCCCGCGTTAAGCGCCAGGTGTACGAGTTCCAGCACCGTGGAGGGGAGGCGGCGGCGCAGGTTGTAGAGCATCACCAGTGTCGATTGAATGGCGAAGAAAAGACAGAGGAAGGCGAGCGTGGCAGGAAAATCGGCCCGCGTGTAGGCGTCATGGGACGCGGCGTAGAGCAGCCACGTGAATGTGAAGCTCAGGTAGTTGAGCAGTCGCCACTGGCGCGCGTGGCCAATGCCGAGGATGCCCAGGTTCAGCAACAGCAGGTAGGCATAGAGGCCGGGCAGGTTGGGCGTGTCGGTATGCAAGAGGATCGGCGTGAGGAATCCGCCGATGATGCCGAAGATCGCCACGAGCATCGAGTTGGCGTAGAGCGCGACCACGCCGGCGGTGATGGTGACCAGGATCATGAGCGCGAACACCAACAGCGGGGCCTCGATGAGTCCATAGAGCGGCCCGAGGGCATACATGCTGAAATACAGTGTGGCCAGTCCGCCGCCCGTGAAGCCTTGTCCGAGCAGCCGCCATCGTCCGCCCAGCAGCCTCAGCCCGGCGCCGAGCAGGCTCAATCCGAACAGCACGCTCATGGCGACGCGGGCGGTCGGGCCGAGCAGATTGCGATCGATCGACCATTTCAGGAAGAACCCCACGCCAAACACCAGGGCCACAATGCCGGCCCTGACCAACCATGTGGTGGCCACGGCGTATTCCATGCTGACGCCCTTGGGCCGGTATTCCTCGCCCACAAGGATCCACTGCCAGATGCGGTTGAGAATCCCGAGCACGGTTTGAACGGCCCGGGACGGAGGCGGTGGCGGGACGGGGAGCAATGGTGGTGGGGCGACGGGTTTGGGAATCGGGGGCGGTGTGGCCGCCGTCGCCAGGCTCCGGGCCATGGCGTCAATCGGCGTCGGGACGTGAGCGGTCGGCCCGGAGGACGGGGCGGGGGCCGTGGCGGGTGGCGGCGTTGCCGTCTCTGCGGGTTTCTTGTGGTCATGCACCAACTGTCGCACCTCGAAGGCCAGGTCGGAGAGTCGCCGCTCGAGTTGGTCAAGATTGGACCGATCCAGGCGGCGACGGGTGGCGGCGATTTGAAAGAGGGTGACGACCGACAGCACGAGAAGGATAACCGGCATCAATGAGTCGTCCATCGTCAGCCTCCTGTGTGCGCCGGAGTACGCCGGCATGCGTCAACAAACGCGGAGAAGAGTTTTGCCCTGTGGGTGGCATCGTCGATACGTTCCGGATGCCACTGCACGAAAAGACGGAACGGGGCGGAAGGGTCGCCGGGTTCCAGCGCCTCGACAATGCCGTCCGATGCCGTGGCGGCCGGTTTGAGGCCGGGTGCGATGCGGTCCCGGTCAACGGCCTGGTGGTGGCTGGAATTCACCTGGCAGCGTCCGGTCTGGAGGATGCCCGCCAGGCGGGAATCAGCCCTGATGGCCACCTCGTGGCAGGCGTCTTCCGATGGCGAGAGCATGGTGTGTCGGATGGAGGTTTGCACCTGCTGGATCAGTCCGCCCCCGGAGCAGACGTTGAACAACTGAATCCCCGCGCAAATGCCCATGAGGGGCTTGGTGCCCTGGAGCGCGAGCGTCATCAGGCGGCGGTCGCTCTCGGCGCGCGGAGAGCCCATGGGCACCGTCTCCGGGGCATCGGGCTCGCCATACCAGGCAGGCGGGTAGTCCTGACGGCACCCGGTGAAGAGCACGCCCGCCACGCGGTCGAGATAGTCCGTGGTGACGCCGCTGTCCGTGGTGGCGGGGATGAGGAGTGGCAACCCGCCAGCCTGGAGCACGGCGTCGAAGTAGCCGGCCAGAACCGTGTGTTCCTCGCAGACCTGCTGTCCGGAACCGGGGGAAGCCGTACGGCGCGTATACTGTCCGGTAATGCCGACGAGGGGGCGTCGATCCTTTTTCATGGTCTGCCTGACGATTCCAGCGAAAGGGGGCCGGTCTCCTTGACGCGGTGGATACAGTAGCAAAGTCACTGACGGATGGGAACTCATTGCGCTGGATTCCGCCGATTCCGAATAGGGGTGAGGGCGGCAGGCGGATTGGGCGGGATCATTTT
>CAZTAJ010000120.1:0-12292 GCA_964611575.1 uncultured Verrucomicrobiota bacterium
AAATGATCCCGCCCAATCCGCCTGCCGCCCTCACCCCTATTCGGAATCGGCGGGGCCCACCATCAGCCATTGTCCATTGCCATCCCCCCGTGTATACTGCGGCGCCATGAGAATGATTCGCCTATTGACGTTCTTGGCCGTGCTGCTGCCCGGCTCGTGGAGCGGTGCGACCGCTGAAGCCGCGTCCACGAACGCCGGCCCGGTCTACATTATCCCGATTGTCGACGTGATCGACGACGCGCTGGTGTACGTCATTCGCCGCGGTCTGAACGAGGCCTTGGATAACGACGCCGCCGCCGTGGTGTTCGATTTCGACACGCCCGGCGGCCGACTCGATTCCGCCGAGGAAATCCTCAACATGCTGCGGGATCTCGACGTTCCCACCTACAGTTTCGTCAACCCCAACGCCATCTCGGCCGGAGCGATCATCGCCATGGGTACCGACCACATCTACATGGCGCCCGGCAGCAAGATCGGCGACGCCATGCCGATCATGCTCTCCATGTTCGGCAACGTGGAACCGATGTCCGAGTCCGTCGAGGAGAAATCGACTTCCTACGTGGCCGCCATGATCCGCGCCGCCGCCCAGCACAAGGGTCACGACCCGCAACTGGCCGAAGCCATGGTCCGGCGTGATTCCGAATACAAGATCGGCGATGAGGTGATCTCGAAGAAAGGCCGCCTCCTGACGCTCACCAACAAGGACGCCGAACGCCTGGTCGGCCCCACCAAACGCGCCCTGCTGTCCGAAGGCACGGTGGCCGACCTGGACGAATTGCTGGCACGAATCGGGCACGGCGCCAGCCCCCGCCTTGAACTGACCGTAACCATGGCGGAGGAGATCGCGCGCTTCATCGAGTCGTTCTCCGTAATCATTCTGGGCCTCGGCTTGCTTGGGCTCTACATCGAGTTCAAGACCCCCGGGTTCGGCCTGCCGGGCATTCTCGGCATCTCGCTGCTGGCTGTCTGGTTCTGGGGCTACCATATCGCCGGACTGGCCGGCATGGAGGAAATCGCGCTCTTCGCCCTCGGGCTGGCGCTGCTGGTGGTCGAGATCTTCCTCATTCCCGGCTTCGGCTTCGTGGGCGTCGGCGGCATTCTGCTGATGGCAGCCGCCATCTTCATGGCGATGGTGGAACACTACCCCGGCGGTCCCTGGTGGCCAACGACGCCCCAGGTCCGTCTGCCGCTCATGAACCTCGGCCTGGCGGGCATTCTATCCGCCGTCGGACTCTGGATCGCCAGCCGCTTTCTGCCGCGAACCCAGGCCTTCCATCACCTCGTGCTGGAGAGTTCCACCGCCCGTAGCGCCGGGTTCTCCGCTTCGGCCGATACCACCGCGCTGGTGGGCCGGCGCGGAGTCGCCGAGACTGCCCTGCGCCCGGCCGGCGTGGCGCGGTTCGACACCCAGCGCCTCAATGTCGTGAGCCGCGGCGGATTCATCGATGCAGGTTCAATCCTCGTCATCACGGAAGCGCATGGCAGCCGGATTATCGTCGAGCCGTCCAACCCAATGTTGTGAGGTACATCATGGAAAGCGGAATGGGAAGTTACACGATCTTGATTGCTCTGCTGGCGGCGGGGATGCTCCTGATCGGCGCTGAGATATTCGTGCCGGGCGCCGTCATCGGCACCCTGGGCGCGTGCTGTCTTGCCGCCGGTTGCTGGATGGCCTTTACGATCAGCCCGGTTCTCGGCGGATATGTGACCGCGAGCGTGGTGTTGCTTCTGGGTGTCGTCGTCGTCCTCTGGATCAAGTTCTTCCCGCGCTCGCCGATCGGGCGCAGCATGACGCTCAGCGAGGACGGCAGGACGTTCAAGTCATCCGACTCCCACGCCGGATTGGTCGGCAAGGACGGCGTGGCGCAATCCGAATTGCGGCCTGCCGGCTTCGCCCTGATCGACGGCAAGCGCATCGACGTCATTACGGAAGGCAGCCTGGTGCCCCGGGGCACGCCGATTCAGGTCGTGCGGGTGGAAGGTAATCGCGTGATCGTAAGGAAGCAGGGTTCATGAAGGCGCGTCGCTTGGGTTTGATTCTCCTGTTGTCGATCCTGGCCTGCGCCGGTCACGCCGCTTCCGGGCCGCCAACGGGAGACTATTGCCTGGCCTCAAACGACACGCTCCAGGCCGAAACCTGGCTCCACGCGGCCACGATTACCCTGCTCGGCACGACCGACGACGACCTCTTCCTGCTCTCGAATCCCGGGACGTCCGCGGCATCGACCAATGCCACGGCCGCCATCCGCCTGGGGGGTGTCATGAATGGGGATGTGTGGGCGCTCGGCGACGACGTCGAGTTGACCGGGGCAGCGCGGGACCATGCGCGCCTGGCAGGTCTGCGCACCGTACACGTCATGGGGTCGGTGGGCCGGAACCTCCTGGCCATCGCCAACGCCGTGCATCTCGATGCCCCCTCCACGGTCGCCGGCAATGTCATGGTTCTGGCCCGCGATGTGATCGCGCAAGGACGGGTGGATGGCAATGCCACGTTCCGCGCCCAAAAGGTTGTGCTGGGCGGGCACATCACCGGCAATGTTGCCATTACGGCGGCCAGCATCACGATCGCGCCCGACACGGAAATCGGCGGCAACCTGGCCTACCTCAGCGATGGGGCGGACCTGGTGCTCGATCCGCGGGTCAAAGTGACAGGCCAGGTCACCCGCCTGTCTCCGCCACCGGCGACGGAAACGTCCCCTGTTGGCCTGAACACGCTGATCCTGCAGTTGGGGCTCTTCCTCGGCGCGCTGCTCGCCGGTCTGCTCCTGTTCAGCCTCCTGCCGGCGTTTGCGCTGGCGAGCGTCGCCCGCCTTGACCAGTCCGTGTGGCGCGCCGTGTTGATCGGCTTCGCGGCCTGCGCCCTGATCCCGATGCTTGCGGTCCTGCTGATGTTCACCCTCGTCGGGATCCCGCTCGGCATCATGGTCCTGCTCGTTTATGCCCTGCTCCTCTACTTCGGCAAGGCCATTGCCGCCTTCCACCTCGCGCGCGTCCTCATCCGGCGGCTCCATCCGACCGCGCCCCAGGCCCTGATGCCGGTGCTCGCCTTGGGCCTGCTGTTGATCTATACGGCGGTCAACCTGCCGTTTCCCCTCAGCACCGCCGCGTGGTTTGCCTTTACCTTCATGGGGGTAGGCGCTATGGTCGGAACGGTTCTGGACCGCCGGGTGCCCGTACTCGCGGTGACACCGCCAGGCGGACCGCCGCCGTTGCCCGGCAACAAACCGTAGTCGCAGGCAGCACGAAACGTGCGGATGCAAATCCGCTTTGGAGATAAGTCGAAAGGAGCTGTATATGGGTGGACCACTGGGTAGTCTTATGGGTATCGCTGTCATCCTGATCGCCATCGTGGCGTTCATCCTGCTGGGCGTATTCTTCTATTTCCTCAAGGTGTGGGTGCGCGCACTGATGTCCGGCGCCCGCGTCTCGGTCACCGCACTGGTCGGCATGAAACTGCGCCGGGTGCCGCCGTCGCTAATCGTCGATGCCCGTATCCGGCTCATCAAGGCCGGCTTGAACCTGTCAACCGACATGCTGGAGGCGCACTACCTGGCCGGCGGCAACGTCGTCAACGTCGTACAGGGTCTGATCTCCGCCGACAAGGCGGCTATCGAACTCAGTTTCCAGAAGGCCGCCGCCATCGACCTCGCCGGACGCGACGTCTACGAATCGGTCCGGACCAGTGTCATCCCGAAGGTCATTGACTGCCCGGACCCGCACAAGAGCCAGGCGACCATGCTCGACGCCGTGGCCAAGGACGGCATCCGCCTGCTCGTCAAGGCACGCGTTACGGTGCGCACGAACCTCGAACAACTCGTCGGCGGCGCCGGCGAGGAAACGATCATCGCCCGCGTTGGCCAGGGCATCGTCAGCGCCATTGGCTCCTCCGCGACCTACAAGGAAGTGCTGGCGAACCCCGACCACATCTCGCGGCGCGTACTGGATAGCGGACTCGATTCACAGACCGCCTTCGAGATCGTCTCGATCGATATCGCCGACATCAGTGTCGCCGGCACCGGCGCCAAAGATGTCGCCAACGTGGGCGCCATGCTGGAGACCGAGCGCGCCGAGGCCGACAAGAAACTGCGTCAGGCCGAGGCCGAAGGCCGCCGCGCCATGGCCGTGGCCCGCGAGCAGGAAATGCGCGCTCTGGTGCAGGAGATGCAGGCCCGCGTGGTCGAATCGCAGGCCGAGGTGCCCAAAGCCATGGCCGAAGCCTTCCGCAGCGGCAACATGGGCGTCATGGACTACTATCGCCTGCAGAACGTGCAGGCCGACACCGATATGCGCCGGTCGATCTCCGGCGAAAACGGTGATGCCCACAAGCCGCAGAATGCGTAAATGAGGGGGGGGCGGCAGAACCGCCCTGGAAACCAGGGTTCAGGGTTCAGGAAGTTTAAGACACTGATGCTCAACCTATTCCAGCCTGAACCCCGAACCCTGAACCCAGGCTGAACACCGAACGCCGAACACCATCCCTCTCCCATGCCCCTCATCCACACATTCGCGATCGGCGGCGATACCGTCTTCGGTCTCGTCGCCGTCGCCATCTGGATCTGGCTGTCGGTCATCAGCAACCGGAAGAAGGTTGACCGCCGCACACAGCCGCCACCCATGGTGGGGGGGGGCGGCAGCCCGCGCGACCCGCAATCGGAACTGCGCAAGTTCTTCGAAACCCTGGAGAAGGGGCTTGACGCGCCATCGGAGGAGACCGAACCGGAAGCCAAACCCGCTGGCACCTTTCAACGTCCCCGGACGACAACACCGCCACCCGTTCCGCGCCGTGCACCCAGACCGCCACCGGAACGAACCGTAATCCAACTTCCCCTGCCGACACCCGCTCTGGCCGTCGCCACGCCACCCATCGATGCGGACGCATCTCAGTACGTGATCCCTGACAGCCGCCCGCTCGTCGCCACCGGATCAGGCGCGTCGCCCGTTCTCAGTTCGCCGCGCATGGGCGCGCTGCGCTCACTCGAGGGCCTCCGCCATGCGATCATCGCGGCCGAAATCCTGGGGCCACCCGTCAGCATGCGCCAGCACTCCGCCAACATCGCCGCGCTTAATGTTCGCCCCTGAACCCGGGCGTCTGGTCAGCCTGATTCTCAAGTCCATATTACATGGGTATATAAATGTCATTGACATCATTCTAGCATGCGGCATAATGACGGTACTTATTCTGTATTGCAGAATTAATTTCGCCATGAATAACACCTTGCAGAACGGGTTTCGCCTGCTTGAAATGCTGGCGGAACACGGCGATGAGGTCTCGGTCAAGGAATTGGCTGCTCAGGCCGGATTGCCTTCCAGTCATGTCTGCCGGTTGCTCAAGACGCTGCTGCAGACAGGCCATCTGGAGCAGTCGCCCAAAACACGCAAGTACCGGGTAAGTCTGAAGCTCCTTTGCCTGGCCCACGCGCGCCTGATGCATCTGGACTTACGCCAGGCGGGACATCCCTTTGCCGCCCAACTGGCAGAGGATCTACATGCCCACGCCTACCTCTCAGCCCCCTGGCAGGGGCGATCCATCATCGTGGACGCCGTCTGGCCGCGCGACTCCGCCGCCGAACTGGGGGTGGTCATCGGCCAGCTGCATTCCGTCTTCCACAGCGCGTGCGGCAAGGTGTGCGCCGCCTTCGCCTCCCCCCAGGATCTGGAACGCATCCGAGCCTCCCTCGCGCCGGACGCCACAATAGAGCCGCTGGATGTCTGGCAGGCGGAATTCAGTCAGATCCGTGAAAACCGGTTCGCGGTTCGCCAGGAGCAGGGCATCCTGGCTGTGGCAGCGCCCCTGTTCCGCGCCGGTGAATTCTTCTGCGGGGCCATCGGGGTCCAGCTTCCTGCCGGCGCCTCCCTTTCCCCCAACATCGAACAAACCGTCAGACGCACAGCACGCGCGCTATGTTTTGCCCTGGGATGTCCGTTCACCGACTAAACCCGTTTCCGACAGGAGAACTCACAGAATGAACACAGCCGAGCTCAAAATCCAGGCGCGCCAGTGCGGCGCGGATCTGGTCGGTATCGCGCCGGCCGGACGGTGGGCGGCATTTCCCCCTGCCAACAACCCGCGGTCGATCCTCCCGAAATGCCAATCGGTGATCGTGATCGGGCGGCGGATCCTGCGCGGCGCGTTCCGGGGCGTCGAGGAAGGCACCAGTTTCTGGAACACCTACGGCATGTACGGCGCCAGCTGGCAGGAGAATGATTTCCTGTCACGCACGACCCACCAGTTGGCATGCGCAATCGAGGCGACGGGCTCAGAGGCCGTGCCGCTTTTCGGCGGACAGGCCGGCGGCGAAAACAAGGTGATTGGCAACACAGGCGTGGCCGCCAACGTCAGATTGGACTGCAAAGCGCTGGCCCACGCGGCAGGCCTCGGAACGGTTGGAAAGGGCGGTTTCTTCCTGACCAAGGAGTATGGCCACCGCCAGCGTTTCGGCCTGATCCTGACCGACCTGAACCTGCAGGGAGACCCGATCATCGATCTCGACTTCTGTTCCGGCTGCGAGGCCTGCCTGAAAGCCTGCCCGCTGCAAGCCCTGAAGGAGACGGGCGGCGCGGCATACGCCATGGACACGCAGCGCTGCGGGGTCTGCGCCAACGGCAGAATCCACGGATACGGGAACGCCTTCGAAACCCTGGACCGCCTTGCCGCCTCCTGCGGACGCGCCTGCATGGTCGCCCTGGAAGGCAAGGTCGGCGCCCGCTTCAAAGCGCCCTTCCGCCAGCGTTCGGTCTGGACGCGGGACTTGGACGGTAAGGCCACTCTTCACCCACTTTCCAGACAAGGAGCATGACCATGACGTCCCCTGAACTCAAAGCGGCGGCCAGACGTTTCGGCGCGGATCTGGTCGGCATTGCCTCGACCGATTCCCTGCGCTACCTCCCGGCGGACGAGAACCCGCTCTCCATCTTCCCTCAGGCCAAAGCCGTGATCGTGGTCGCGCGCAAGGTCCTGCGCGGAGCGTTGCGCGGCATCGAGCAGGGCACGGAGTTTGACAACGCGTTTCCGACATTCGGATTCATGACGCTGGAAGACAATTTCCTCAGCAAGACCACCTATGACATCACGCTCTGGATGGAGGCGCGGGGCTTCGAAGCGGTCCCCCTCTTTGCCTACGATTGCGACGGCCAACCCGTCGGCGTGCCCGTTGCCCCCGACAAGCCCGCCCCCAACGTGATGCTTCGGTATCGCATCCTGGCGCAGGCGGCGGGACTGGGCGAAACCGGCTTGCACGGGCTCTTCCTGACGCCCGAGTTCGGCCCGCGTCAGCGTTTTGCCATGCTGTTGACGGATGCGGATATCGAGGCGGATGCGCCCTTTAAACCGCGCCTGTGCGACGACTGCGGCGCTTGCGCCACGGCCTGTCCGCTCGGGGCGTTGAACGCCAAGACCGCACGACCCTTTGGCCTGGCCGGGTGCGAACGCCCGGTGGCGGCCCGCAACAATGCACACTGCCTGAGCTGCCGCAACGGCGCCATCCAGACCAACGAAGGGCGCTTCAACACCGTGGAGCGCCTCGCGGCTGCCTGCTCGCGCGCCTGCATCGCCGCACTGGAGGCGCGCGGTTCCGCGCACGAGCAGTTCGCCAACCCCTTCCGACAATCCGCGCCCTGGGGGCGCGATATCCTGGGCAACAAAGTGTCGTGATCCCGGAGACCCACACCATGTCCGAAACCATACTGACAGCACGGATGATCAAGGATCTCGCGAAGAAGATCGGCGGGGGCGGGGGCGGCGTCGAGATCGTGGGCATCGCCCCGATCTCGCGCTTTTCCGGAGCGCCGGAACGCATGCACCCGGCCAACATCTTTCCCGACTGCAAATCGGTGATTTCCATCGTTCAGCCCATCCCGCGGAGCACCTACCGCGGCATCACCGAGGGCACGCACTGGAACAACTACACCTACTACGCCTACAATCGTCTGAACACCCTGTTCCGACCGCTGGTGACCGAGGAACTCGCCCGGTTTATCGAGGATCATGGCTATGAGGCTGTCCCGGTCTATCCCGGGGTGCCCGAGGGTTATCCAAACCATCCCGATCCGATTCCCGGGCGCCCGGCGCCGGAGATCAATCTCAACATCCGCATCGCCGCCGTGGCGTGCGGCCTGGGGGAGATCGGGTGGTCCAAGGTCTTCATCCACCCGGTCTACGGACCCCGCGTGCGCATCGGCAACATCCTCACCGATGCCGTGCTCGAACCGGACCAAATGATCAAACCCGGTACGCTGTGCAAACGGTGCATGAAATGCGTCCCGGATTGTCCCGGCGCCGCCATTCCCGGGCGCAACGGACCGAGCATCAAGATCCGTCTCGATGATCAGGAGTACGAGTGGGGCGATGTCAACATGGGACGCTGCACCGCCACCCACCACGGCATCAACTACAAGGCTTCGCCCTTCCTGAAGCGTTACTTCCCTGGCTTCAATCTGGACATCACCAAGACCACGATGTCGGAGGAACTGGCTTACAAAATCACCCACTCGCTGGGCCTGGCTGGATGGGGCCGGCAGAACCCCGAATTCCCGGGCACGATGGGTTCCCCTTACATCAAGCAGATCTCGGCGCATTGCGGCTACCTCGCCGTGTGCGGCGCCAAGGGCTGCATCCGCGCCTGCATGGAGTTTCAGGAAAAGACGCACAACATCGGCCAGGCGGAATTCAAGACCCCTGTCTTCCCCACCCAGAAATGGGAACTGTCGCCGCCGGAATCCGACCCGACGGGCGGCATTGTCGAAAAGAAGGCATTGACCGAGCTCTTCCAGGACCCGGACACCGACGCCGGTCAGTGGAAGTGATCACCCGCCAATGACCCACCCGGAACGAACGGACCCACGACATGCGAGTCGTGAATAGTGTATGGTAATCCCATGGTGCAACTGCTCTGCGTCTTCATCGGTTTGGCCACTGGCATCGTTTCCGCCCTCTGCGGCGTCGGCGGCGGAATCATCATGGTGCCGGCTTTCGTCTGTCTGCTGAAACTCGGCCAGAAGGAAGCAGTCGCCACCAGCCTGGTGGCGATCATCCTGACGGCGTTGGCGGCTTCGCTGAGAAACAGTTCCAGTCACCTGGTTAATTGGCCGGTGGCGCTGGCGACCGGCCTCGCCGCGGCCATGGCGGCCTGGTTCGCCGCCGGCTGGCTGAAGAGCTTCTCCAACGTCACCCTGACCCGGATCTTCGCCATCCTGGTCCTGGTCATCGGTATGCAGATGCTCTGGTCGAGCTTCCGGCAGCCGCCGGCCGGGCCGGGGTCCCGCGAGGACAATCCTTCGGAACGCAAGCCGTAAGACTCCTTATCCGGTCCGGGACTCTTCATGCGCATACAGGTTCAACAGATCAGCGTCCCGCTCGACTACGATACCGTCGTCCTGTTGCATCGGGTCAGCCGCCGGGTCGCCTGCCTGCCGTCCCAACTCTCGAATCTGACCGTCGTCCGCCGTTCTCTCGATGCGCGGCCCCGTAACCCGGCACCCGTGTATGTCGTGACGGTGGAGGCCGACCTGGCCCTGGATGTCCTGCCCAAGAACGCCCATCAGCCGGGCATTGAGTGCCTGGATGCGCCTGCCGACGCGCCCGCAACGCGGCAGATCCTGTCCCGCCCCATCAAGCCGCGTCCGATCGTCGTGGGCACGGGGCCCGCCGGGCTCATGGCCGCCTACACGCTGGCAGTGGCCGGGGCCCGCCCGATTCTCATCGAACGCGGCGAAGATGCCCGCCTGCGGGCTCCCAAGGTGGCCCGGTTCTGGAAGGACGGCACGCTCGATCCGGAGAGCAATGCGCTCTACGGCGAGGGCGGCGCCGGCCTGTTCTCGGACGGCAAGTTAACCGCCCGCAGCAAGGAACGGGGCCGGATCCGGGAGTTCATGCGGCTGCTGCACGCGTGCGGGGCGGAGGAAAGCGTGCTGGTCGATGCCGAACCTCACGTGGGCAGCGATGCCCTGCTCACCGTGGTGCCGCGCCTGCGCGAACGCATTTTGGCGGCAGGCGGAGAGGTGCGCTTCCAATCGCGCCTGGAAACGCTGGTCATCCGGAACGGCCGATTGGAGGCCGTCACGGTAAACGGGCAGGAACTGGCTTGCTCACACTGTATCCTGGCTGTCGGACATAGCGCACGGGACGTTTACGAAGCGCTCGCGGCGGCGGGGGTCGCGTTGACAGCCAAACCCTTCGCCGTCGGGGTGCGTCTGGAAGTGCCTCAGGCGGCCATTGACCGCGCCCAGTATGGCCGCTTTGCCGGCAACCCCCTGCTCGGCGCCGCCAGTTTCCGGCTGACCCGGCGGGCGGAACCCGGCGTTCGCGCCTGCTACAGCTTCTGCATGTGCCCCGGGGGGAAGGTGATCGCCTGCGCTTCCGAACCCGGCCTGTTTACCACCAATGGCATGAGTTATTCCAAGCGGTCCTTACCCAAAGGCAATGCCGCATTTCTGGTGCCGGTGGACCTGCCGGACTATCCGGAACACCCGATCCCGGCCCTGGCGGGCGTGGCCTTTCAGCGCGAACTGGAACGCAAAGCCTTCGCAGCGGCCGGGAGCCGCTATGCAGTGCCCGCCGTCCGCCTCGTCGACTTTCTCGCCCGCCGGTGTTCCGCGGAATTGCCGCCGGACGGCTCCTGTAATCCGGTTGTCCCGGTTGAGTTTCGCGACCTGCTGCCGGAGAGCGTCACACACACTCTGGAACGCGCCCTGCCGGCCATGCTGAAGGAACTGAACGGGGTCCGGCTGGACAACGCGGTCCTCTATGCCCCGGAGACCCGCAGTTCCAGTCCGGTGTGGATGGTGCGCGGGCCGAATGGCGAGTCAGCCGGCACACAGGGCCTGTTTCCCGCCGGCGAAGGAGCCGGCTATGCGGGCGGCATCGTCAGTTCGGCGATTGACGGCATGCGGGCGGCGGAACAAGTCCTCGCCGCCACGGGCGCCGAAAGCTGACCGGGATATCCCCGAATCTAAGCTCACTTCAAGATTTCGACGCCGCGCATCGTCAGGACCACATTGTAGCCGCGAAACGCCGCCCCTTGACTGGCGGGTTTCACAAGCCCGCCTCCGGCTGTCAAGGAACAGGACGATACCTCGGGACGCAATGCGGCCTTTGCAGCACCCTGCGCACAGTGCTGCACGGCATTGACAAAGCATGGGGTCTTTGAGCATTATTCAAGCTTCGGAGGTGACAGTATGGCTTTCAGACCTGAAGTAATCCCGTTTCTGGTTGTGTCGCTTGCCCTGGGAGCGATCGTATTCGGCGTCATCCGCCTGGTGCGCGTGTCGCGCGGCAGGGCGCTGGCCACCGGGGGCGTGGTCGCCGTGCTGCTCGGGATCTACATGCTGTATTTCTTCCGCGATCCCCCGCGGCAGGCGCCGGCCGACCCCGCACTGATCGTGGCCGGCGCGGACGGCACCATCATGTCGGTGGTGGAGATTCAGGAGCCGGACTTCCTGAAGACCAATTCCGTCCGGATCAGTATCTTCCTCAGCCTGTTTGACGTGCACGTGAACCGCGCGCCGATCGACGGCACGGTGGAGTTTGCCCAATACTTTGCCGGAGCGCGGTACTTCACGTTCCTCGAGAAGTCGTCCGAGTTCAACCAGCACAGCACGATCGTCATCCGCGGCTCGCAGACCTCCTGCATCGTCCACCAGATCGTCGGCCCCATCGCACGGCGGGTGGTATACTGGCTCGAACCCGGCCAGGTGTTGAACAAGGGCGACAGCATCGGCATGATGAAGTTCGGGTCGCGACTGGATATGGTGTTCCCGAAGGAGGATGTGGAGGTGGTGGTGACCAAGGGAATGAAAGTCCGGGCAGGCGAGACGGTCGTGGCACGGCTGAAATCCAAGGTGACGCCATGATGCCAGGCCTGACCTGGCGCCATAAGATCCCGCTGACGATCACGTTGCTCGCCATGCTGTGCGGATTCTTCAGCATCCTGATGACGCTCGAAAGCATGGGTGAACCGCTCGCCAAGGCCGGCATGATGCATCGCTGGGCCGCCCTGCTGATCATGCTGGCTATGATCCTCGACGGAATGGACGGCAACGTGGCGCGCCGCCTGAACGGTTGCACGGAACTGGGCGCCGAACTGGACACCTATGTCGACTTGACGGCATTCGGCCTCGCGCCCGCCCTGCTGGTATACGTGGTCATGTTGACCGGCAACGTGCCGCAGGACATCAACCGGGCGGTGTGGCGCGTGGTAATGACCTCGGCCGTGGTACTGTCGGGCATGTTGAGACTGGCGAGGTTCAAGGTGACCGACACCAGTCGCGGTCACCACGGTTACACCGGGCTGCCCAT
>CAZTAJ010000121.1:0-12164 GCA_964611575.1 uncultured Verrucomicrobiota bacterium
TTGTGGTCCGGGGCCAGGTGCTGGACGAGCACAAAGGCCATGCCGGGGTCGCCGAGGGCCGGCATGCCGGAGAAGAAGGCCTCGAAAGCCGCCAGACCGCCGGCGGACGCGCCGATACCGACGATGGGGAACGCGGTCTGAGCGGGAGGGAGGGAGTCTGCGGGTGTAGGAGTGGGAGTGGGAGTGGCGACTTTCCTTTGCCCGGCTCGTGTATTGTGTCTCATGGCGTTCACCTGTTAAAGTATCGGGGCTCTGCAAGCGCAAATGTGCAATCGGCAGTCTTACAGGGCAATTTACCCCCCCCCCCCCCTGAATGCAACAGGAATAGTGGTCTATGTGTACCCCCTCAGTCACGCGAGGGGCTTCCTGGTAGGGCGGCCAGTCCCCTGGCCGCCGCGGACGGCTCGGAGAGCCGTCCCTACCCAAGCGGCCCTGTCGTGACTGAGGTGTTACGTCTATGTTTTGGTCGTTAATTCCCACGGTCCCGCAGATGACGAGACGTTTGTTGTTGGTCTGATGATTCCATTACTGTTTTGCGTCGCCTTGCTGATGACGTCGACCATGTAGATCATCACCTCGCGATCGATGCCCGGCGCCTTGGTGGCCCGTGATCCGGCGACGTTGAGAACGCAATCCTTGTGTGGTACATGTCCGTCGTCGGTCGGGTGCTGGCCGGCCAGCCAATCCACGATGTCCTGAATGCCCTTCTAGCCCGACTTTCTCAACTGGCGGTGGGTTTCGTCTATTTTCAGGGACCGGAGCGCGAAAAGGCCAATTCGGACTGTGTGCAGGTGGTGATCGCGCTGGTGGTCACGCCCGAGGGGTTTCGGTCAACTGGCGTTGCAGTGCCAGCCGAGAGCAAACGCATCTAACCCTGTTCTGCCATTTCAGGGTCGGAGTCGGTATCGGTATCGGAATCGAATGCAGTGGGGCGCTCGTTTTCGGGTAACGGTACCGCCGAAGGACGTCGATTCCGATAGCGATTCCGACCCCGACCCCGAGAATATTCCAGGTCGGGGACTCGAAAGCGGCTTAGATGCGTCTGCCCTGCAGTGCCAACCGAGGGTAAGAAGGCGGCCGAGGATTCCAAGGCGGCCGCCATGGTGGAACTGGACCGAATGCCTGCCGAAATCCGGGACCGGCAGTCGGTTGACGCCCTTTTTGACCGACTGAGCCCGGCACCAAATGGCTACAGTTTCACGAGTCCTTCTTTAACGGCATAACGGAACACGTCGTTTTGGCTGTGAAGATCGAGTTTGGCCATGAGATGGTTGCGATGAGCGTGAACGGTGTTCACGGCCATGGCGAGTTGGGGGCCGATTTGCTTGCTCGTATGTCCTTCAGCAATCAACTGCAGGACCTCGGACTCGCGGGTGGTAAGTGCCTTTGAGCGGTCACGTGTTGCCGGTTGCTGCCTATCGGTTAAAACCCTACTCTCAGACTTCCAGGATGCGCGGCCCTGAAGTGATGTATGCCGCTTCGGCCGTCAGGTACGCGCCCGTACGGTATTGGGTGATCGCATGGAGGCGGTCATGAATCTTCGTCAGGGTTTCGAACGACTGCTGGCACTCGGCGATCAAGGCCTTCAGTTCCGGGGAAGCGGGTTGCTTTCTCATCATGTACAGGCCCGCTCCGATCATGGTGGCGGGTTGGCCCAGATGGTGGCAGATCGCGCCAAGGCTCTCGATCATCACGCGCTGGCGCTCCGCTTCGAGCACGCTGGTTTGCCGGGCTTCCGTCGTGCGCACTCGTTCCTCGGCCTGTCGCACCAGATCGCCCATGTACCGCCGGATGGCGGTCAAGTCATCCTCGTCGGTCGACAGGACCAAACTGACGGGAACCCGGTCGCTGGCCAGATCCCTGAGATAGCGGCGCAGCCGGACAATATTGGCGGGATACTTGGCCAGCATGGCATATCCCAGCAGGATGACGAGTCCCGCCACCAGGCTGGCCGTCCAGCGAGCAGCCTGGGGCAGTTCCTGACCCGGGCCACTGTTGACCCACAACCAGCACAGAATGCAGAACGGCAGACCCGTGATGAGCGCAGCCGCAATGGCGAGATGCCCCCAGGCGCCGCGGTGGATCACGGAGAGAGTGCGAGGCGATGGGAGAGAGGCTTCGCCCGTGGCGAGGTCGGGCTCCGGTACGGCCGCCGGTGGTTCAAGTCCATCGGGCGACCCGCGCGACAGTACGTTCATGAACGCCGCCACGACCTCCGGGTCGAACAGTAGGCCGGCCTGGTCCTGGAGGTAAGCGCGAGCCTTCTCACGGGGCCAAGCCCGCCGGTAGGGTCGGTGGGCGCAGAGCGCGTCCCACACGTCCACGACGGCAAACAGGCGGGCGGGCAAGGGAATGTCGTGCCCCTTCGCGCCGTTCGGGTAACCGGACCCGTCCCACCGTTCATGATGATGGAAGGGAATCGCCAGCGCGGGCCTCAAGATGGCGATTGAGCCAAGCAACTCCTCCGCGTAGAGCGGATGTTTGTGGACGGTGGCCCACTCGTCTTCGCTCAAGGCCGCCGGCTTCAGTAGCACCTCGTCCGCCATGACGGACTCCCCGATATCGTGCAGGATCGCGCCGCGGCGGATCGCCGCAAGTTCCTCCGCCGGAACCTTCAGTTCACGCGCGAGTTCGACGGTCAAAGCCGCCACCCGCCGCGAGTGCCCCGCGGCTTCCACGCCGCGCCATTCCAAAGTGCGAGCCCAGCTTTCCAGCATCAGATCGCAGGCGTCTTCCGCCTCGGCGAGTCGTCGCTGAAATTCCGCGCGTTGCGTCACGAGTTTACGGTAGCGGTTGAGTTGCGCGATGTTGCGGACCCGGGCACGGAGTTCGGACAGGTCGAAGGGCTTGGACACGAAATCGTCGGCGCCGGCCTCGATGCCGCGCAGTCTTGCGTTCGCGTCGTTCAGCGAGGTGACGAGCACGACGGGCGTTTCCTGCAACAGGGGGTCGGTTCTGATCTGCCGGCACACCTCGTAGCCGTTCATGACCGGCATCATCACGTCCAACAGGATAAGATCCGGCGGAACGCTGGCCGCCATGCTCAAACCCTCCATGCCGCCGGCCGCAATTCTCACGTCGTAGCCTTCCGCGGAAAGCACCTCGGTGAGCAACTCGCGAGAAGCGGGGTCGTCATCCACGACGAGGATCGTGTGCGTTGAATGGGATGGATCCCGGTTGTTCATGGCGTTAGCGGCAGGCCCCGTCATCGTCGACCACCAGGACCCGTCTCTCCTTTATTGGCGAATTCGCTTATCGGGCGCCTCCGGTGGCCATCGTGGAATCGTCCAGTTTGAACCCTTTCTCCCGGAACAGTCGCACGCAGGCATCCACGGCATCGGGATCGAATTGCGTGGCCCGTTTGCCGATGATTTCCTGGAGTGCCGCGTCAATGCCCAGGGCCGGGCGGTAGGGCCGATGACTCGCCATGGCCTCAACCACGTCCGCCACGGCAAGGATGCGCGCCTCCGGCGAGAGCCTGTCCCCCGACAGTCCACGCGGATAGCCGGAGCCGTCCAGTCGCTCGTGGTGTTGCAGAATGATCTCAGCCAGCGGCCAGGGGAACGCCACCGTCTTAAGGATCTCGAAGCCGGTCTGGGGATGCGTTTTCATCAGCTCGAACTCCGCCACGGTCAACGGCCTCGGCTTGCTGAGGATCTCCGCCGGAACGGCGATCTTGCCCACGTCGTGGACCAACCCGGCGTAGTAGGTGCCCTGAACCTGCTCCTCAGGCCGCCCCAGTTCTTCCGCGATGGCCCGGGCCAGCCGCGCCACACGTTGCTCGTGCCCCGCAGTATAGGGGTCTCTTGATTCGACGGTGGTCGCCATGGCGCGAATGGTCCCCTCCAGGGCCTCGCGCAGTTCCGTCGTCCGTTGCGCCACCATGTGTTCCAGGTTCTCCTGGTACCGGCGGTTCTCCGCCTGGAGCCGCCAGTTGTCGTCCCATACCCTCTTGGTCTCAGCCGCCCGATTCACGGCCTTGAGGATCGCCGCCTTGGAAATCGGCTTGGCCAGGTAGTCGGAGGCCCCTGCGCGGACGGCATCGGCCGCCGTCGCAACGGTCGGCTCGCCGGTCATCATGATCACCTGGACGTCCGGCGCGGTCTTGCGGATTGCTTTCAGCAACGCCACCCCGGAGGCCCCGGGCAGGACGATGTCCGATACCACCACATCGTAGTTCCCGTCCGCCAGAAGCGCCTGGGCGCTTTGCGCATCCTCCGCCACATCGGCTTTGTACCCCGCATCCCGCAAAAACGCCTGGACGCTGAGCCGGGTGCTCTTCTCGTCGTCGACGACGAGGACTCTGGAAATTGGAAGACGGCAACCTGAAGGCGGAAGTTCAGAAACGTTGTTCATATGCAGACCTTTACCGCCTCGACCAATTGAGGCGCTTTTCATCAACCACCCATGCGCTTTTCTTCATGGTCATCCCTCCTGAACCGGCAACTCCACATGCACCCGCGTCCCTTCCCCGACCTCGCTCTCGACGCTCATCTGGCCGTCGTGCTCATGGACAATGGCCCGGCTAATCCACAGACCAAGCCCGGGGTGCTGCGTGCGGTCTTTCGTGGTGAAGAACGGATCGAACGTGCGCCCCCGGATGTCCGCCTGCATGCCGGGTCCGTTGTCGGCGACGGTCAGTCGCAGGATGCGGCGGCAAGAGGAGTGATCAGTGATCAGTGGACAGTGAACAGTGTCAGCAACCGACCCAGATGACCGATCACTGATGACTGAGGACCGATGACTGTCCACTACTTCCCGTACACTGATCGTGATCTTCTTGTCGTTGCCTCCGAAGCGTCCAGCATCAGGCGACCCTTCCCCAAAAGCGTCCATGGCGTTCGCCAGCAGGGCCGTCAGGACTTCGCCGATCCGGTTCCTGCGGCAGACCACCGCCGGCAGGTCCGCGGGGATGTCGCAGCCCAAGGCAATGCCGCGTTGTCGGGCGGCCGCCTCGACCGGCCCCAGTACGGAGGCGACGAGATCGGCCAAGGTGGCTGGGGCCAGCGCCTGGGTGCTGTCGTGCTGCGTGAAGGCCAGCAGGCTGTGCGTCATCCGGGCCACCCGCTTGCTTTCCGCGAGAATCTCGTCGGCAAACCCGGCCAAGCCGGCCTGATCCCCCGCCCTGTCCTTGATCAGTTGGGCGTAGTTCGCGATCCCCATGATCGGGTTGTTGATCTCGTGCGCCATGCCGCGCGCCAGGGTGCCGATCGAGACCAGTTTCTGCCGTTCGTACACTCTCTTCTCAAGTTCCCGGCGCTCAGCCGCCTGGCGCTTGCCCTTGGTGATGTCGCGGCAAAGTGACAAGATCCTGGCGGAAATTCCCCGGCCAACAATCGCGGCATTGATCTCTATTGGGGTGAGCGGCTCCAAGGTCATGATGGCATCGCGGGACGTCTCGAAGAGGGTTCGGTACCGCACTTCGTCTGCCTTCATGGGTTCCGTGTTCACGTCTCGTCCCCTACGCCGCCGTTCGAGTTTCACGTTGTTTCCACCGGCAAGTCCACATGGAACCTCGTCCATTGCCCGACTTCGCTCTCGACATTCAGTTCACCGCCGTGGTTGTTGACGATGCCGTGACTGATGGAGAGTCCCAGCCCTGTGCTTTTGCCTCTCGGTTTGGTGGTAAAGAACGGTTCGAAGATGTGCGCCCGCACCTCTTCCGGAATGCCCGCGCCGTGATCCTCGACGGTCAGGCGCAGCCAACGGGAGGAAGAGGAGTGATCGGTGATCGGTGATCGGCGCATGTCACTGATCACTGCTGACTGATTACTGTTCACTGACTTCTCGATCATCCGCGCACTGATCCGCACGACCTTGTTCGCGTCATGCCCCGGATACCTCACGTTCAGCGCATCGCGCGCGTTGGTCACCAGGTTCATGACGACCTGCTGAATCTGCTGGCTGTTACAGCGCGGCTGGGGCAGGTCGGCGGGCACATCCACCTCCAGCTTTACCTGGTCGTGGCGCAGGACGGCACTGATCAGCGACAGGGTGGCTTCAACAATGTCGCGGAGGCGCGCCGGACTGCCATGGCTATCCTCATTCTGCCTGGCGAAGGAGAGCAGATTCTTGACGATCGTGGCCACCCGCTCGGTCTCCTTGCCGATCTCCGTGGCGTACTCCAGCAGGTCTGCGTCACCGGCACCCCAGCGGTCATGGATGAGTTGCGCATAACCCATGACCCCCATGATGGGGTTGTTGATCTCGTGCGCCACCCCGCTCGCGAGCACGCCGATGGATTCCAGCTTCTGCGCCTGAATCAGTTGCGCCTGCATCTGTTCCCGCTCCTTCTCGGCCCGCTTGCGCTCGGTGATGTCCTCGGAGATGCCCAACAGGTATTTCGTGGCCCCATCACTCCCCCGGATGCACACCTTACGGGTATGCAGCAGCCGCTCGCCATTCTTGGCCGTCTGGATGGGTTCTTCCGGGATGTCCACCATGTCCTGTTCGGCTAGTGCCTCCCGATCCTTGGCCATGAAGTTAGCGGCCTGTTCGGGAGGGAAAAGATCCAGGTTGTTCTTGCCGAGCAAGGCCTTGCGGTCATAGCCCAGAAGTTCCTCGCCCGCGCGATTGAATGTGACGAAACGCAGGTCGGTCGCATCTTTGAGGAAGACCATGAGCGGGATGTTTTCCACGATCGCATCGGTGAGGGTCTTCGCTTCCAGGAGTTCCTGCTCTGTCGCCTTGCGCTTGGTGATGTCGATGCCGGTGCCCACCAGGAACGGACGGCCCGCGATTGTCATGCGCCGGCCAGTCATCAACATCCATATGAAGGCCGGTCCTCCACGCAACAGTACCCGGCCTTCCACGGTCTCCTCCTTGCCGTCCCGCAAGACATTCGCGATTCTCGATTGGATGAGGGCGCGGTCTTCCGGGTGGATGGTGTCTATCGCATTCATGCCCGCCATCTGGTCTTCCGGCTTGCCGAGGATTACATCGCGTTGATAGGTGTTCCAGCGTGCGTAGCGGCCGTGTTCGTCGAGCAGGTAGAAGGTTCCGGGGATACTGTCGATGATGGTGTTGGTGAGGACTTGTTCGCGTTTGGCATTCACCTCCGCCTGCTTGCGCGCTTCGTTTTCCGCCCGCATATCTTCCAGCGTGTTCAGCAAGGACCGCGGGCTCTGCTGGAGCGATTGCGTGCGTTCCGCCACCAGACACGCCAGCCGCGTCGTTTCATCCCGCTGCATGAGTATCCCCGTCTTAACCTTGGCCATGGCCCGCACTTCGGCGACCAGTTCCTGTTCATCCACCGGTTTGGCGAGAAAGCCGTCGGCCCCGCTATCCAGTGCCTGGATGCGGCTTTCACGGTCGGTCCGTAGCGCGGTCAGGAAGACGACCGGAATCGGGCGCGACCGTTCGTCGGCCTTCAACCGGCGGCAGACCTCGTACCCGTCCATGCCGGGCATGATGATATCGAGCAGGATGACGTCCGGGTCTTCCGCGAGGGCCAGTTCGAGCCCGCGGGGTCCGTTCAGGGCGGTGAGCACCGTGCAGGCGGGCAGGACATCCTTCACGATGGCCTTCAGCGTGGTGAGGTTGTCCTTGTTGTCGTCAATGGCCAGGATCTTCATAGGTTCCCATTCTCAGTCCAGCATGTCCCGCAAGGTCTTCATCAGCGCTTCGTGATCGATCGGCTTGGAGAGATACCCATCGAAGCCGTGGGCCAGAATCGTCTCCCGGTCGCCTTTCATCGCGCTGGCAGTGACGGCAATCACCGGGGTGGTGCGCAGGGCTTCGTCTTCCCTGATCGCTGCCAGCACTGCAATGCCGTCCATAACGGGCAGCGAGATGTCCGTGAGAATGATATCGGGCCGGTGGCGGCTGGCTTGTTCAACGGCCGCGCGGCCATCTGTTGCTTCGATGACCTGGTAGCGGTCCTTCAGCAAGGCCCTCGCCGTCCGCAGGTTGTCGGGGTTGTCTTCCACGACCAGGACAACAGGCTTGCCGGGACGTGCAGGACGGCGGCGGATGGGGAATGCGGAAGGCCCTTCAACCTGGCTGATTCGACTCCGTTCACCACAGGTCAGGGCTGGCGGGGGCGCGACCATTAGCGCCACCTCGGCGAGCAAGTCGGCCTTGTTGATGTCGCCCTTCTGGATCAACTGGTGGATGCGGTTACCCTTGAGAAAACTCAACTCTTCCCGGGTCACGTGCTTGGCGGTCAGGATCAGGACGGGCAGGCGGGCCGTACGTTCCTGGTCGCGGAGGGCTTTGAGCACGGCAAAACCATCCACCTCCGGCATCATCAGGTCGAGAATCAAGGCGGCGGGCAGGGTGTGCGCGATCTGCGCCAAGGCCTCCTCGCCGTTGTGCGCCACCAGGACACGATAGCCCTGGGGATGGAGGATGTCAGTCAACTGAATGATGGCGGATTCATTGTCCTCGACCACCAGGATGGTTTGGCCCTGGCCGGACAGGACGGGCGTTGACCCGGTGACGGATGCCCTGGAAGACCGTCCGGTTTCCCACGCCTGGACACCGTCGGGCAACGCCAGTGCCAGCGGCAGCCGGAGGGTGAAGATCGAACCCTGACCGGGTGTGCTCTCCACCGTGATGCGGCCGCCGAGCAACTGGGCGTATCTTTTCGCGATGGCCAGCCCCAGTCCGGTGCCGCCGTACTTGCGGGAGGTGCTGTCGTCGGCCTGGCGAAACTCGTCGAAGATATGCGGTAACTGTTCCGCGGCGATGCCGATGCCTGTGTCGGTCACGGTGATAAGCATCTCTGACCGCTGCTCTCTGTCCTCCGCCCTCTGATCTCTGTCCTCGGATTTTTGATCTCTGTCCGCTGACCTTTGATCTCTGTCCTCGGATTTCTGATCTCTGTCCGTTGACCTTTGGTCTTTGTCCTCGGACTCTTGATCTCTGTCATCTGACCTCCGGTCCCGGTCCATTGACCGCTGGCCTCTATCCACTGACCGCTGGTCTCTATCCGCGGAGCGCTGGTCTCTATCCGCTGACCGCTGGTCTCTATCCGCAGAGCTCCGGCCTTCGTCCTCCGCCCTCTGAACTTCAGCTGTAACCACAACCTGTCCCACCTCGGTGAACTTGACCGCATTGCCGATGAGGTTCTGCAGGATATGCCGCAGTCTATCGGGATCGGTGGCGATCAACGGCAGATCGGCTGGCACCTGATTGAGCAGGGCGATCTTCTTTTCAACCGCTTGCGGTTCGAGCATGGCGACGAGTTCGCCAGCCAGTTCACGGACGGAGCAGCGGCTGACATTCAGTTCCTCGCGGCCCGCCTCGATACGCGATAGGTCGAGGATGTCGTTGATCAGGGTGAGCAATCCCTTGCCGTTGCGTTCGATGATTTCGAGATAGCCGCATTCCTCCGCCGGGATGGTCGTGGCGAGCCGGCGGCTCAGGACGCCCGACAGGGCGATAACCGAGTTGAGCGGCGTGCGCAGTTCGTGGCTCATGTTCGAGAGGATGGCGCTCTTCAGCCGGTTGGCCTCGTCGAGTTGCCGTTTCTGCATCTCCAGTTCGGTGTTCTGCCCGGCCACCTCGGTCGCTTGCGCCGCCAGCTCCCTCTTTTGCGCCTCCAGTTCGCTGTTCTGGCGCTCGAGCGTCGCCGCCAAAGTTGTGATCTTCTTGAACGCCAGCAGGCCGTTCACGCGGGCGGTCAGCATGCTCCAGATGTCGTTGAGCAGCCGAACGGATGCCGCATCATAGGCACGGACGCTGGCCAGGGAAATCACGGCCGCCACCGAGTGATCGGAAAGCACGGGGATGGTCAGGATTTCCCGCGGCTGGAACTCACCGCTCACCGCGGCAAAAGCGAAACGCGTATCCGCCGGGATGTCGGTGATGCGCTGGATTTGGCGTGTGGCCAGAGCCGTGCCCAGTTCGCCCTCCAGTGCCGTGGCGGAAAAGGCGACGCGCCCGCCGGCGCCCAGGCCGATGGATTCGAAATGCTCGAATGCGGTCCTGGCTTCATTCAGGAAATACACCGCTCCCACCTGCGAACCGGTGTGTTCGAGCAGCGCCTTGAGCAGTTCGCGGCAGAATGCATGCGCCTCTTCCTCGCGCAGCATAACGCTCGCGAGTTGGGCCGATTGCTCGTTGATCTGCATCTCCGTCTGAATGGTTGCGGCCATGGTGTTGAACGAGGCGGCCAGCGCGCCGAACTCGTTGGCAGAGGCATACCCGCACCGGCCATCCAGATTGCCCCGCCGAAACGCCGCCGTCGCCGCCGCCAACTCCGCGAGCGGAGTCTTGATCCCCCTGAGGAGGAGCCAGGCGATGACCAGGGACAGCAGCAGGATGAGGGTGACGAGGCCAGCCACTTGGCGGTCGATGGTGTCTTTCTGCGCCAGGGACACCGTGAAGAACTCGTCGCCCTTGTTGTGGGCGAAGTCACTCACTTGCTTAAGTTCACCGAGGATCCTGTCCACATGGCCGCCACCCGTCCCGGTCGGTCGGGTGCGGTTGATCGCCTCGGCGCTCTTGCCTTCCCGCAGCAGGCGGCGGGTTTCGTCGCGAATGGCTTTCCACTGAACGAAGGCCTGTTCGGCCTCTTCAATGTCGCTACGCGGCCCCAGATAACGGTCATAAAGGATTGTGAACTGCCGGTGAGCCGCGCCCTCCCTGGCGTCCATGTCCTGAAGGAGAGTCTCGCGTTCCGGTTCAGCCTCGACCAGGCACAGGTCTTTCATGTTCCGATGCATGGCCAGAACCTGGACTTGGAGTTCGCCCACGGCCTGGCGTACTTGGAGTGGGTGTTCGTAGAGATCCTTCGTATTGAGCCAGAGTTTCTCCGTCTCCATCCAGGCCACAGCGCCGAGAGCCACCACAAGGAGCAGGATGGCGCCGAGGCCCAGGCGCAGTTGCGTGCCAATCTTCAGGTCCTTCAGTTTCATACATCACCTATTCGTCTGAAACACCGCCGCCGGTGGCGTTACGACACGCAGCCCTGCATGTTCTGCCACGAGAGCCCTCTCCACCTCGCCGGTCACAAAATAGCCACCCGGGGATAACGCCCGGCAAAGCTTGTCGAGGATGCGCCGGCGAACGTCCGGCCGGTAGTAAAACAGCAGGTTGCAGCAGAGAATCAGATCAAAATCGCCATACAGACTGTCCGCCGGACTGGCGGTGCGCGCATCCAGCAGGATGGCCATTGACCAGGCTTCCTGACCGGCGGCACAGCCCGCCGACCTGACCCGCAACTCGCCTCCACCGGTTTGTTTCTTCCCGGCGATCACTGCGGGCAGAAGTTGTTGCTCGAGCAAGGCAAAAGCGAGCGGGTCGCGAAAGAACTCGCTGTAGCCAACGTGCAGCGACCGGTAGACCACTTCGGCCTCTGCCCGGTTGCCGGCCAGCCATTTGCCATACTCCTCCACGGTCTGGAGGCCGGTTTCCGCCAGCCGACAGGCGATCGTTTGCCACAGAAAAGACCCCTCGTAAGCGGAAATATCCAGACCCTGTCTTTGTTCCATGATCTGGACAAGCGCATCGGTATGCACGCTGCGTTTGGGATCCTTCCGCATCACGCATCCTCGTCCACGATTGCGTACTTGTCCGGCTGCCCGGCGGCTTTCAGCAACGCATTGATCTCGGCCTTCAGTTCGATCATGCGCAGTTCCCGGCCCACGGTCACATTCTGGTGCACTTGCAGTTCGTGGGTAAGGCGGACTGCGTCGGCCGCCGAACGCTGACCGACGACATCCGACTTTCGACCTCTCTGTTTCTCACTCAGTCGCTCTTCGGCGAGGCGGCGCAGGTTGGCGGCAGCGGGGGGCGAGTCTTGGGTCCTATTCATAGTCTCTGCTTTCCCGTTACCAGTCATCAGTTACTCGATCACTGTTCACTGGTCCTTTGATCGCTGATCACTGCCCCCGCGTCCCCCTGCGGCATGGGTTGGGGGCTGCCTGAGATCAACTCTTGCAGCAGAGTGACGATCCTGGGGAAGTCCTTGGCTTTATTGAGAAACGCGTGGGCGCCGGCAGCGCGGGCGCGTTTCCCGTACTGGGGATGGGGGTAATTGGTCAGGATAATCACCGCTGTCGGGAGTCGCTCCTGCTGGACCAACCGCAGAACATCCAGGCCATTGCCGTCTGGGAGTCGAAGGTCCAGGATCATGGCATGGGGTTTGAGTTGCCGCAGGGAGGCGATGGCTTGCGCCACGGTCTCTGCCTGGCCCACGACCTTTGCACCGGGGACCT
>CAZTAJ010000122.1:0-12161 GCA_964611575.1 uncultured Verrucomicrobiota bacterium
GCCGCGCTCGAATTGCGCATCCAGTCCCTGGATGTTCTCCAGGATCGGCGTGTTGGTCGCGCTGGTGTTCTTGAACCACACGGTCCACTCCACGGCCGGGTAGTCCGCGTAGTCCACCACCACGCACCGCACCTCCAGGCCGGTTTTCGGATCGGTCCACTGGATCGTCCGCCGCATACGCTGGGCGTCGAGGCGTTCGTCGGCCACCTTTGCCGGCCACCCGGCGAGCACCTTCGCCGAAGGTTGGCCGTCGTAGGTGAACGAGAATGGCAAACTCGACTTGCCGTTGATCAGATGTTTCACGATCCAGGCATTCTTCATGTCTTTGGCTCCTTGTGTGGCCTGTTGCTGCACCTCTGCGGCCAATGCCGCCGACCCGAACCAGCACAGCATTGCCAACAGCCAATAGTTGAGTTGCTCTGTTTTCATGATTGCCTCCAGTATCGAATCAACCGCGCCGTGCGGCGTTCGGGGATGGCGATGCGCCAGCCGGATGCGAGGTCGGCGCCTCGGTGCTCGGTGGCGCCGGGCACATCGTAGTCGTGGAAGACGTAGCGGGCCTCGGGATCCAGGCCGTGCAGGGGGAAGCAGGCGCTCTCGATCGGGCTGTCGCGGCGGCGGAAGACCTGGATCAGGCCGTCGCCCTGTTCCGGACGGTGGAACTGCCAGGCCATCCAGGCGTCCTCGGCCAGGGTCCATCGGGTCAGCGGATAGAAGTCGCCGTAGTAGAGATCGGCCACCGCGCGCCATTCGCTGGTCAGTTTGCGCAGGAGCGGCAAATCGTGTTCCTGACGCAGATCGAAGCCGACGACCGTACTCAGGCCCATGGTGCTGCGGAAGGCATAGGCATCAACCTGGTCCATGGGCAGGACCGGCCCGCCGAAGAAGGGCAGCCAGCCGAACAGACTGTGGCGCAGGGTCTGCTTGGCTTCCAGGTCCTGGTAGGCGTGGTCGGTGGGATGCAGGGCCACGCCACGGCGCATGGTCTCCAGATCCAGGCGCCGACCGCCTGAGGCGCAGGAGTCCAGCAGCATGCCGGGGAAGCGCTGCCGCAGGGCATCCCAATAGGCCAGGTACCCGCAGGTGTGACGGTTCTCGGTCAGGCCCTCGCGGCCGGGCCGGTCGTTGTCGCGCCAGTAGGGCAACGGATTGAAGTTGAAGTCTTGACGATAGACGTCGATGCCTTCGCTGGCGATCAGCGAGGTCACGCGCTCGACCAGCCAACCCCGCGCCTCAGGGTTGCCGAGGTCAAGGAGGCAGTTCGTGCCGATGACCTCCCCACTGTCGCCGGCATCAGGCGGGAAGCGTTTCTGGTCCTGGTGGCACAGCAACCACTGCGGCTTGTGGCGGAAGAGCCAGGTGGTTCCAGCCACCCGTTCCGGTTCGAACCACAGGATGGTGCGGATGCCCTGCGCATGGGCATGATCGCTGACCGGTCGCAGACCGCGCGGGAAACGGCTGGGATCAACTTCCCAGGTGCCGGTGATCGACCATTTGTTCTTGTTCGCGACAGGCGACCAGCAGGGATACCAGCCGGCGTCCATCCACCAGTGGGTGAGGTCCGGGGCGGCCTGCCGGTAGCGGTCGATGTATTCGATCTGGTTGGCCTCGGTGGCCCGACCCATCTCGTCGAAGAAACCGCAGGTGGATGCCTCCAGCATGGGCGGCGGCAGGACGCCATTGAGACGGGGCAGATTGCACGCAAGCATCCAGCGCCGCCACAGGTTCATGGGCCGCAGACGGTCCGGGCCCTGGAAGAAGCACAGGGCGATGAGGGGGGCCCGATAGGATTCGCCTGGTTCCAGCCGGAAGCGGACGCGGTCCTGGCCGGCCTGGATGCGCAGGCGGTCCTGATCCTGGGCGAGGGTCGCCGTCCAGCGGCCTGGCCATCCGATGGCCAGGTGGAAGCCCTTGGCCAGGGTCCGCTCCAGACAGCGACCGGTGCCGGCCTCCTCGATGGTGAAGTAAGGGAAGGCTCCGCTGGAACAGCGGCCATCGGGTTCCTGCCCAGCAGCCGAGGTCGGGGCCAGGGTCAGGCGCCGACCGGGAAACATGCCATGTTCCTGCGGCTGGAAACTGGTGCGCAGGGTGTGGTCGTCACCCTCGAAAGTGCGCACCAGGAAGGGCTGCTCCTTGCCGTGCTGCCAGGTTGCATCCACCCCCTGGACCTCGCTGACCATCGGGCTGCGACCAGCGGCCGACTGATCCAGGTGCAGGGTCCACTCCACCACCGGATGGCGGCGGTAGCGCACGGCCACGCAGCGCAGGGCCAGGCCGTGGTCGGGATGGCGGGCGGTGAGGGTCAGTTCCTGCCGTTCGGGGTCCAACTCGCGGATCGTGCGTTCGACCGTCCAACCGGTTGGACCGGAGACGCGCGCGCCGTCGAGCAGCAGCGAGAACGGCCAGTCGTCAGCAGCCAGGTGGGCGTCCCAGAACGTCTGGGCAGCCGACAGCTCTTGGGCAGTCGGTGCTATGGAATCTTTCATGGTGCGTTTCTCCGGTTGGTGGTCTGTGTTGTCAGTCTGTTTAGCGGTCCAAAGGGTTCAGTTGTGTTGTCCGACTGACTTCGAACCCGATGTGCCGGATGGTTGTTCCTTCCGAAGCGGCGTTCTTGTCGCCGCGCACGACGATCCTGATGGTGTGCGGACGCTTGGGATCCAGTCCGGCCTTGATGAAGGCGAACTGGTAGGGCAACGAACACTCCGGGAAGAAGCAGTCAACCGTCTCCTGCACTTTGTCGTCGATGAAGACGTCGGCTTTGCCCCCGTCCCTGGCGGCTACGGCGCGCCAATAGATGTCGGGTCCCTGGAACGTGAACCGGATGGTGTGCCCGGCCTTGGTGGCCACCATCCCCTGCCCTTCGTAGTAGTGCTCGTTCTTCTCGACGGCCCACTCGGCGCCGTCGAACTTCACCTCCGGCGCCGCCGCGCCGACGATCTTCGTCTTGCGGGCCGCGAGCCGGTCGCCCGACTCCGGGTGCGGTTCGTAGTTGTAGGAATCGTGCGGCGGGAAGTAGCGAGTTGGCGCCGTTCCGTCCTTGAAGGCGATCTCCAGCACGCGCATGTCGCGGTCGTGCCAGTAGTTATAGGCGCGCAAGGTCTGGCCGCAGGAGACGGGCCCGACCTCCTTTCCATCCATCAGGGTCAACCCGAACAACTCGTTCTCCGGTTCATGGACCAGTTTGGCCATGGGCGACCAGTCCTGTCTGGCCAGATCCGTGCAGGTGGAGATGCACAGCGAACGGTCGTCGAATCCCTGGGCCGGCATGCCGCGCTTGTCGGTGATCCCCATCAGGACGCCGAGGCGCACATACTTCTTCAGGTGCGTGCTGTAAATGGTGTTGCCGTACATGCCGCGCAGGCTGAACCCGACCCGCGACGCCTTGCCGCCCAGACCCGGTTCGGTCCACGCTCTGTCGCGGAACTTGAACCACTTGCCCGGCGCCATCCGGTCGGCGATGGCGCAGCGGGCAACCTCGCTGAACATCAGGAAACCGTTCATCTTCCCCTGCTTGGGAACAAACGAGTTCCAGCAGGTGACGTAGAAATAACCGCCGCGTTCATCGGCGTAGAAGTCGAAGTCCGCCGGCCCGGCCTCGAAACACGAGCCGGCATAGTCCTGCACCTCCGGCAAGGCGCGCGTCAGGATGTCGCCCTCGAGCTTCCAGGTCAGACCGAGGTCGGTACTGGTGGCCAGACGGGTCTTCTTGCTGCACCAGCCTTGCTGTTTGTTGTGGGCGTATTCGGTGTGGATGAGACCGTAGAGCGTCTTGGTGTCCTGGTCGTACCACATGCCGCAGCCGAGATGCCCGGAGCCGCCATGGAGGTCCGCCGTGCCGTCCGGCTGGCGTTCCAGGTGTTCGAGATTCTTGCCCTTGAAGCGCAACACCGGGCATGTGCCCCCATAGGCCTTGCGTCCGGGGACGAAGATCATCCAGAGTTCGCCCTCGATCACGACTTGCCGGACCGGGTAGTCCAGGTCGGCGTGGAGCATCGGCAGTTTCCGCGTGTTCACCGTCCATGCGAAAGGCACGGTCGCGTTGTGGGAGTTTGTCTGCGAGTTCGCCGGCTGGGCCGACGCCGCTTCCGCGGCCATTCTGTTTGTCGATGCTGTCATGTCGTTTCTCTTTCCAGTCATGGAGGCCGGGGTCGGCCTCCTGTCCTCGTTGTCCGTGCAGTTCTCTCTACTTGTGTGTTGGCCCGGCGTCGCTCCGGACCTTCTCGATCCAGATGATCTCCGACGCATTGGGTCCCATCGGGACATCCAGTCCCTCGTCCATCAGTCGCGCGCCGGTCAAGGAGCCATTCTTCCCGGTCGCGTCCTCGAAGGTCAGTTGATACGTTGCACTGCGGTCCAGGCCCTTCAGCTTGACGACCTGGGAAGCCGGGCCGCCGTTTTGCCAGAGCAGGACCGAACCCTTGTTGATGAAGGTGTTGTAGTACTGGATCCCGAACCACTGGTTCTTTGCCGGCGGCGGCAGAATCCGGTAGACGTCCGCGCCGCGCAGGATGGGGCGTTGCCGGGTGTTGTACAGATGGAAGACCTTCTTGATCTGGTCGAGCGCACCCTGGAAGGAACGGGAGTTCGGCGGCCCGGTCAAGATGGCGCCGAGCAGATTTCCCCGCAACCATGCAACCGTGACTTTACCCTCCTCTGCGTTACCCTCGCAGACCCAATAGTCGTTCTTGAGTTGGATGGGCGGCATCAGGTAGGACCAGTAATAGACATGGTTGAAGAATGGGGCCAGTCCGGAGTGGTCGCTATGTGTCATGAAC
Organism: uncultured Verrucomicrobiota bacterium; assembly: GCA_964611575.1. Lineage (GTDB taxonomy): Bacteria > Verrucomicrobiota > Kiritimatiellia > CAIKKV01 > CAITUY01 > CAITUY01. The sequence goes on from CAZTAJ010000122.1 coordinate 4,776, forward strand.
GTCATCCGGCGGCAGATGTCGAGCGAACGCAGATTACCTCCATTGCAGCAGTTCTCCCAACCCACGCCGACCTCGGCCAGTTTCTCCAGTTTGCGTTTGAACTCCTCAACGGAGTGGTAGTCCCGCATGTTGAAAGCAGGACCTCTGCCGTAGTCGTCGGAACGGTAGTAGTCGAACCCGGACTTGGCATGTTCGTCGAGCAGGACTTTCAGGGGGATGACCCCGTTGAAGTACAGCGAGAGTTTGATACCCTTGGCATGGAGGGCTGCGGCGATTTCATCGCTCCGCGCATGGCCCTTGCTCAAATGCCACCAGTCCGTTTTCAAGCAACCGACGCCCCAACTCGCGAAGTCGTTGGTCCTGGCCTGGTTGACCAGGAAGACCGGATCCCCGTCGGGACCGGGGGGGTTGCAGAGTTGGATCGGCGGTTCGTTGGGATTGTTCTTGAGGCTCGGCGTGATCTCGTAGTTCCAGAACCATCTGCGGAAATGGTTGGCGGCATCGTCCTCGTCGCCTTGGTAGGGTTGGATCATGATGCCCGGCAGATGATAGGTTTCGCCGGCCGCAATCGTTGTCGAGACCCCGTTGCTGACCCAGAACCGGCATTTCACGCGCAGCGGGTTGGCCGGATCGCGGGTCGCCTGGTACTGCCCGCACCCGTAGTCGTAGGCGAAATAGATGCCATGCGTGGCTCCGACCTTCACCATCTGGTAGGGAAGCGGTGTGCCTTCGCCGGGGCCAAAACTCGCCGCGCCCTTGGGGATGGGGAAGAACTGCACGGGTTTGTCCGCGACCAGGTTCAGGTTCGCCGCCTCGATGTCGTCGCCTCGGAAGACGATGGGGCCGCCGGACTTGTTGACCACGCTGATCTGGTGCTCCACGGGGCCGACGCCGGGCCGGGCCCGCCAGACGGACCTCAAATCCATCTTTGGCGATGCGGACATGAAGTTCAACACCAGCCGGTTGCCGTTGGTCGTCTCGAGACTGTGGCCGGCATATTCCCATCTCACAACCTGCCCGGAGACTCTTGACGGCAAAGGCACGAGAGCGGAACCGTCCTCCGGAGCCCAATCCCATCCTTGTTGCGGGTTCTTCAGCGAGGTGATGTACATCTTGTTGCCGGCGACGCACAAGGTGAGGCTGGTGTCTTCGGTCACCAGGGTATGCGTCAGTTTCGGCACCGGAAGAGCCACTGTCTTGCTGGCCTGCACAGCGCCGGCGGTCGCCACCAGGATGAAGGCGCCGCCGATCTCGGTGGTGTTGTTGACGGTGACAACGCCGGCCTTCGCATCGAACGATACGCCCTTCACCGGCGATTGCAAACTCCAGGTCGCAGCTTCACCGGGGATTTCGTACCCGTGCGCGTTGAAAACGCGCGATGAATACCGCACCGACAAACTTCCCGCCTTCGGGACGAGTTCAGAGTCGCTGCCCAGAATCTCGATCCTGGCAGGTTCGCCTCGCGGCGTGTCGATCTCCACGTAGTCGGGCACGCTATACCCGTCGGTGACCCGCAGTTTGAGTGTGTGCACTCCCGCGGGCAGGACAGAACTCTCGTACACCATGACCTTGTATTCGTTGCCGGCCGCCCGGAAGACCGCCTCGCGTTCCTCGCCGTCATCCACGGAAACCATGCCGGTGCCGTGATGCTTGGCCCGCGTTCCGTAGAGTCTGGCGCGTGTACCGAAGAAACGCAGTCGCATGGTGTCGCCCGCCGTATTCGAAAACGAAATATCGCCTTCGTGGCAATTGTTGTCTGTGCTCTGGTGCGTCCATTTGCCCACATACTCGAACTGATTCATGCCTGCGCCGGTGGTTGAGCCGTTCACTCGTGCGGTGATGGTGGCGGCTTTGTCCGCCTTGGCAGGCAGGGCATCCGCGGCCCGTGCGCAGGGCGACAACGCCAGGCCCAATGCAACGAGCACTGCGACCGACGTTGTTCTGGTGATTGCGTTCATGTGCTTCTCCTGTTGGGGTTAGGAATTAGGCGTTAGGCGTTTCTGTCTAGTTGGCTTCCTGAATCGTTTTGTGGGCGGGTTGCGCGCAGTTCATGAACGTGCGGGATCCTTTCCACTTGACCATGGCTCGTTCCAGGGCCGGCAGGGCCGGCTTCGCCCGGGCGCCCATCCCCCCCAAACCGTTGACGGCCCGAATGCCGCGCAGGGCGCTGTCGGCTTCGAACACGCCGATGAAGATCCGCAACGCATCGTCATCGCCAAGGGCCCGGATCGCCTCCACCGGATGTTCTTGGAATTGGTGTCGGCGAAGTCCCAGACCTTCCTTTGTCGGATCCTGCCTTGCTCCGTGACCTCGCCATCCATCTGGACCGGTGTGCCGTCCCAGAACTCCTGGGGCGGCTGGGCGCCGGGGAAATGGCCAGGGTCCAGCGGAAATGCACCGGGTTCTCCGGGGTGGGTTGAACGTCCGCCGCACCCCAGGCAGGCCCGGGTTTGGCGGGCAGTCTTGCGCCGGACGGTCGTGGATAACGCGAGTGCGGATTCCGCGTACGTCCGATACACGGCACGTTGCTCTTCAAGACCGCATTCCCGACCCTCCGACAGCACCGTCCTCTCCGTCAGCCATTCCGGTTCCCGAACCCATCCCGCATATGCAGGATGTGAACTCCACCGATACCCCCGCAGTGTCTTCCGTCGTTTCCGGATCAACTCAATGGGCCCGCTGCCGCTCTGCATCTTCCCTATCCCCCCCCTGCGAACACGTTCTGAACCCATGTGGGCCATCCTTGTATCAGACCATAACGTTCACATGGTACTCGTGGCACTGGGGATCGAGCGGCAACACGTTTCCTTGGGTCGGCCGGCCATTGACTTCGATGCGCGAGACGTGGCAACACCTGCCATCGCGGTTCTCGATCTGGATCCGGTATTTCCTGCCGCGATAGACGCGCTCGACGAACGACTCCTGCTGGGACGACGGCAAACAGGGATCGATGATCAGCCCATCGTATCCGCGCCGCACGCCAAGGATAAACTCGATCATCGCACGGTAGACCCATCCGGCCGAACCCGTGCGCCAGGCAGAACCGGTCAACCCGTAGTGGCACCCCTCGGTTCCCCGCCAGGAATTGGTCACGGCAAATGGTAGACAGCGGCTCTGTCTGAGCGGATTATCCGGATGATCCGGCAAGATCTTATGGAGCAGGCGCCACGCCTGCTCCGGCCGTCCGGCCAGGCAATCGGCCATCAGTTTGAATGCGCCCGCATGGATGTACACGCCGTTCTCGGCGATGCCGGGAGGATTTGCCGACATGGTTCCCAGGTCCGGATCATAGGCCGTAAACAGCGGGTAAACGAGATTCATTCCAAGGTCGGTTTCCAGATGACGGTCCACCTGCTCCATGATCGTCCGCGTCCGTTCCGCGTCGGCCACGCCGCTGATCACCGCCCAACTCTGCGGGTTCAGGAACAACTTTCCCTCCTTGCAGGCGCGACTGCCGATACTGCGCCCCGTTGCGGAAAACCCGCGGTTGTACCACTCCCCGTCCCAGCAAACCGTATTCAGGCGCGCCGCCATACGTGCGTAGATATCCTCCGCCTCGGCGGCAACGCGGTCCTCGCCCATTCTGCGCGCCAGCGCGGCAAACTCGCGCAACCCATGACAGAACATCAGCGCGGTCAATGTGCTTTCACCCGACCCGGAGAGGCTGTCCAAGCCGTCGTTCCAGTCGGCGTGATGCATGTTGCTGATCCCATGCGGGCCGACGTCCTGCTCCAAATGGCGCATCGTCAGGATCAGGTGTTCCCAGACCGGCTTGGTTTCCTGGGTCTTCATCCCGTCCGGCCGCAGAAACGGAGCGGGTCGTTCCAAGAGGGAAAAGTCGCCGGTTTCCTTGACCAGTTCCGGGAACGTCATGAGCAGCCAGGTCGCCTTATCGGAGTAGTGGGTCGGGTTGAGCGGGCGGCAACTGTGCGGCAGATGTCCGTCCAGGTACTGGAATCCGATCAGGTCAACAGCGTTCTCGATCGTATATTCCGGTTCGATCATGCTGTAGGCCATGTCAATCTGAAGGTTATCCCGGCAGTGGTTCTTGAAACTGAGGTAACTGCGCATCTGTTTCTTGATCCAGATGTTGAAGATGGCGTCCCGCTTCGGTTCGCCGGTCTTCACGCGAAGGCTCTCGGCCAGGCGCCGGTACTCGTCGCGCACCTCACTGCGCAGGCGGTCCACCGCGTCAGGGTCGCGCAGGATGGCGGCGACGGCCCCGGCCGCCTCAACGGAGTCGGCCACGCCGAACGCGTAGTGAAGCCGCTCGGATGCCCCCACCTTCAACTCCACGAGGTTCCGGAGGAAAACACAAAGGGAGTAGGCGTAGCCGGGTTCGTGCGCGGGCTCGAATGCCGCTGGAATGTCAGGCTTCGCCGCCGTGTAGATTCCATGGAACAGTCCCATGCTGTTGCCGCGCGAAGCCGATACCGGATGCGAAGCCACCAGAAAGGCATTGAACCAGTTCTTCGGTCTCTCGGGACTGAAACAGCGCGCAAACTGTCCGTTGATGACGGGAAGGAACCGGCAGTCCTGGTGCCGGATGTTTCCCCTTGGAAAGGCGGCGAGCGAAACCGGCGCATACGGCATCACTTCAATCCGCCGCGGACGACCGCTGAGGTTCTCGATTTCCACACCCCAGATCTCATGCATCGCCGCCTGCGGCACGAAATACCGCAATTGCGCGCGGATGCCCTTGTACACCGAAGTGATCGTGGTGTCGTGTTGCGTGTAGACGCAGTCGTAGTCTTCGACTTCCGAGTAGATGGGATATCCGGCCGGACTCCACGTCTCGCCGGTGTCGGCATCGCGCAGGTAGATGGTCTTGAGCAACCCCGCTGTGAACGTGCATTCCAGTCCCTCGGCTTTGCGCGCGTAAGATATCCCCTGCCCCGTCTGTGAAATCAGCGAGTAGTAGTGGTTGTGGCCGTGGATCGAAAAGTGTACATTGAACCAGTCGTCCGGCATCCGGTTCGTGCGAATCCGATAGGCCGCTCCATCGTCGATAAAGGCTCCGAGTTCAGAGGTTTCGTTGGTCATGGCTGATCCTTTCTTCTGGCCCCATCGGGGCCGGTTCTGGCTCTGCGTTTGCCGGGGCTTGCCACCCGCGCGACCGGTGCCGGGCCGGTCGTGGCCGCATTACAGTCCCCCGGCACGGGCGGCTTGCCCGTGCCGGGGGTGTCGTGTCTTGCTTACGAACACCGGGTTCTGATGAAGTCGCTCCGGTTCATGTCACTTCTCTCCGATGCAGTACAGGAAGGCCGGGGTCTGGACAAGCAGTTTGTTGCCGATCGCGACCGGGCAGCCCATCCGGGAGAAGTTGGAGGCGGCCCCTTGGTAGCCGCCGACAAACTGAAACGGATCAATCTCCTTGTAGTACTGCTCAATGAAGATGTCGGAGGGCGGTTCGGCAAAGCCCAGCAGGTTCTTGTCGCTGACCAGCTTGGGATTGGCCGGGTCTTGCACGTCCACGACCACGAACCGGGCCATGGCCTTGTTGTCGGTGCGGCCGCGGCCAGCGGGACCGGTGTAATCGGTCATCCCGATCAGGTAGTGGCCGGCCACGACCGGGAAACTCAATGACGGGGATTTCACATCACTGACCTTGACCCCGGTGGTGGCGTCGAACAGAGAACGGCCAGATCCGCCCTTTCCCCCGCCGCCAAACCAGTACTTGCCGAACACGGTGGGAAACTCATGTTGGTTGCCCCAGGGGTTATCCTTCCGGTCCTTCTTGAGGAAGATCTCTTGCGCGGTGACGCTGTCCGGTCCGGTCCACTGCAGACGATAGGCCCCGTTTTCTCCGCCGCCACCATCGTGACACGAAGTGAACATGATGTTGTCCTGCACCACCCCCAGCAACAGACCGCGGCCTACATCCAACGGCGGCAACTCGCCCACTTTCTTGCCGTCGGTGATCCGCAGGATGGGGCATCCGTTGGTGGCTTGCTTCGGCTCCTGGGCATTGCCCACCAGGACCGGCACGACTTCGCCCGTGGCCCGGGCCAGGGGCACCACACGCGGGACGGTATAGTTGGATCCCGGGAACGGACTTTCCCAGTGGAGTTTGCCGGTCTTGGCGTCGAAGGCCCGCATGGTACTGAAACCATTGCTCTTGTTGCTGTAGCCCGGGACCAGGAGCAATCCTTGGCACAGCGTTGGCGATTGGTGGAACGTGCCGCGATTGTCCCGATCCACCTGATCACGAAAACCCCACAGCAACTTGCCGTCCAGATCCAGACAATACACCTGCCCCTGGTTGAACACGCCGTAGATACGTTCGCCGTCACTGGCCAGGGTGGAATCGGCATAGCCGACCTCACCGATCCAGGCAAACCCGAAGGGCACATTGAGCGCCTTGCTGACCGCCTTCCAGTAATGCGTTGCTCCGTACCTTTCCTTGGCGACATACGCCTTCAGCGCCTCGTCATCCGCGAGGCCGGCAAACCCTTCCAGCGAGGCGATGTCCTTGTCCAAGGCGCTCACCAGGGCGGCATCGCCAAAGGCCTCGACATCGGGGCGGCAGCGCTTGGCCATGGCGCAGATCTTGGCCGCGAAATCCTTGCGTTTCTCCAGAGGTGCCCCGCCATACATGTTGTTGGGCTGGGCGGATGCGCCGACGCCCGGCCCACCGGCGGTGACCATCCAGATCGCCTGGGCCAGGTCGATGACTTTCTGGGCCTTGGCCGCCTGGTCCTCGGGCAGGGCCGGCCGCGCCGGTATCTTTTCAAACGGCAACCCCTCCAGCATTAGCGGCATGATCCGCCGCTGCCAGAGTTGTTTGCCGGTCTCCAGATCCCAGCAGGTCACGAAGTCCGGATGACCCACCCCAAACACCTTCTTGCCGACCACGATGGGGTGCGACAGCCCCCAGCCGGGCACACGGGCCTTCCACTGGATGTTCTTGGACTTGGTGTCGGCGAAATCCCAGATCTTGGTCTTTCTTCCTTTGACCTCGGCATCCACCAGGGTCGGCGTGCCGTCCCAGAACTCCAAGGGAGGCTGGGCGCCGGGGTAGTAACCGAGAGTCTGGCGGAAATAGACCGGCCGCTCCGGCGTGGGCACGAAGTCGGCGTGGCCGTAGGCCGGCCCGGGGTTCGTTGCCGGCGTCTCGACTGCTCCCGCCGCCAGCGTCAAACCCAGGGTGACGGGCACTGCCAGTGACAGTGCCTTGGTGATGACGTTCATTCTCTTCTCCTTTTGGCTGGTGCCGTTCGGTTGGGATTGTTGTCCATGGTGTTTACGGCCTTCTGGTCCGTTTCGTTGACTGCGATGTTGGTCTGCATGTGCCTGTCTCCTCAGTACGCGGTTACTTTGTCTTCTTGTACACGACCCAAATCACGCGAGGAGTGGCACCTAACGACACGGTCAGTCCCTGATCCA
>CAZTAJ010000123.1:0-12076 GCA_964611575.1 uncultured Verrucomicrobiota bacterium
AGCCTCCCCCGCTGGTTCCGTAGGTGCGACGAATTTCATTTTCTGAGGGGCTGCGAGGGGGTTCCTGTCCCGTGACTGGCGGTGTGCGGCGGCGTGCGGCGGTTCACTTTCACCTTGCCACGGGCGCAGTCGTCTCCCTATGATTCGCGCCTCTAGAGGTGACTGCCCGATAGTGTAATGGTAGCACAACAGATTCTGAATCTGTTTGTCTAGGTTCAAATCCTAGTCGGGCAACCAGCCTAAAGCCAATAGATCGCCCATTTCCTGCGGTTCTTCTCCTTGAATTGCAACGGGTTGTGCATTCCGGCCCTCGATTGTCTCGCCCTTTTTCATTGCCTGTCATTACCTGTCGTTGGATGTCATAAACCGCTCAAGTGGTACAGTCGTGGTACAGAAACACCGCGCCCCTGCGCCATTCCGACGGGGCAGGGGACGCCGCCGGAAGCGACGCCGACCCGACGATTCCAAGCAGATTGGAAACTTCCCGGCCTCACGCCCGCCCGCGAGGCCCCACGTGACTTCCGGTTCTCGGCCCTTGCCTCGGTCCTCGCCGCAGGCATGAAACCGCACGTGGGGCGCAGAGGGCGAGTCCCTACGGATCGTGAGTCTTGACAATCGTGAGTCTCGCCTTGACGAGCTCGCGCTGCGGCGAGACCATCTCCTGCGCACTGAGATGGAGCGCAGGAAGGAAAGAAGACTGCAATGGCTGTCGGTTGGACCCGCGATGGGGGCGTGCAGGACCAGATAGAGCCCCCAGAAGCGGAAGATGACGCGGTCTCCCGCCCGTTCGCGCACCCCTTCAGCGCGCTTCTCGCATCAATCGCCTTCCTTGCCTGCGTCATGCGACAATAAACATCCTCAGCGAAGCGCGGCGGCACCGCCGCCACGCTTCGCTAAGGATTCGGGTTTCCCGCGAACCGCTTCTTCCGTGCTGGCTTTGGAGTCCGAGATGTGGCATCCTGTCAGTTGAGGTGACGCGATGACGCACACATTGGCCATAGAGTACGATGATGAGGTGTTGTTCAGCACTGGCATGCCTGAACAGGCATTCAACGATGAGGCCCGTTTTCTTTTGGCGGCCAAACTCTACGAACTCGGCCGCTTGGCGTCCGGGAAAGCGGCGGCATTCTGTGGCAAGGGCCGGGTCGACTTCCTGCTTTCTCTGCCGCGCGTGGGCGTCTCCATGAGCAACTTGCGGCCGGAGGACGTCGGCTCGGAGATCGAGTTCCTGCGTCATGCATGACCGCATCGTGATCGACACGGGACCCCTGATCACGCTCGCGCGAATCGGGGCGCTCGATATACCGGGCCGTCTGCCGTTCGACTTCATCTGTCCGGTCCAGGTCAGCATTGAACTGGATGACGGCTCCCACGCAGGACATCCTGATGTGCGACCGCCATGGCTTGCTGTGGAAGCGCTCAGGTCGCCGGCATCCGCTCTTGCGATGTCGGCCTTGGATACCGGGGAAGCCGCCGTCATCCAACTTGCGCTGGAGCGGGACATTGCCTGGGTCTGTATCGACGAGTGGAAGGGCCGCCGGGCCGCACTGGCGGCTGGGTTGCGAGTGACCGGTGTCTTGGGGCTCCTCGGCCAGGCCAAGAAGCATGGCATCGTGTCCGCTGTCAAACCCTTCATCCAAAAGGCCCGAGCCGAAGGCATCCGCTACGACGCACTCCTCGGCGCGCACTTCCTGGAAGCCGTTGGGGAGTAACTTCCGCCCCGAATCCAACTGAAAAGGAGTACAGATGGCCAAGCCCAACTATGCGTTCGCCAGGCGTCAGAGAGAGATCGCCAACAAACAGAAGAAGGCAGAAAAGCAGCAGCGGAAAACTGAAGTACAGCAGCCGTCGGTACAGGGGGGCCTGCCCCAGCCGCCTGTGGGCTGATGCCTTAGTGGTTTACTGGGAGGGGTGGGTTGCCACGGATCGGAGTCGGCCCGCCGGCACCCCGCAGGGCATGGAAGGACAACATCATGCCGTTTGTTCTCCTTAATTCCAGTTGCACGACCGCTGGATCGACGGTATTGGCATCCAGTCGCCCAGTCCAGCCGATTCACGCTGAAACTACCCACGGACCCGCCCGGTGCGCCCCACGTGGCGTCTTCTGGTTGCGCGAGGGGGGAAAGGCAAGGGCCTCTACCATGTGTGCTCGTGGATGGCACGCCAAGGCAGTATGTTAATGTCCGATCGTTTTTGAACCGTATCGCCGCCATAGACGAGGCAAGCCTCCGAAGTGGCGGAGGATCCAAGATCTGCGTGGACCTTGCGCACGGTGTTCAGCATGTCATTTGCGACAGTCGTCCCGGTTTTGGCTTCAACGGTCGACAAAGCTTCACCTCGGGAAACCACCATGTCCGCTTCCAAGCCTTGCCGATCCCGATAGTGGAATATCCCGCCGGACTCGCCGCGATGGATACGGGACTTCAGAATTTCTGAAGCCACCCAGGTCTCGAAGATGGCGCCGCGCAGGGGGTGGGCCCGAAGCTGGGCAGGATTGCGGATACCCAAGAGCCAGCAGGCCAGGCCTGTGTCGTAAAAGTGGAGTTTGGGCATCTTGACCAGACGCTTGCGGATGTTACGGCTGTACGCAGGCAGGCGGAAAACGATGAACGAGGCTTCCAACACCGATAGCCATGCCTTAGCCGTCGGCTGCGAGATGCCGCAGTCGCCACTGAGCGACGACAGGTTTAGCAACTGGGCTGTGCGTCCTGCGCAGAGTTCGACGAAGCGCTGGAAAGCGGTCAGATCGCCGACTTTCAGGACGTTTCGGACATCGCGTTCGATATACGTTGCCACATAGGCGCTTAGCCATTCGGAGGGGTCCAGATTTCGGTCGAAGATACGCGGATAGCCTCCTGTGAATAAGGTTTCGTCGAGAGTGACGGGATGTTTACGAAAACGTAGAACCTCACCGTGCGACAGGGGCAGCAGGTGAAGCACGGCGGTACGTCCGGCAAGTGACTGACTCACGGATTGCAATAACGTCAGGTTCTGTGAGCCGGTGAGAATCCATTTGCCGGGAGTCGGGTCCTGGTCGATCAAGGCTTGGAGGTAGGACGGCAACTCGGGACAACGTTGCACTTCATCAATGATGGCTCCGGCAGGGAATTGGGCAAGGAATGCGCGGGGGTCATCGTGCGCGAAACGCCTGACGTCTGGCGATTCCAAGTTCGCATACCCGTGCTGCGGAAACGCCGCGCGGCAAAGGGTAGACTTGCCGCTCTGCCGCGGTCCGGTCAAGGTTATTGCAGGAAACGAGCGCGCCGCCGCCAGGAGACTTGTTGTCAGATCTCGCTCAATCATGGTCAGAGCATAGCAGATCATAGGACTGTTTCAAAATCATATCTTGAAATAGCCTGGAACGTCTTTTCTGGTCACCCCCGACCGCTTAAAGGTATCAATTTCGGCTCTTAAATGCGTCTGTTTGTCGAAACCCATTGACCCAGCTCGGGCGGAGACGCTTGTTCGGGTTGCTCGCATGGCGGCAGCCAACTACCTTTCGGCCGGGAATCGGTCGCGCTTTGAGTCCGGTGGGGATTCGGATCTCTTGCCGACGCAATCCCTCGACCTTGATCTGGTGAGTGCGCGGTTGTTGGGCCGCGACATGAGACATAAGGGCGGAGAGGCCGCGATTGGCTTAGCGATCTCGGTGCGCGCGCGGAAGATTCGGCACCATCGCAGGCGCTCTTCAACACCTCATGCTCCTCTCACGTCCGGCTAACGCACCGGCCCCATCATATCCGTTGATACCGATGTCATTCCGTGGCGTGAGGTGAGCGCTGTTTCCGAAAAGCGGTTGGGAATGGGTGCGGCATGAGTTCGGGGATCATGGCAATATCAACCGGGAGGGCAATGGCATGAAGGTCAGCGGATTCACATTTCTTCGAGATGCCGAGGCGCGGGGATATCCCTTCGTGGAATCGATCCGATCGGTCCTTCCCATTGTGGATGAATTCGTCATAGCATTGGGACCCTGCACGGACCACACCGAGGCCATGCTGGAGGGCATCGGCAGCCCGAAGCTGCGCATCATCCGTACGACCTGGAACGAGAGCATCGGCACGGATCGAAAGGTCAAAGGCTTTGTCTATGGCCAGCAGAAATCGATCGCGCTTTTCAATTGCACCGGTGACTGGGCCTTCTACCTGGAGGGCGATGAAGTGGTCCACGAGCGGGATCTGCCTGCGATCCGCACGGCGATGGAGCGTCACCTTCATGATCGTGAGGTGGAGGCCTTGACCTTCGATTACCTGCACTTCTACGGCAACCGGAATACCCTGGCATGGTCTCCGGCCTGGTATCGGCGCGAAGCCAGAATCCTGCGCAACACGATTCCGGCCTGGGGGCCCAAGGGTCTCTTTTTTTCGGTCCTGGATTCATCCATGCGCGGCCGTTATCCAAAGGCCGCCCACAGCAACGCCTCGATCTACCATTACGGGTGGGCCCGTTCCGAGGGCAGCATCCAACTGACCAAGGATCGCATCGAGAAGTACTGGAGCCCGCGGACGGTCAAGGTGAGAATGGATCAGATCGACGCCCGGATTCTGCACCCCTTTGTCGGCGAGCACCCCGCTGTCATGCGCGACGCGCTGCCCCCGGCCAGCGGCCTGTTTCAGGCCGACCCCAATCACCGGCTCACGGGCCGCGAACGCCGCCATCGCCTCATGATGGCGCTGGAAGAAACGTTCAACCTCGATTTGACCCGGAAGCACTTCCGGCTGATCCGACCCACCCCGCCGGTTCGGTTGCGATGCATTCCGGACACGATCGCGCGCGCGCCGGGCCGATTCTTCCTCCCGCGTTTGGCGTTATCGGCCCGTTCGTCGCAGGCGTTGAGCTAACCAACATCTACCCGTCCGCTCGCGTTTCCCCGCAGCCCGCCTGGACGCGTTAAGTGCTGAACCGGTTGCGCGGTGTCGCCGGCGCCGGCGTTGGGGACGCCCACCCAAACACCTGATGGAGCAAGGCATTACGGCTTCCGAGTGGGCGACAGGGCTTGAGCAAGCCAAGAAGTAACACCCCCCTAATCGTCTTCAAATCCTTTTCGCGTTCACTGTCAGCCAGTTGTGTTGTGAAGGAAGTGCCGCACGTGGGCTGGAGCCTGCTACGCGCGGCGAGGATGAGCTTGTGGATTCGCCAGGCGCCCGGGCGTGGGCGCGAACAACGGAGGACTGAAGTAACCGTGAACACTCATGACCGAAAGAGGAAACCGAGCGTGTTTCCCGTTGCAGCCCGCCTGTCGGTGGCCATCGGGCTGATGCTCTGCTCTTCCTGCAGCACGCCGCCGGCGCCAGACAACGGGCTTGTGGGGATGCTCTATCATGTGGCCGCGCGGCCAGACGCCGTCAGCATGGCAAGCCAGAAGCAAGGCAGCCGGGACAGCGGAGTTCAGACGCGTCCGGTGTCCGTTGCGTCGCCGTTGCCGGTGGTCATGGGGCGCGCCGAGGCCGCCACCAATGGACCGGCGTATGAGCCGCCGGTGTACCGGATCTCTCCCGGCGATGTGCTGGCTGTTTCCTACTTCGGGCGTCCGCCGGCTGACACGAAGGAGTACCTTGTGGACAGCCAGGATGTGCTGACCATTTCCGTTGCGGGCCAGGAGCCGTATGCCGCCGACGTGGTCGTCCGTCCCGACGGATGCCTTTCGTTCTTCCAGATCGGCGAACTCCGCGTGCGAGGCTTGACCGTGGCGCAAGTGCGCGCCGAAGTTTCCGCGCGCATGTCCAAGGTGATGCCGGGGGCCGACATCACGGTGATCCTCAAGGAGGGAAATGGGTTAGCCAGGGATTTCCTGAACACCATTCGAAGCGCCGATCAGGGTTCCACACGGGTCATTCAAGTCCGGCACGATGGAGCCGTGACGTTTCCCCTCGTGGGAGAAACGATCGCCATGGGCAAGACGCTGTCCGATCTATCCCGCGAGCTTGAGGCGCGCTACGACGGGATTTTCCGCAACGGCATCTCCGTGGCCTTCAATCTGAACTCCAGCGCGGACGGCAACATCGCCGTCCTGGGAGAGGTGCGCAATCCCGGCCGTTACACGATCGGCAACCCGATCAGTCCCTTCTTCGCCTTGGCCATGGCGGGCGGGGCACTGGACACCGCCAAGAAGTCTCAGGTCGTCGTGGTTAAACGGCAACCCGGGGGCCGTGTCGCCTGGTATGCCATCAATCTGGACCTGGACTCCGGCAGGCCCCTGGGTCCCGAGATTGCCCTCGCGCCGCAGGATATGTTGCTGGTGCCCAAGTCCGGCATCGCGAACCTGAATGTCTTTGTCGATCAGTACATCCGCCGGCTGATGCCCATGGGCGCCAGCTACAGCACGGAGAATTGGACGCTCTGGGGCCCCAAGTGACAGGAGATACGCATGACCTCACATGACGACTTGATCAAACACGCACTGCGGCTCCTGCCCTACTACCGGGGGCGGATCTGGTGGATCGCCTCGAGGGTGGTGGCGCTGACGGTTGTCCTATCGGCCCTGGGCCTGGCGCTCAGCCCGAAATACGTTGCGCGCACGAAGCTGACGCTTCTGCCGACACGCAGCGAAATCGGGTTCGCCTCCCAGCGGCCCGAAGCGTGGGGCGTGAGCCCTGCGACCATGCTCGCACAGACCCATGCCGAGGCGCTGATGAGCCGCACGCTGGCTGAAGAGGTGGCGCGCACGCTCCAGGTCGAGAGTGCGGCGGACCTGAACAACGGCGGCACGATGGGCTTTGTCCGTCGGCGGATCGCCGGACCTGTGCTGGGGGGATTCCACCGCACGATGACCCTGCTGAACACGGGACGGTGGGAATCGCCAGATCCTTTCGCGTCGCTCGTGGACGGCATCCGGGGGCGTACGCGCGTGCAGAACCTGCCGGGGTCGCTCGTGTTTCAGGTCAGCGTCACGTGGGAAAAACCGACGATTGCCGCCAAGATCGCGAACTTGATCACCCAGCGCTATATAGAGATGACATTGAAGACCAGTCAGGAGGCGATGCGGAGCACGCGAGAGTACATCGAGGCTCGGATCAAGGAGGTCGAGACGGGGCTGGACAACGTGCAGACCCGAATCAAGGACTACCGCTCCAAGGAGAGGGTCTTCTCCATGGCGTATAACACGTCGGGGGACGCCGATCTGGGCCTGCAGGAGTTGTCGGAGTCCATGCGCTCTCTGAATGCCGCGCGTGTCGACTGGCAGCAGTTGAACACGCGGATCGACGCACTCAAGGCCTATCAGACGCCGGTCGCACTCGTGGCGGTGGAAGCCGACCGCAGCGGTCTCAAGGCGCGCCAGGAGGCCCTGGAGAACGTCATCGGTGAACAGATCGCCCGACTGGCCAAGCTGCCTGCGAAGGAAGCCGGGCTTCTCGACTTGTACCGGGAACGAATGATCCAGGAGCGGGCGCTTACGGTCCTGCAGGATCGGCTGCTGGACACCAAAGTGACCGAAGCGGCGCAACTCAGCGCCGTGCGAGTGATCGATCCCGCCATTCCTCCGCTCTACCCCGAACGACCGCTGCTGCTGCGCAATGCCGTGGCGTCCGTCCTGGTGGGACTGATGCTGGCGGCAGGGTTCGTGCTGCTGGCCGAAGCGCGGCGCGCGGGGCTCAGGAGCCGCGAAGACCTTGGTGCCGACAGCGGCGCCCTGCTCGGTCTCGTGCCGGCCGTTGCCGCCGGCGGCCATGACGACCCGGATGCCGAAAAGGGCGGGAAGATGGCCGAGTTCTTCCGCCGCATCGCGCACGGTCATCTTGGCACATCCGCGCATCGGCGGATAGTCAAACGACACCTGGAACACCTGTTCCTCCGTCTGGCAGACGATGGCCGCGGGCGGGTCTGCCTGTTCGTCGGTCTCGACGGCGGCGAGGGCAAGACGTTTCTGATCGAACACCTGGCGCGACTGGCCGGAGAGGCGGGCCGCAAGGTGCTGCTCATCGACGCCAACCTGAACCATCCGACCCTGCATCTTGCGTTCGGCAAGCCCGTCGCCGCCGGTCTCACGGAAGTGCTGTCGGGCAAGGCGGCGGCCCGGGATGTCCTCGTATCCGTGAACGAAAGCGCGGACCTGATCGGGGCGGGCCAGATGAGCATCAACGGCCAGGCACGCTGGGATCTGCCCGTCTGCAAGGAGCAATTGAACGGCCTCGCCGCGG
Source organism: uncultured Verrucomicrobiota bacterium (assembly GCA_964611575.1). Taxonomy (GTDB): domain Bacteria; phylum Verrucomicrobiota; class Kiritimatiellia; order CAIKKV01; family CAITUY01; genus CAITUY01. The sequence goes on from CAZTAJ010000123.1 coordinate 8,139, forward strand.
GGTACGACCTCGTTCTGATGGATTCCGCGGCATTGCGCCAGGATCCGGCGGCGGGCCGCCTGGTGCCGCTGGCCGACCGCGTGGTGTGCGTCTTCGACGCCACCGCGTCGGCGCGGGACGACCTTGACGCCGTGCGGGATTACCTGCGCGGCTCCGCGAACTCCGCTCACTTCGTTCTGAACAAAGTGCTTTACAGAGCCGACTACCTGTTTGCGAACGGCAGCCCGCGGGATCGCGAGCAACCGAGCCGCCGTACCGCGGCGGCCCTTGCGTCCCGGTGATGTCGGCGGAAGCCGTCCGAACGCCGGGAGCGGGATGGGAAGGATCTTTGACAATGGAGCGACCCGGGCCCGGGCTCAGGCGTGGGGACTCTGGCTGCTCTTCGGCGCGGCGTGGGCGGGAGTGGTTCTGGGGACCCAGGCCGCCTCGCCTTGGCGCTGGCCATGCCTGTTTTCGACGCTTGGACTGGGTAGCTGGCTGATCCTGGTCCGCAGGCAGCCGGTGAAAATCCCCGTGTTGAACTACCACAGCGTCTCGGCTGATCCGGCGTGGCTGCAGATCGGCGACCAGGTGTCTCTGTCACCAGCCGCCTTCGAGCGTCAACTGGCCTATCTGACTCGACACGGCTATCGGAGCCTGTTCATCAGCGAAGCGCAGAGCTTCTTGGCCGGGCATGGCCGTCTGGAGCCGCAGGGGAAGCACGTGGCGTTGACCTTTGACGACGGCTATGCCGACAATTGGATCGCCGTATTTCCGCTGCTGAAGAAGTACGCGATGAAGGCCACGCTTTTCGTGAGCACCGGCTTCATCGCTGAGGCGGAGGGCTGCCGACCGACTCTCGATGAGGAGGGTAAGCCAGGGCGGCGTGCTCTCGACTGGAGCGGCTATCTGGCGTGGCCCGAGTTGAAAGCCATGCAGGCCAGCGGGTTGATTGAGGTTCAGTCGCATGGCTGTGAGCATACGCGCATCTTCGCGGGATCCGAGTTGCGGGGGTTTGTGGGACCGGGCAAACCCAATCTGTGGCTGCTCTGGAAGGCCCGCCCTGAATCGCGGACGAGCTGGTGGCGTACGGGCGAAACGGATCGCTCCTTGTGGGGGCACCCGGTGTACAAACAGGCGCCCGCCCTGGCGCATCGCGCCTATCGGCCCGATTCGAAGGCGCTGGCGCACATGTTGGCCTGGGCAAGAGGCGCGGGCGTGTTCGAGACGGCCGATTGGGACCGACGCGCGCGGGAAGAATGGGACCGGTACGCAAGGGACAACGCCGTGCGGGGCGAATGGGAGTCGGCCCCCGACTACGAGCGGCGGGTCGAAGTGGACCTGCAGACGGCCAGGCGGACGCTGGCGGAGAAACTGGGTATCGAGAGTGATATCCTCTGCTGGCCGGAAAACGCCTTCTCGCCCGTGGGAGAGGCGATCGCGCACCGGGTCGGCTACGTCGCGACGGTTTCCAACCGGCACGACAGCCGGAATGCGGTCGGTGAAGCGCCGGACCGGATGGTGAGGGTGTTTGTCGGGAGCCGCGCGGCGGGGATCCGTTGTCAGTGGCTGGACGACGCGGTGTTCGTTTTAGAGTTGAAAGTGTTTGAGGGATGGACCGTGTTGTATCCGTTACTCGCGGTCATGCATGCGTCCAAGAAAGCCGTGTCCGCGCTCAGGAGGCGATGGAAATGCCGCAAGGATTACTTGTCAATCTGGGGCTGATGGTCGGAGTGGCCGTGTTCGCGCTCCTGACCAGCGTGTCCCACACGGCGGCGCTGGCAACCGCCGGCGGGCTGGTCTTGTGCGCGGGAGCGGCCCAGCGAATTCAGGATCTTCCGCGGCTTGGATTGTTCGCCATCGTTGCGCTCGTTCCGCTGAGCTATCTTGGCACCCGGGTGGCGTTCGGCTCACTGAACTCCCTGACGAAGCTGGTGTTTCTGCCCGCGCTGGCCGTGCTGCTGGCGGACCGACTTTTGACCCGCCGTCCGCTGGTGCTGGGGCGCATCGGCATCGGCGCGGGGCTGTTCGCTCTGACGCTGGCGGTTTCCTCTCTTCTGAACGAGGCCACCCCGTCCACCCTGGGGTTCCTCTGGCGGTTTGGCGGCGTGTTGCTGCTCTTTTTCCTGACCGCGAACGCCTTGCGGTGCGAACGCGACGTCGCGGTCCTGCTGGTGGTCATGGCCGCGGCGTGCACCATGTCCGCCGTGGGTTCTGTCATCCTGCCCGTGCGGGCCGCCCCCAATTCGTTCCTGTATAATGGCATGCTCGAGCGCATGACAGGCTGGTCGACGGACGACGCGCCCACTTTCGGCGCCAGTCTTCTGCTGGCGCTGCTGATCTGCCTGTACTTCGCCTTCGTGGACCGGCGGTCGGCGGTGCGCCTGCCCTTGGCGGCTGCGGCCGCAGTCCTCGTGATGGCGATCGTGCACACGTATGCGCGCGGCACGACGGTGGCCATGGTCCTCTCCGTCGGCTTCCTGATCTTCACGGTCCGCCGGCGCGTATCCGTGCCCGCCGTGCTGACCGCGCTGGCTCTGTTGGCGCTCTGTCTGGCGCCGCTCGCGCCGGATGCCTACTGGGAACGCATGCGCACCATGTACACGCAGTTCTCGGTCGACTCGACCATCACCCGCAGGACAGACACCTACCGCATTGGACTGCAACTGTTCCGTGAGCATTGGCTGTTCGGCCTTGGGCCGGGCAACTTCATGGCCGCGTACATGGAACCTGAATTCCGCTTCGAGCGCGGTATTATCCCGAGCGCGCTTTTCAACCTCTATCTGTCCATCGCCACACAGACCGGCCTGCTCGGGCTCTGCGCCTTCGGTCTGATGGTCGGCAGTGCCTTCGGCGAGTTGCGCCGCGCGGCGCGCTCCGCCGTCGCCGGGGACGGCTTTCTGGCCCAGGCCGCCGAGTTGCTGCAGGTCATGCTGGCGGCGATGCTGCTGATCTCGTTTTTCGAGCCGACCGACCTGCAGAAGTACCTGTGGATCGTGCTCGGCGCCGCCGCCGCCTTGGGGGGCCTCCGTCGCGCCGGGTCTGCTGCCGCCGCCCCCACCGCATGAATCGTCCCCGCGTATTGCACCTCATCCACCACCTGCACTACGGTGGCGCGGAAAGACAGCTCACCGACCTCCTGCCCGCCCTGGCCAGCCAGGGCGTGGAAGCGCAGGTCGCCTGTCTGAATGACCGCGGTCCCCTGTTCGATGAAGTCCGGCGACGGGGCATCCCGACGCACTTCATCGGTCGGCGCCGGGGAGTGGATCTTGCCGCCGTCTGGCGCTTGCGCCGGCTCTTACGCAAACAGAGGATCGATGTGCTCAACACGCATGGCCTATCCGCCGCCCTGTGGGGCCGGCTCGCAGCCGTGGCGGCAGGGACGCCCCACGTCGTGGTGACCGTTCATTCGGTGGCCGGCTGGATCCAGCCGCGAAAACAATACCTTCTCAGCCGTCTGCTGCAACCCTTGACGGATCGGTTCGTCGCCGTCAGCGAGAGCGTGCGCCGGTCGCTGATCGAGAAAGAAAATGTGCGGCCCGAGTCCATTCGTGTGATCCACAACGGACTGTGCATCGAACGGTCTTGCCGTTCGACCGCCGTAGCGGAAGACCGCCGGCGACTCGGCCTTGAGGCGGAAGGATTCCTGGTCGGTATGGTGGGCCGGTGCAAAGTGGAAAAAGGCGGCTCAACCTGGGTCAGGGTCATCGCCGAACTTGCGCGCGCGAACGCGGACGTCCGGGGTGTCCTCATCGGCGACGGTCCCGAGCGGGCGGCCTGGCAAGGGCTCGCGGAAGAGGAGCGGGTCGCCGAGCGCATCCGTTTCGTCGGCGCGCAGAGCGATGTTGCGCCCTGGCTGGCGGTGTTGGATGTGTTGGTATGTCCTTCTGTTCAGGAATCCTTCGGCCTGGCGGCGCTGGAGGCGCAGGCCGCCGGCGTGCCGGTCGTGGCGACGCGCG
>CAZTAJ010000124.1:0-12039 GCA_964611575.1 uncultured Verrucomicrobiota bacterium
TGGGTCGCTAAGCCTGTCAGAGCACGGCGTTCAGAATCCCGCCGGCGGCCAGTGCCGCGATGACCATGATGGCGGTCGACTTGGCCGTATCTCCTGGGCCAAGTTCCTTGACCATGACCGCGAAGGTTGCCACGCAGGGGAAGAACATGGCCAGCACCGTGCTGGCCACGACAAGCTGCTTGATGGTCAGGTGCATCGCCCCCAGCAAACCCATGGCCATATCCTTGCGAAAGATGCCGATCATCAGCGCGGCGGTCGCTTCATCGGGAAGGCCCAAAAGACGCGTCGTCAGCGGGGCTGTCAGGGCGGCGACGACATCGAAAAAGGGCGTCAGGTGGAGTAGATTGACGACCAGGACTCCCAAAAGAACGAGCGGTACACCCTCCCGCGCAAAGCCTCGAAGCCGCATCCCGAGTTTTTTTACGACCCCCCTCCACAGTGGCCAGCGATAGGGGGGAATTTCCATCAGTAACTCGGGGCTCGCTCCGGTCAGGGTCTTGTTCAACAGTCTCCCGATCACGAACCAGACCACGAGGAGCGTGCTGTACACGAGAATCACATGCAGTCCGCCGCCGCCGCGCGCGGGATCTCCCACAAGCGCCCAGATCATGGCCTGCAGGGCGGCGCAGGGTACGGCAATGCTGACCAGCGTGGCGGCAATGAATCGCTCCCGTCGGCTCTCCAGCACACGCGTTGCCAGAATGCCGGGCACATTGCAGCCCAAACCCAGCAGGTTCGGGACAATGGCCCAGCCGTGAAGCCCCACTTTGTGGAAGAGACGGTCGAGCAGAACGGCGAGCCGGGGCAGGTACCCGAAGTCCTCAACCAGCCCGAGCCAGAGATAGAAGGCAATCAGGTAAGGCATGACCACGGCGAGCGGGACGAACAGTCCGGTCGTCAGAAGCCCGAATGACTGCACGTAGTCGACGTCTCCTTGAATCACGCTCCCGATAAGGACGCTATGCAGCACACCGCCGCTTCCAAGAGCGGCGCTGAGTCTCATGATCACCGGTTTCCATAACCTGTCGAAAACCGGCTCCATTACGCCGATGGTGATGCCTTCACCAACGAATCGAACCGCGAAAAACGAGATCGGAAGTACGACGGCGGCGACACACAGGCCGCTTATGGGTTTCACCGTGCAGTCACCCAGCCACTCCAGAAACGTATGGTGTCGGTGCCGCACGGTCTGCACGGCTTTCACCAGATGCCCCACCTCCGTCCACAGGGCATCCTCTTCGCGCTCCGGCGCCGCGGGGGGCGTCCCGGCCTCCGCCAGACGGCCAACGAGTTCCTTCATGCCCTCGCCGGTAATCGCCACGGTCGGAACAACAGGCACGCCCAACAGTTGCTCCAACTTGCGCCAGTCGATATCGATTCCCATGTGCCGGGCCTCGTCCGCCAGGTTCAACGCGACGACCATGGGCTTTCGCCGCTGCAGCAGTTGAAGCGTGAGCCGCAGATTCCTTTCCAGATTGGTCGCGTCCACCACGTTCACGATCAGATCGCCTTCCGCGATCATGCGCGCGGCAACCTCATCCGCTTTGGAAGACGGCGAACCCAGTGAATACACCCCGGGGACATCCACGATCGTCGCTCGTCCGTCGCCCAGAGGCATTTGCCCTTCCGTGAACTCGACCGTGGTGCCGGGATAGTTCGATGAAATCACGTGCACGCCGGTCAAACGCGTGAAAACCACGCTCTTGCCGACATTCGGTTGACCGACCAGGAGCACGTTCACGTCGTCGTCTCCTCCACCGCGATCTTGGCCGCCATACCATGCCCGATGGCAACGCGATTGCGCCCGATCCCCACCACGGCTGGCCCATGACCTCGCGCTGCGCAGATCACGGCGATCTCGACCCCCTCCCGGATGCCGAGCCCCAATAGCCGGCATCGAATGCCGTGTCCACCGGCGATGCCCACCACGGTTCCTGATTTCCCGTCGGCGAGGTCAAGCAAACGTGTTTTCATTCACGGTCTTTCTCTCATCGCCTGTGCTGCGCCTGCAAGCGGCGACGCGACGAACGCCGGGCACCACGCTGCACAACGCGAACAGGAGGCACGCCACAGCGCAAATGGTCTGGTTGGTCGGCAGGTCAGCCGAAAACGACCGGCCGATTCCGACCAGTGTCGCCAGAACCGCAAAGCGGGTCTATCAACTGACGGCCTTGGTAACAAAGCTGCCGCCTTGGATCAAGGACTTCATGGATGGCCTGCGAGGATCCGGCTGTGCTGCGCTTCTTCACAGAACGGCGACCACGCCCGCTGACCATGATCTCAGACGGAGAGATGCAGATGGCCCAGTTCTCTGACGCTGAGAGGCCCGGCCATGGGTGCCCCGGACGGTTGTAGGTGTCCAAGAAACGATCCACGGTAGGGTTTAACCCCATAGCCGGGCGTGATGCTGTTCTGTAGCGTACCCTCGGTTCAAGAGCCGAACAGCTCATGGGAAGGTCAGGAAAAACGGTTGATAGAAGGCGAAAGGAGGTGACGAACATGCCGAACAAAGACGGAAAAGGGCCAAAGGGTCAGGGGCCGCGTGATGGACACGGCGGCGGGAAAGGGAAGGCAACAAGCAATCCTCTAAGACAACTGGAAACATTCGGGCAGTCCATCTGGCTGGACTACATCCGGCGCGATTTGATCTCCGGCGGCGAACTCAAGCGGCTGATCCAAGAGGATGGACTGCGGGGGATGACCTCGAATCCATCCATCTTCGAGAAGGCCATTGTGGACAGTCACGATTATGACGATGACATTCGCGGCATGGCGCTTGAGGGGAAAGGCGCCCTGGATATCTATGAGGCGCTCAGCCAGCGCGACGTGCAAAGCGCCGCCGATGTGTTCCGGCCTCTCTACGACCGAACTGACGGCAAAGACGGATATGTCAGCCTGGAGGTCAATCCCCACCTGGCGCACGACACCGACGGCACGCTGCAGGAAGCCCGCCGGTTGTGGGGCGCCTTGAACCGGCCCAACGTCTTCATCAAGGTCCCCGCCACGGCCGACGGGCTCCCCGCCATCCGGCAACTCATCAGCGAAGGCATCAACGTCAACGTGACCTTGCTCTTCGGGTTGCCCCGTTACCGGCAGGTGGCGGAAGCCTACCTCGCCGGCCTCGAAGCGCGCACAAGCCAGGGGAAGGCGGTGAAGCACGTGGCGTCTGTGGCCAGCTTCTTTGTGAGCCGCATTGACGCACGGGTTGATCCGATCCTGGAACCTATGGTCTCGCAAGGCGGCAAGGGGGCAGACTTCGCGAAGGAGGCGCTTGGGCAAGTCGCGGTAGCCAGCGCGACAATGGCTTACCAAATCTATAAAGAGATCTTCGACAGCGACCGGTTCAGGAGTCTGGCGGCGCAGGGCGCTCGCGTCCAACGGCTGCTCTGGGCCAGCACCGGCACCAAGAACCCGGAATACAGCGACGTGAAATACATTGAGGCTCTCATCGGCCCCGACACGGTCAACACGGCTCCGGTGGAAACCCTCGACGCCTACCGCGACCATGGAGACCCGCAAGCCCGCCTTGAAAAAGATGTTGCCCACGCGGCGCGGGTATTGAAGCGATTGCCGGAACTCGGAATCGGCCTCGACAAGGTAACCCAGCAACTGGAGAACGAAGGCGTCGCGAAGTTCAACCAGCCGTTCGACAAGTTGATGGAGACGTTGGCGCGAAGGTCACCACAACAACAACGAAAAGCAATGGCATGAGCAGTCCCGTTCGCTCAAGCACAACGGAGCTATCGCATGACGCCGGCTGCCCCCCCCGCCGAACAATCCAAACGCAACGGCTGGCACAGCCAACCACCTGACGAGGTGCTGGCCCAGTTCGCTTCCCGCGTGGAGGGGCTTTCTTCACGTGAGGCCGCAGAGCGCCTTGTGGTTGACGGCCCGAACGAGCTGAAGGAAGGTCAGCGCATCGGCCCGCTGCAGATCCTCTTCGGCCAGTTCAAGAGCCTCATCATCTGGATTCTCATCGCGGCCGGTGTCATCTCCGGCGTGCTGGGCGAAAGGGTGGACGCCATCGCCATCCTGGCCATCGTCGTCCTCAATGCGCTCATCGGCTTCTATCAGGAGTTCAACGCGGAGAAGTCCATCGCAGCGCTCAAGAAGATGACCGCGCCCAAGGCGAAGGTGCGGCGCGGTGGGCAAGTCGCTTCGATTCCGGCTTCGGGAATCGTTGCCGGAGACATCCTCGCCTTGGAAGCCGGCGACCTGGTCGCGGCGGATGCCCGACTCCTGCAGGCGGCCGCGCTCAAGTGCATCGAGTCCGCGCTGACTGGCGAATCAGAGGCCGTGACCAAGCAGGCCGGGACTCTTGAGCAGCGCGACCTCCCGCTCGGCGACCGCGTGAACATGGTGTTCATGGGCACGAGCGTCGCGGCAGGCACTGGCGCGGCGGTCGTCGTGGCCACGGCGATGCAGACCGAGTTGGGCCGTATCGCCGGCCTGATCGAAGAGGCGGGGGCGCAGGAACGCACCCCGCTGGAGAAGAAACTCGAGTCCTTCGGGCGAGTGCTCGTCTGGGCCTCGCTGGGGATCGTCGCGCTGCTGTTCGGGCTGGGGTTGATGCGCGGGACCAAGCCCCTCGAGTTATTCATGACCTCGGTCAGCCTCGCCGTCGCCGCCGTGCCGGAAGGTCTGCCGGCCGTCGTTACGGTGGCGCTCGCGCTCGGCGTGTTGCGCATGTCCCGCCGGCGCGCGCTCGTGCGCAAACTGCCGGCCGTCGAGACGCTCGGAGCAACGACGGTCATCTGCACCGACAAGACGGGCACCTTGACTGTCGGCGAAATGACCGTGCGCGCGCTTTATGTCGCGGGCCAACGTTACGACGTTACCGGCGAAGGGTACGGGCCGGACGGTGAGGTGCGCTTCGAGGGCAGGAAGGCGGAAGCGCCACACGCGGCGCCTTTGCTCGAACTGGCGACCGTCGTTCTCGGCTGCAACAACGCGCATCTTGTACAGGAAGGCGGGACGTGGAAGACGATCGGCGACCCCACGGAAGGCGCCTTGCTTGCCGCCGGTCTCAAAGCCGGTGGCGACCGGTCGCGTCTGGAGCAGGAACTGCCGAAACAGCGCGAATTCCCCTTCGACTCCGACCGCAAACTTAGCACGGTGATTCGCAAGCTGCCGGACGGCAAACTCCGCGCCTTCATCAACGGCGCGCCTGACGTGCTGCTTGAACGCTGCATCCGCCTCTACACCGGCGGCGGCGGGGTTCGGTCCATGACGGACCAAGACCGCCAAAACATACAGGCGCAGAACACGGCGATGGCGCAGCAGGCCCTGCGCGTGCTGGGCTCGGCGTGGCGCGACCTGGAGAACGCTTCCCCTGCCGACCTCACGGCGAACGCCGTGGAACACGATCTCGTGTTCGTGGGTCTGTCGGGGATGTATGACCCGCCCCGGCCCGAGGCCAAAGACGCGGTCGCGAAATGTCGCGCCGCAGGCATCCGCGTGGTGATGATTACCGGTGACCACCCGCACACGGCGACAGCCATAGCGCAGGACATCGGTCTGGCTTCCGAGGGCGAAGGGGCCCTCACGGGGGTCGATCTCGACACCATGTCCGACGACGTACTCCGCACGCGTGTATCCACGATCTCCGTCTATGCCCGCGTCACCGCCGAGCACAAGTTGCGCATTATTCGCGCCTTGAAAGCCAACGATGCCGTCGTGGCCATGACCGGGGACGGCGTCAACGATGCTCCGGCCCTCAAGGGCGCCGACATCGGCATCGCCATGGGGAAAGCGGGAACCGAAGTCACCAAGCAAGCGGCAGACATGATCATCACCGATGACAACTTCGCCACGATCGTCGCGGCCGTCGAACAGGGCCGGGGCATCTATGCCAACATCCGCAAGACGCTACAATACCTCCTGGCGGGCAACACCGGTGAACTCCTGTTCATGACCGTCTGCGTGGCCATCGGCCTGCCAGCGCCGCTGCTGCCGATTCACTTGCTCTGGATCAATCTGGTCACCGACGGCTTGCCCGCGCTCTGCCTGGCCACCGACCCCATCGACCCCGACGTGATGAAGCGCCCACCGCGCCGCCGGTCCGAGCGCATAGCGAACCGCAGTTTTCTCCGCACGATGTTCCTCACCGGCCTTCTTACGGCAGGCGTCGCGTTCACGGTCTATCTCCATGTCCTGAAGACGGGAACACCGGAAACGGCTCGCGCCTACGCCTTTGCCGTGCTGGTCTTTGCCGAACTCCTGCGCTCATTTGGCGCTCGCAGCGAGACCAAGCCGGTGTGGCGCATCTCCTTGTTCACCAACGTCAACCTCTTGATTGTGGTGGCCATTTCCTTCGGCCTACAGGTGTGGAGCCAACACAGCGCCACGCTCGGGCGCTTCCTGAAGACCGCGTTCATGCCCTTCACCGATTGCCTCCTGCTTCTCGCCCTGGGCGCCATCCCGCTGCTGGTTCTGGAGATGGTGAAGGTGGTGCGGCACGCCCGGCAGCAGAAGGATTGAAAGGTGAAAGAATGAAAACAAGAACAATGACCCTCACGCCCGAGTTGCTCCGCAAGATGGACGCCTACTGGCGAGCCGCCAACTACCTGTCGGTCGGCCAGATCTATCTCTGCGACAATCCGCTGCTGAGGCGGCCGCTGGCGCTGTCGGATGTGAAGCACATGCTCCTGGGGCACTGGGGCACGACGCCGGGGCAGAACTTCATCTACGTCCACTTGAACCGGGTCATCAAGAGATACGACCTCGACATGATCTACGTCTCCGGGCCTGGTCACGGCGGCCCGGCTTTGGTGGGCAACACCTATCTGGAGGGAACCTACAGCGAGGTCTATCCCACTATCAGCCGGGATGAAGCCGGGCTGCAAAAGCTCTTCAAGCAGTTCTCGTTTCCCGGCGGCATTCCCAGTCATGTCTCCCCGGAATGTCCGGGCTCGATCCACGAGGGCGGCGAACTGGGGTATTCGCTCAGCCATTCGTTCGGGGCGGCATTCGACAACCCTGAGCTCATCGTCGCCTGCGTGGTCGGCGATGGCGAGGCGGAAACCGGACCGCTGGCGACCTCGTGGCAGTCCAACAAGTTTCTCAATCCGGCCACCGACGGCGCCGTCCTGCCGATCCTGCATCTTAACGGCTACAAGATCGCCAGCCCGACCGTGTTCGCGCGCATTGAGCCGGAGGAACTGGATCAGTTTTTGCGTGGCAACGGCTGGATACCGTATTACGTGGAGGGTCATGAGCCAGCCCTGATGCACGAAGCCATGGCCGCGACGCTGGATACCGTACTGGATGAGATCAAACGCATCCAACACGAAGCCCGCGTCATCGGCAACACCATGCGCCCGCGCTGGCCGATGATCGTCCTCAAATCTCCCAAAGGCTGGACGGGGCCGAAAGTCGTGGATGGCGTGCCGATTGAAGGAACCTTCCGGGCGCACCAGGTGCCGCTTTCCGATCCGGCCGCCCATCCGGAGCATCTGAAGCTGTTGGAGGAGTGGCTAAGGAGCTATCGGCCGGAGGAACTCTTCGATGCGCAGGGGCGATTGAACCCGGACTTGGCCGGGCTGGCGCCCACAGGCAAACGCCGGATGGGCGCCAACCCGCATGCGAATGGCGGACTGCTGTTGCGCGACCTGATGTTGCCGGACTTCCGGAAGTATGCCGTTGCCGTGCCGTCACCGGGGTCCGTGCATGCCGCCGACGCGCACGAGCTCGGCGTGTTTCTGCGCGATGTGGTCACACTCAACCGGGAGCAGCGCAATTTTCGGATCTTTGGTCCCGACGAGACGCTTTCCAACCGCTTGACCGCCGTATTCGAGGTCACCAACCGGCAGTGGGAGGCCCGGACGCAGGACAACGACGAGTTTCTAGCCTTGGATGGCAGGGTCATGGAGATGTTGAGCGAACATCAGTGTGAGGGCTGGCTCGAAGGCTATCTGCTCACCGGCCGACATGGGCTCTTCAACTGTTACGAGGCGTTCATCCACATTATCGACTCGATGTTCAACCAGCACGCCAAGTGGCTGAAGGTCACGGCGGAGCTGCCCTGGCGGCGACCGATCGCCTCGTTGAATTACCTGCTCGCCTCTCATGTCTGGCAGCAGATGCACAACGGCTTCACCCATCAGGACCCCGGGTTTATCGATCATGTCATGAACAAGAAAGCCTCCATCGTGCGGGTGTACCTGCCGCCGGATGCCAACTGCTTGCTGTCGGTCTGGGATCACTGCCTGCGTAGTCGTGACTATGTCAATGTCGTGATCGCCGGCAAGTACCAGGCGCCGCAGTGGTTGAGCATGGATGCCGCCATCGCGCATTGCACGCAGGGGATCGGCGTCTGGCCTTGGGCCGGCAGTGAACGGGGCGAAGAACCGGACGTGGTCATGGCCTGCTGTGGCGATGTACCCACGTTGGAGACGCTCGCCGCCGTTTCGATCCTGCGCCAGCATCTACCCGACCTGAACATCCGGGTGGTCAATGTTGTTGACCTCATGAAGCTGCAACCGGACACGGAACACCCGCATGGACTGAGCGACCCGGCCTTCGACGCGCTTTTCACGAAGGACAAGCCCGTCATTTTCGCCTTTCATGGGTATCCGTGGCTGATTCACCGGCTGACCTACCGCCGCACCAACCACGAGAACCTCCACGTCCGCGGCTACAAAGAAGAAGGAACCATCACCACGCCCTTCGACATGACAGTGCTGAACGAGCTGGACCGCTTTCACCTCGTGATGGACACCATCAAGCGCCTGCCGCAGACCGGCGCACAAGGCATCGCCTTGAGACAGAGGCTCGATGCCAAGCTCATCGAGCACAAGCAGTACATTGAAAAGCACGGCCAGGACATGCCGGAAATCCGGAACTGGAAGTGGGGTGCGACCGACTCAGGAAAGCCGGCGTAGACCGGTTCAATCGGTGCTTTCCATCGCTCCGCGACTCCACGTCAGTTTCGCCCGCGAAACGCGAGCGGCAGAATCAGCAGAAGGAGCGCACAGGCCGTGGCGCAGATCGTCTCGTTCGTCGGCAGGTCGGCGGCAAAGGAGATGCCGAGGCCGAGCAAGGTGATCAGCACCGCGAACGCGGCTGCAAGCAGCAAGACCCGGTTCAGCCGCCGGGCCAGCAGGAGCGCGGCGGTGGATGGAACGATCAGGTAGCAGAACACCAGCACCGCTCCGGCCACCTTTGATGCCGCCGCAACCACCATGCCCAGCAGCAGGAAGAACAGCAGTTCCCACCGACCGGGTCGCACCCTCAGGACCGTTGCGGACTCACGATCCAGGAAGGCATAAAGCGTGGGCCGCAGGAAGAGGAGCAGACAGGCGGCGGCGGGTAGCATCACACCGAAGACCACGAGGAAATCCGCGCGGCTTGTCAGAATCAGGTCGCCATACAGAAGCGCTTTAACCTCCTGCAACCCATGTCCGCTGCCCGAGACCAGCAGAACACTCAGGCTCGAAGCGGCGACAAACAGTACGCCCAGAATGGCGTCCCGTGGAACCCTCCGGCTTTCGAAGGGGATCGCCAACAGGCAGACGGTCAGCAGCGTCAGGGTCACCGCCCCGACAAACGGGGGGACGCCCAGCAATAACGCCATGGCGACGCCGCATGCGGCCATTTCCGAGAGGGCGATGCCGATGAACACCACCCGTTTCAGGATGACGAACACTCCCAGCAACGCGCAGGCCACGCCAATCAAGAGCCCGGCCAGAACGGCATAGGGAAACGACAGGAACATCGACGCGAGTGTCTCAGGCATGGGTGGTCCTCCCGGCGCTGGCGGTACCCGCCAGAAGCCCCCGGGCCTCCCGAATGCCTGCCAGTTGAGCCCGGCCATGGTTCACCACGCAAACGGTCGGCGAGAGTGAACCGGCCTGCTCGATCCCGTGATGCGCCAGCAGCACCGTCTTGCCGCCTTCCCGACTCAGTGCGACCAGGTGCGCCAGCACGTCGCGCTCCGCATCCTCATCCAGTTCGGAGGTCGGCTCGTCCATGATAAACACGTCCGCTTCACTGACCAGCGCGCGGCCAAGCAGGGCTTTCTGCTTCATGCCGCCGGAGAGTTCGCCGAACGTTTTCCGCTGATGCGCCCCGAGCCCGAAGCGAGTCAGAACTTCATCCACGCGTTTCCTTTGATCGCGGTTCGGGTGTCGCCACCACCCCAACTCCGGATAAAGCCCCATTTCGACAATCTGGCGTGTCGTCACGGGATACAGCGGATCGATGGACTTTTGTTGGGGCACATAGCCGGCCGGTTTCCCGTCGAACGGCGTTAGTATGCGCCCACGTGTAGGCGTAAGCAGACCCAGGATGGCGCGGAGCAAGGTGGTCTTACCCGCGCCATTGGGGCCGACGAAGGGCAGAAGGGCGCCACGCGGTATCTCCAGGGATATGTCATGGAGAACCTCCTGCCGTCCGTAGGCGACATGGACGTGCTCGCAATGGATGATGGCCTGTGATGAACCGCCGGGCATGGCCCCCTCCTTACTTCGCTTGAGCAATCCGGCTGACAATCAGATCCATCAGCGTCAGGTAGTCCGTGGCTTCGGGTTGGCCGCCGACCGAGTTGGCGACCACGACGACCCGTGACCCAGTCTTGCCGGCAAGTTGATTGGCGGCCTTAGTGCTGTAGAACGCTTCCTGGAGAATGATCTTCACCCCCTCGGCCTTCGTCGTCTCCGCTACTTCCGCCAGGTGGGCTGCCGTTGGGGGCACGCCCGGTTTGGGTTCCAACTCCGCCGCGATTCCCAGACCGAACCGATGGGCGAAATAGACCCAGCTCCGGTGATAGGTCACGATCTTCTGGCCACGCAACGTCAGCATGGCGGCGACCCATCCGGCGGCCTTCCCCTTGTTGGCTGGCTCGTTCATGAACGCTCCAAGGGTCCCATCCTGCGTCTTGGCCCAGAGTGCATCGGCACCGGCTGTCTTGACCAGCGCCGCTCCGAACATCCGCTCATCCAGCGCCTTCTGAAAGGCCTCGGCATTCGCGCGAAACGCGGCCGCATCGGCGGGGACGAGTTCCGACAGGCGTCCGGCGATTGCCCCGGCGATGCGTCGCCCATTCAGTGGGTCGAGCCAATAGTGCGGGTTGCCCATCGGATGCACGTCGCCCATGGCGCGGGTGATCGCCGTCTGGGGCACATCCAGAACCAAAACGCTTTCCGAGGCGTCCAGGTGTCCCTTCGTGCCGATACGAATCCGGTTGTTTCGTGAACCGTCAAGAATGGGCGGCTCCCAGCCGATTTCCAGTTCGAGCCCGATGCGGATCCAGAGGTCCGCGTCCCGTGCCTTGAGGATGACACTCGGCTTGGCCTGCAGCATGTGCGGGTCCTCCTTGCCCGTGCAGATGCTGTGGACCTCCGCCCTGTCTCCCGCCACCGCTTTGGCAATAGCGGCCAGGTCGGAAGTCGTCGTCACGATCTTGAGTCTGTCTGCCCGGGCTTCGCCGCCCAGACACAGAGCCATCATGGCCGCCATCAGAATTTCACAATGTTTCATCTCAATCTCTCCGTATGGTGGTTACGTGTTCAGGGTGTTCACTTGTCCTGAACCCCGAACCCTGAACCCTTATTTTTAGAATTTATGCGCACCGTGGGCGCCGAGTGAGATCATCCACTGAACATAGACCTCGGTCACATCCTCGCGGTCTTCCGCAATCTCGTAGGAACCCTGGTTGGCCTGGAGGCGGATGCGTGAAAACTCGGACGGGGTGAAGTCCAGCATGGCGCCGGCCCGTTCGCTGGTCCCAAAACTCTCCTGTGTCCCGTCAGGAAGCTCCGATTCGTTGGTCAGCCCGACCTGTTCCCAACGGATCCCGGCCCGCCAGCGCGGAAGAAACCCGTAAACCGCCTGCACATAGTAACCGTCCCGGTCGTCCACCCGACTGTTGCCAACCCATTGCGGCGCCAGTTCGTTGCCGACCAGTTCGAGATCCCTATGGCAACTGAAGTACTCCCCCTGGACGATGACATCGCCTTGTCCGTGGGGATGCGGTGCGTTGTATTTGTAGACGACATCGCCGCCCCAGAACGTGCTGTCGCCGTCGAGCCAGTGGTCTTC
>CAZTAJ010000125.1:0-8982 GCA_964611575.1 uncultured Verrucomicrobiota bacterium
CTGGAAGGATGGCACGCTCACCTGCCCGGTGCGCCGTCATGATTTCCGGTTGTTCGTGATTGAGTGAAACGTGGAGTGCGGCGGATGTCCGGCGCGTGAGGCTGGGCAACCCCGTAAAGAATCGCGTCGCGAAAGAAGCGAAAGGACAAACGATGAAGACGACCGAACGTGCAGGACGGATGGCGCGGATACTGACGGTGGCGATTGCCCTGGGTTGGGCGTTGCAGGTTGGCGCGGCGGCGACGGATTCGTCCGACATTCCCAAACTGCGGGTGCCGCGCCTCAAAACGCCGCCGACGCTGGACGGCAAGATTGAGCCCGGCGAGTGGCAGGGGGCGGCGGGTATCTCGGCCCTGGCGAGCGCCTGTCCGGTCGGTGGGGCCACGCCCACCATCGCCCCGCCGATCCAGCAGGTGTCGTTCTACATGGGGTACGACGACCGCTATTTCTACCTGGCCATGCGTTCGCCGCACAAGGAGGGCACCTACCCGCAGGCCCGGTGCAAACAGGACGACGACATGGCGGTGCTGTTCGAGGACCATATCGAGTTCCAGATCAACAAGCACACCCGCGCCCAGGCCAAAACACCCGGTTTTGGCTTCTACAAGATGATGGTCAATCCGCGCGGGGCCATGCTGGACCAATGGCTGCTGAACGGCACGGTCGGGTCCGAGGATCTCTGGAGCACGGGCGGCGAGACGATGTGTACCGTCACGCCAACGTATTGGGATCTCGAGATGTCAATCGAGATTGCTCAAATGGGCCTGCAAACGTTGGATGCCCGTTCACTGGTCATGTGGCTCTGTCGCAGCGATTTCTGCAATGGGACCTACTTCCTGACCTGGGGGCCGGGAACGTGGATGGCGTGGGATGCCATGCCGGAAGTCACTTTCGATCCGGATGCCCCGGCGGTGCAACTCGTGGGTGTCGGCAATGTCATGGAGGGCAACCCGGACGTCGTCTTCAACCTGAGCGACACCACCGGCAAGGCTCGCACGTTCAAAGGCAGCCTGAAGATCATGAACAAGGCGGGCCAGACGATCTGCGATGAAACCGCGACCACCGAACTGCCCGCCAGCGGGAAGGCCACCCTGCGCATGGCCAAGACCGGCGTTCCGATTGATGAAGCGGGAAACACCTTCATCATCGAGATGAAATCAGGCGATACGGTGTACTATTACGACCACCTGCCGTTGGCCCGGATGACCGAAGCCTATCGGAAGAACATCCTCGAATCCTGGCTCAAGGGCCGTCCGCAGTCCGGCGACTGGGACTACAAGTTCGCCTACCGGGCGGGGGATGGCCTTGCCGAATGCAGTGTCGACCTGGATTTTTTTGGCATCGCCGAGAAGGTGCTAAAGGCGGATGCCTGCGAGGTCGAGATCCTGACCGCCGGGGGCAAATCCCTCGCCAAAGACCGGATGCCGATTGCCGGGAAGACGGGCTCGATGGTGCTGAAGGCGTCCGTACTGCCGGCAGGAGACTACAAGGCGCGCTTCACCCTCCTTGAGGGGCGCAAGGCGATTGAACAGAAGGAACTGGCCTTTGTGCGCAAAACCTTCGCGTGGGAGACCGAGCGGCTGGGGATCAGCGACGAAGTGGTGCCACCGTACGAGCCGATCAAGGTGACCACCAACAAGAGTTCGGGCCAGCCGGTCCTGGGTGTCTGGAACCGCCAGTACGCCATCGGCGCAAACGGCCTGCCGGAAAACATCCGCGGCGGATCGGTTAATCTCTTGCGCACGCCCATCCGGGTGGAAGTCGATGGCATTGCCACCCCCGTCAAGCCGGCTGACAAGCCGGCCGAGGTCATCAAGGCCGCCGGTCATGCGACCACGGTCAAGGGCAGCCAGATCCTCGGCAATGTGACCCTCAACACCGTTGCCACCATGGAATACGACGGCTGGTACGATGTAACCGTGGAGGTGTCGGATGTCAGTGTTCAGGTGTCGGGAAAACCCGAAACCCGAAACCTGAAACCTGAAACCATTTCCTCCCTCGACCTCGTCCTCGACCTGCCGGCGGAGTTCGATACGCTCTATGTTCACCGTAACAACGATTCTTTTGTCGGCAGTTACTACGGCGGCATCCCGGCCGGGACGGGCACGGTGTGGGCCTCCACGTCGCTGGCGACCTTCAGGGACCGCCACATCCCGGCCAAGGACTGGAAGAGTTTCGCCCCGGTGGCTTTTGTAGGCACCGGTTCACGCGGGTTGTGGTTCTATGCCTGGAGCGACAAGGGCTGGCAATTGGCGGACGGGGTTGCGGCGCTTCGCATCGAGCGCGACGCGCAAGGTGCGCCCACGCTGCGGGTGCGGATGATCGCCGGCGGTGTGACGCTCGATAAGCCGCGCAAGATCCGTTTCGCGCTGCTCGCGGCGCCGGTCAAGCCGCTGCCGGAGGACTATCGCAACTGGAAGATGTCCCACGACACATCCGGGTACCGTTACTACGGGGACTCGGTGGACGGCTATGCGTTGCCCAATGACGAAGCCTACGAGATGGAACGCAAGCGCCTGCTGTACGGCCCGCAGACGGATTTGGCCCGCGCCGCCCGGAAGCATAACCTTGCCATTGGACGCGGCCTCTTCAACAACCGCCCCGTGGTGCTCTATGGATCCACCACGCTCACCGGCGTGGGGATGGAAGAGTTCGATACCTTTGGCGGCGAGTGGCTGGGACGTTCCAATTGGAAGGGCAACGTCGAGCGCAACTTCATGGGCAAGCCGAATTATTCCGGCTCCGTTGTCTGGGATAACGAGCGCAAATGCACGGTCGTCAGCACGCAGTTCACCCCGAGCTATATCGACTGCTTCGTCTGGTACCACAAGAAACTCATCGAGAAGGGAGTCAACGGCACCTGGTTCGACAACTGCTCGATCGGGCTGATCAAGCAACTCGACCCCGAGACCGGCAAACTGGACACGGTCTTCAACCAACTGGCCCGCCGTGAGCTGATGAAGCGCCTCACCACCGTCAACTGGCAGCTCATGCGTCGTCCCTGCTGGCTCACCAACATGCACGAGGACTTCTCCTTCTCGGATGTCATCTGGCTGGTGGAGAACGAGTGGTACATCAACGGCGAAGGCCGCGACATGCTGGATCACATGTCGCTCGACACCTTCCGCGCCATGGCCTGCACCAAGACCATGCAGTTGGTGGCCAGGCCCTGGATTCGTCCCGGCACGCCGAAGGAGCATCCCGCCTATGCGCATGTGATGCGGAGCATCACGGGTGTGCTCATGGCCCACGATGTTCAGAACTTCGGCATCGGGGGGTATCAGAACCTTTATGACATCGCATTGGGCCGTTACCTCAATTTTCACGTGAATTTCGATAACGGCAATGCCTGCAAGTTCAGCGGCTACTGGGATGTCCCGGTCACGCAAGTGGACCCCGGGGACCCGGAGGTCAAATGCTCGGTCTACTACAATGCGCGGCGCAAGACAGCGGTGCTTTGGTTCCTGAACACCGGCAAGGCGGATAAGACGCTGAAGGGCGTCACCTTCTCGTCCGACCTGATGGGCCGCAACAGCGACTGCAAGGTTGCCTTCGACGCCGAGAACGGCGCCCCGCTCAAGTTCGCGGCCGCCGCCGAACCGAAGAAGGTCAAAGCGTTTACATTGACTGACGGCCTGGTGGTCAAGGCGCACGAATTCCGCGCGATTGCGGTTGGGGCCGAAGAATAAAGCCAACGGCGGAGACCGCCGTCTCCATGCATCGTATCGGCGGAATCAACGAGTGGAGCGACCCGTGAGACATCGAGTTCGACCATTACTGCCAGGGGCGGGTGTCCTGGTATTTGTTTCTCTCCTGGCTGGCGCCGCGCTGGCGGACACCGTGACTCCGATCCTGGCGTTCGGGTTCGAGAACCCGGACGCGGTGAAGCGCGTCTTTGGCACGGCGGGCACCCCGGTGCCCGGGCGACAGGGCCAGGGCTTGACGGGGGCAAACCTGACGGTGGGGAACCCGGCCACCGCCGAGCGTGGCACGCTGATGGCGTGGCTGAAACTGGAGGAACGCAACCCGCTCGGCGGTTTTCAATGTCGCTGGGTCAGGTTTGGCGGCGGGCAGCTCGGCCCCATGGGCGGGTCGCACCGCCCCGGCTGGCTCGGAGTCAACGGGGACAAGGAATCGGTGCTGATCGAGCCGGGCGATTGGCATCATTGGGGTTGCGTCTGGAACGGCACAAAGCGCCAGCTCTATCTCGACGGCCGCCTGGTCATCGAGGGAGAGCAGGCCACACCGTATGCCGCCCCGCCGGCCATCCACCTTGTGCCCGCGGAAGGCGGCAACCGGTGGGTGGTTGACGACGTGAAGATCTACGCCGAGGCGCTCACTTCGGCGGAGATGATTTTCGCCCGCGACCAGGTGGTGACCAACGATCTCGCGCCTGGTCTCACCCCGCCGTCGGGGCAGCCGGTCGAGACCCTTGCGGCCGCGCCGGTGCCCGCGCCGGTGCCCTATGACGAACGGCAGTTGGTGGAGAATCCCGGTTTCGCGCCGGGGCGCAACGAGTTTGCCGCCGGTCTTATTCCCCAGGGGTGGAGTCTGGGCGCGGGGCAGGACGTGGTGAAGACTGATGCCAACGGCGTGTCCTGTGCGGTTGCGGGGAATCAACAGGTGTCGCTGATGGCGACGCTCAAACGGGGGATGGTTGCCCCCGGTCGGGTCTACCAGATCGGCGCTTACTGCCGACTGAAACGAAGCGGCGGGCGCGCGCTTCTGCGATTTCGTAACCAGATCGACATGGGCAGTTTGGAGTTCGCGTTGCCGGAAGGTGAGTGGCAGAGGGTGTTCTTCCTGGCCAAGGCGCCGGAGGACTACGATGTCGGGATTTACTATCTCGAGGTGTTCATCGAAGGAGCGGGCACCGAGTTCGGATTGCGCGGCGTTTATTGCCGGGAAGCGACGCCGGAGGAGGTCCGAAAGGCCAACCTGACCGTAACGGCCGCGGCGGTCCCGTTGCCGCCCACGGTGGAGCCCGACGAGCGTTGGATCGAGGATTTGCCGGCGGGGAGGCGCTTCCTGAAGCCTGCCGACCGGCAGGCGGCCTGGAGCAACGGCACGGTCGGGTTGGTTCTGAAGGAAACGATCCGGCAAGAGGGAAATGCCCTCTGGTTCGAACAGGGGCCGCGCGAACTCTGGGACCGGCTGGTGAAACTGCAGGCGGCGTCCACCGGGGCGGTTCTGCGCCTGGCGGTGACGCGCGCCCAGTCACCCGTGCCGGGCGGCGCCGGCCTCGATTCGCTGCCGCCGCGCAGCGTGCATGCCGCGGCGCTGTTGTTCGGCATCGGCGCGGTCGACACGGGGATTGGTTCCCATGCGCTCCAGAGGCTGCGCGGGATGCTCGAAACGTTCGGATATTTCGAGCCCTCAACCGTGTTCCTGCCGTTCTGGGACCAAAAGGGTTTCTACAAGCGGCGCTACGAAACCCGGACGGACCCGGTCGACTATCGGGAACTCTACAATCAACCCGTGGCCGCCCGGCTCAAGGATGACGACTCGATCGTGGACGATTTGCTGGCCGCGGATACGCCGCTGTTCGGGCACACGGCCACGGGCGTGTTGGTGTCCGGTTACCGGCACGGCAACCAACTGCTGCTGGTGGTCGTCAATACCACGGACCAGGAACTGGGCAAGCTCGGCAACCTCTGGGTGGACCATGCGCGCGTCTTCGGGATGAAGGCCTCCGACACCGGCCGTCTGATGAAATCCGATGTCATCACGGCTACCGATGTGGAGACCGGGGCAAAGGGGAATACGAGTTGGAATCGGACGGGTGGCGGCTACCTGGCGGACATCTGGTTCAACATTGCCATCGCGCCCGGGGATTACCGGCTCATCCTGGTGGAGTACCGGAAATGAAGAAGAGGTGTCAGGAAGCCGGGTTCAGGGTTCAGGGTTCAGGGTTCGGGGTTCAGGTTTCAGGTTTCTCTTCGCTGAACCCTGAACCCCGAACCCTTGCTGTTCTGCTCCTCTTTGCCTGCCTGTGTCTGCCATCTACCCACGCTGCCGAGCCGGCAGACTTCGATGGATCGGCATGGTACCAGCCGTACGGACAGGTTCTGCGGGTGGACTATCGGATCTCCGACAAGGCTTGGGCCGCGGCGCAAGGGCAGCCGTCGCAGGTGTCGATCCGGGTGGAGGCCTCGGACGGGAAGTCGTTGTTCAAGCAGGTGTTCCCGGTCGAGCGGACCGTCCCATCGCCGGGGGCCAAGTCGTACGAACGCACTGATGTGACCAAACGGCAGTTCAAGCAGCCTCTGCCGGAGGGCAGCCATACCGCGATTTTGCAGCTCCAGGCGGCCGATGGGGCCATTTTGCACAGCACGAATCAAGTGATCGTCGTGCGCAAGCATGCCTTCGAGCACAATGCGATCGGCCAGGAACGGGTGGTCATTCCCCCGTTCGAGCCGATAACCGCGCAGGGGAATCGGGCCACGCTTTGGGGGCGCGAGATCACCTTCGCTGCCTCGGGGCTGCCGGAACGCATCATGGCCCTCGGGCAGGATCTCCTGGCGCCCGGTGGCGTCCGTCTTCTGCTGAAGACGGGTGCACAGACGGTGGAGCCGCGGGCGGCCGGGCCCGCTCTGGTGATGACGGCCCCGGATGGCCATGATGCCGTCGGCAGCAGCACGGGCACGCTCGGGGCATTGAGCTACCGGTTCACCGGCCGCCTGGAATATGAGGGTGCGTACTTCATGCACCTCGAGATTGACGGTGGCGACCGTGAAACGCCGGTCGATTCGCTGACCCTGTTGATCCCGTTTGCCGGGGGCGCCGACACCTTCTCGTTCCAGAAGAACGATCGCGACATCAACAGCAGCGGGGGCTACTCGCGGTTTGGCGGCATCGTGCCCTCCCAGCAGGGGGTGATCTTCGACGCCCGCCGGTTGCCCATGGCCTCGGCGTATGGCGGGCAGAGCGAGAACTATTTCGTGCCCGCCATCTACGTCGGTTCCGGGACACGCGGCCTCTGGTACTATGCCGACAGCGACTGGGACTGGTACCTGAATCCGGCCAATGAGCATGCCACACTCGAGCGGGTTGATGGCCGGGTGCAACTGCGCGTGCTGCTGGTCAATGACGCCGTGGTGTGGAAGGGCAAGCGCGTTTTCGATGTCGTGCTCATGCCGCAGCCGGTCAAACCCATGTCTGTTGGCTGGCGGAAGGTTGCCTGGGGGTATCCGGACGCGCAGTACGTGCACGACACGGCCGGCTGGCGCTACTATGGCGATGGCGTCAACGCCTTCACTCTGCCGACCGATGACGATTACCGGCAGTTGGGCAGGGTGTTCGCCGGCGAGGCGCCGCGTCCCGCCGAAGCCTATGGAGGCACGCTCATGAAACCCCGCGGCGATTCCCGTCCGCTCGTGCTCTACGGGTCCAGTCTGATGGCCGGCAGCGGCGTGGCCAACGGCGAGTGGGCGAGCTATGCGGCCGAGTGGGTCGATCCTGACTTTGCCCGGCGCCCGACGGACCCTGAGGTCAAGGCAAGGTTCCAGCGCTTCACCTCCTATGGCGGGTATGACTGGGAAGCGGACATTTCCTTCAAACCTTGCGCCGTGCAATGGACCGACTCCTGGCTGGACTTCGCCCTGTTCTATCAGCAGAAGCTTGTGTCCTTGGCAGGGGCTAACGGAACGTGGTTCGACAACCAGAGCACGTTCACGATCGTTGACTTCGATGAACAGGGCTTGGACCGGCACCTGATCGAGAACCCGCAGCGATTTCCCACGGGGGTGCCGCTGGCCCAGCGTCCGTTCAACTATGGCCGGCGCTACCATACACTGCAGTTTCGCCGCTACCTGAAGCGGTTGTCGACGATGTGTCACACCGCCGGGGTGCAACCTTTCTGGCTCGTCAACCAGCATCCGACCTGGTCGTTCGCCCAGATGGCCTGGCACATCGAAGGCGATTACTACTGCCAGAAGACCGAGCGCGATCTCGTGGAACACATGGGGGTGGCCGGGTTCCGCGCCCATGTCAGGAGCCAGGGGGGGCTGATTGCCCGCCTTCAGGCGCATGCCGAGATGCCGGATCAGCCCGCACGGGAAGGTCATGTGCAGAGGTACGGGGTGCGCACCACGGACTCCACCAGCATGCTGCTGCCGGGACGGCAGAGGACCCACATGGGGCTTTGCCTGCTGCACGATGTCGGGATGCTGGACGCGGACCGGCTTACGATGGAGAGGCTCGATCGCGCCGTTGGGTTCTTTGACGAGGGATTGGCCTTCCTGCCGTATTGGGAACAGACGATGGCCACGGTCGACTCGGACCGCGTCTATGTGTCGGTCTTCCGCAACCCCGCCCGCAAGCAGGCGCTGGCGGTGGTGTTCAACGAGAAGAAGGCGGCCAAGGGCCTGACGGTCTCCCTTCGCATCCCGGCGTCAACCCAGGTCCGCGACCTGGAGACCGGTGAGCCGCTGGTGGATCTGGACGGCAAGGCCCCCGGCCTTCAGACCCAGTTCTATGTGCCGCCGCGCGACTTCCGTCTGCTCGTGTGGCCGGAATAGTCTCCTGCGAATTGAATCAATCGAGTCCTGTCAAAGAAGTTGTTCGTAATCGTAATCCTAATCGTAATCGTAATCTCCTCTGGCTTGCTTGGCCTTGGGCTGAAGAAGAAGGATTATGATTATGATTAAGATTAAGATTATGATTACGATTGCGATGAAGATCAGGAGAAACTGACAATGGATTCCATCGACGACCAACGGATTGTGCGTGAGTTGGCCAAACGCTATGCCGAGATTGCGGCCATGCCGGTCCAGGATGAAAGGCGCCGGTTGTGGACCGATCATTTCAGCCTGAGGCCTACCCGTACCCCGATCCTGGCGACCTACGGGATGTGGAACGTCTGGTGCCGTGAGGTGTTCGGCGATGCGGTCCTGCAGTGTCGCGATCCCTTCCTGCGCGGATACGAGCGGCACTTCCGCATGCAGATCTTCCAGCACGAGAACGTTGGCGACGATTCGATCC
>CAZTAJ010000125.1:9082-11612 GCA_964611575.1 uncultured Verrucomicrobiota bacterium
CGGCACTTCCGCATGCAGATCTTCCAGCACGAGAACGTTGGCGACGATTCGATCCAGGAGCCGTGGGTCACGCTGCATGCGACCCGGACGGGGGACGGGCAGACGCTGTGGGGACTGGACGAGAGCATGCACGGGTCGGGGGTCGAAGGGGGCGCGGCCCAGTATGCCCCATCGCTCAAGGACTGGGGCGACATGAAGCGATTGCGCGCCATCCCGCACGAAGTCGATGAGGATGCCACGCAACGCCGTTACGACCGGCTGGCGGAGGCGATCGGTGACGTCCTGCCCATCAACATCGACCGCACGCCTATCTATGTCGGGTTCAACGCGGATATTTCAACCAGCCTGGCCAAACTGCGCGGGTTGGAACAGTTGATGGTCGACATGTATGACTATCCCGATGAATTGCATGCCCTCTTGGCGTTCATGCGCGACGCGATCCTTCGGAATAACCGGCAGGCGGAGGAGGCCGGGCACTACAGCCTGACCTCGGGACAGAACCAGGCGATGACGTACGCCGCGGAGTTGCCGGCGCCCCGCCCGAACGCGGGGGGCGTGAAACGCGGCGATGTGTGGGGCTTCTGCGCGGCCCAGGAATTTACGCTGATTTCGCCCGAGTTTCATGAGGAGTTTCTATTGCGTTACCAGCAGGCGATTCTCGCGCCGTTCGGCTTGGTCCACTACGGGTGTTGCGAGGACCTGACCCAGAAGATCGACAAGCTGAGGTCATGGAAGAACCTGCGCAGCATCGCGGTGACGCCGGTCGCCAATGTCCGGGCGTGCGCCGAACAGATCGGGAAGGACTATGTCGCATCGTGGCGCCCGAATCCTTCCCAGGTCATCAGTTGCGGCTTCGACGAGGAGAAGATCCGCCGCATCACCCGGCGCGGACTGGACGATCTCAAGGGGACCATCCACCATATCCATCTGAAGGACGTCGAGACGCTCGAGGGCGATATCACGCGGATGCGCCGCTGGGTGACAATTGTTCGGGAAATCGATAACAACAGGACCTGATATGACCCCTCACGCGACACTGCGCTACAAACCGGATTGGGACGAGGCCCGCGCGGCCTGGACATCCTGGTGGCAACACCGGGGGTTCGCCCTCTGTGTGACCGCCCCGAAGGATGTACCCTGGGAGACGCTTCCGAAACCGGATCCGTCTGGAAAGACGCTTGAATTCATGTGGTGGGATCCCGGCTATTGGACCCAGAGCGGATCCTATCATCTGGCCAGGGGGTTCTATGGCGGCGCCGCGTTCCCGATCATGCCGACGTGGATATCCGGCCCGGTCTGTCTTGGTGCCATGCTCGGCGGGGAGTCGGCCCACATTGTGAACGGTTCGGTCTGGCTGCATCCCGTCATCACCGACCCGGACACGTGTCCGCCCCTGCGATTGGACCGCAACGGGGTGTGGTGGCGGCGGCACTGCGCGACGTTGACCGAAGCCGTACGCTGCGCCGCGGGGCGCAGCGTGGCCAGCTATCCGGATATCGAAGGCGCCGCCGATGCCCTGAGCGGGCTCCGCGGCCAGGATCTGCTGATGGACTTCATTGAACGGCCCGACTGGGTCCAGCAGAAATTGCGCGAAGCCGGCGCCGCTTTCCATGAGATGTACAACGCGTGGTGGGATCTGTTGCGCGATCCCTGGGGCGGCAGCAGCATCGGCATCTTCGGCATCTGGGCGCCGGGACGCACGGCGAAATTGCAGTGTGACATGTCATGCATGATCAGCCCTGACATGTTCAAGGAGTTCGTCGTGCCGACCCTCCGTGAGGCCTGCCAGGTTCTGGATTACGCCTACTACCATCTCGACGGCACGACCGCGCTGCAGCATCTCGATGCGTTGCTGGCGATGGAGGAACTTGACGCCATCGAGTGGACTCCGCAATCCGGCCTGCCGCAGGGCGGGTCGCCCGAGTGGTACAACCTCTACCGCCGCATCAAGGCCGCCGGCAAGAGCGTGCATGCGTTCGGTGTGGCCCCGGCCGAGATCGAGCCGCTGATCCGCGCTGTCGGACCGGAAGGCTTGTGTATCTCGACGTCGGTCAAAACCGAGCAGGAAGCCCATGCGGTGTTGCGCCGGTTTGGGTGGGAGGCGTGAGGACAGAGGCGTCCCACAGGACGCCGAGACTGTAGGCTATAGGCTGTAGACTGTAGGTGTCCCGTCCGGCTGTAGGTTGACACTTTCCAACAAGGGAGGAAAGTGAGATGGGGATGGTGATACGGTACAGCGAGGCGTTCAAGTTGCAGGTGATACGGGAGCTTGAGGCGGGGAAGTTCAAGTGCCCTTGGGCGGCCGGGCGGGCATATGGGGTCAAAGGGTGCCATACGGTGGCGAAGTGGGTGAGGCGGTACGGGAAGAACCATTTACTTGGGAAGGTGGTACGCGTGGAAACGCCGAAGGAAGTGAATGAGGCCAAGGAGTTGCGCAAGCGGGTGCGGGAGTTGGAGAAGGCGCTTGCGGATGCACACATCGATTCGAGGCTGGATGCCGCGTATCTGCAGATCGCCTGCCGGGCCGCCG
>CAZTAJ010000126.1:0-11225 GCA_964611575.1 uncultured Verrucomicrobiota bacterium
TGGGTGAGCATGGCCTTGAGATGGTCGATATGGCTGTGCACGTTGCCGTCGGAGAACAGGCCGATGAAGTGCAACGCGGACTGGTGCTTCACCACCTGGGAGATCTGGGAGCGCCACACCTCGCCGCGAAACAAGGAGCCGTTGGCAATGGCTTCGCTCACCAGGCGGGCGCCCTGCGCGAAGACGCGGCCGCAGCCGATGGCATTGTGGCCGACTTCGCTGTTGCCCATGTCCTCGTCGCTCGGCAGGCCGACCGCCTTGCCATGCGCCTTGAGCTGGCTGCTGAGCCCCTGGGTCTTGAGAAAGGCCATGTGGGGGGTCAGCGCCGACTGCACGGCGTCGCCTTCCTGGTACTCGCCGATGCCGATGCCATCCATGATGACCAGGACCACGGGACCTTTGGGCCCCGGAAATTTCGTCTTCTTCAATGCGTTCATGGGACTGTTCTCCGGTGCGGTTTTGCCGCATGAAATAGCCTGAAAGTATAGGCTATCGGTGGGGTCCCGGCAAGCGTAGGGTAACTGGAGATGCGGGGATCCATCCCTTCTGGTTGCGCCGGTGTAGACGGCTGTGTTATGTATCCGCGTTCTCCGGCAGGTGGCGCGCATGGCACCATACACAACTCGCGAGGCTTATATCGCCCTGAACATGATGCAGGGCGTGGGGCCCGTCAGCGTTCGCACGCTGGCGGAGGCGCTGGGTTCGCCTGAGGCGATCCTGACGGCCGGCCGCGACGCCTTGCTGGCCGTGCGCGGGGTGAGCGGGGAGATCATCAACCGGATTGTCGACCAGCGCGAGCGGCTCGATGCGGCCCAGGAGGAGCAGCGGGCCGGTATAGCGGGCGCACGGTTGGTGACGCCGGTGGATGCGGAGTATCCGGCCCGGCTGAAGACGATTTACGATCCGCCCCTGGCGCTGTACATAAAGGGCACGTTGCAGGCCCGTGACGAACAGGGCGTGGCGATTGTAGGCTCGCGCCGGACGACGCACTATGGGCTCGAGACGGCCGAACGGCTGGCCGGCGAGCTCGCGCGGAGCGGGGTCACGGTCATCAGCGGACTGGCGCGCGGCATCGACACGGCGGCGCACCAGGGGGCGCTCAAGGCGGGCGGTCGCACGCTGGGGGTGCTCGGCGGCGGCCTGGATTGTCTGTTCCCGCCGGACAATGCCGACCTGGCCGAGCGCATGGCGGGGCAGGGCGCGGTGATATCGGAGTATCCGTTCGGGCGGCAGCCTGACAAGACGACGTTTCCGGTGCGGAACCGGATCGTGAGCGGCCTGTCGCAGGGCGTGGTGGTGGTCGAGGCCGATGTTGCCAGCGGCGCGATGATCACGGCGCGCCAGGCCATGGAACAGAACCGGACGGTGTTCGCGGTCCCGGGTCGCATCGATGCGGCGGGATCGCGCGGTCCGAACCGGCTGATCAAGGATGGCGCGCGCCTGGTGGAGAGCGTGGATGACATTCTGCAGGAATTCGAGATGCTGATTCCGCGGCCGGCGCGGGGCACGGGCGCAGCGGCGGGGCCCCGCCTGACGGCGGAGGAATCCGCCCTGGTGGCGCTACTCAAGGACGACGGCGAGATGGAGATCGACCAGTTGATCCTGGCGTCCGGCCGCGCGGCGGCGGACATCAGCGTGATGCTGTTGGGGTTGGAGATGAAACGCGCGGTGAAGATGCTGCCCGGCCAACGGGTGGCGCTGAGGCGGGTGTAGGGACAGAGGGCAGAGGTCAGACGGCAGAGGACAGAGGACGGAATGAAGACCGTCCGCGGCGCGGGAGTTTCTGGTGGTGCGACTATTTCGGCCTGAAGGCCGTGTGTGAGGAGACGGGATGTCAAAGAAACTGGTCATCGTGGAATCGCCGGCCAAGGCCAAAACGATTAACAAAATTTTGGGCGGCGATTACATCGTCAAGGCCTCCATGGGGCACGTGCGCGATCTTCCGGTGAAGAGCCTCGGGGTCGACCTGGAGGATAATTTCACGCCGCAGTACGTTGTCGTCGAGGACCGTCAGAAGGTGGTGAAGGAGCTCATGGAGGCGGTGAGCCATTGCGATGCCGTCTATCTGGCGCCGGATCCTGACCGCGAAGGCGAGGCCATTGCCTGGCACTTGAAGGCGGTGCTGGAGGGCAAGGTGCCGGAGGACTGCTTCTTCCGTGTGACCTACAACGAAATCACGCCGCGCGCGGTGAAGGAAGCGTTCGAGCATCCCTCCCAGATCGACCAGAAACTGGTTAACGCCCAGCAGGCGCGCCGGGTTCTCGACCGGATCGTGGGTTATAAGGTCAGCCCGCTGCTCTGGAGCCGTATCCGGCGCGGGCTCAGCGCCGGCCGCGTGCAGTCGGTGGCCCTGCGCCTGGTCTGCGAACGCGAAGCCTCCATCCTGAATTTCAAGTCCGAACCCTACTGGCTGTTCGGCGCCGAGGTGCGCAAGCAGGTCGCGCCGCAGGACCCGTTCACGGTCCGCCTGGCGCGCATCAAGGGCGAGAAGGCCGAGGTCAAGACGCCCGAGGTGGCCGAGGCGATCACGAAGGACCTGGAGACCCGGGCGCTGCGCGTGCGGGGCATCATCAACCGCGAGATCTCCAAGCGCGCCTACCCGCCCTTCATCACCAGCTCGCTGCAGCAGGCCGGGTCGCGCGTGTTCGATTTCCCGCCGAACCGGACGATGAAGATTGCGCAGAAGCTTTACGAGGGCGTCGAGTTCGGCGAGGGGCCGGTGGGGTTGATCACCTACATGCGGACGGACTCGTTCAACCTGTCGCAGGATGCCCGCGCAGCGGCGCGTCAGTTCATCGAGACGCAGTACGGGCCGGAGTACCTGCCCGAGAAGCCCAACTTCTTCAAGAGCCGCGGCGGGGCGCAGGAGGCGCACGAGGCCATCCGGCCGACGGACGTGAATCGCACCCCCGAAAGCCTGGCGGGCGTCCTGACGCCCGAACAGCTCAATCTCTATGGCCTGATCTGGCAGCGGTTCGTGGCCTGCCAGATGGCGCCGGCGAAGATCGAACAGCGCACGGTCGAGATCGAAACGCCCGCGCCCGCGGGGCAGACGCCGGACTATCTGTTCCGCGCCACGGCGTCGCAGGTGACCTTCCCGGGATACATGAAAGTCGCCGGCGTCGAGCGCAGGGTGAAGCCCCGCGAGGATGCCGACAAGGCCGAGGGGGAGGCGGACGACCCCGAAATCGATCGGTTGCCGGTGCTGGAGGTCGGGGAACCGCTCGATATCCTCAAGTGGCTGTCGGAGCGCAAGGACACGCAGCCGCCGGGCCGCTACAGCGAGGCGTCGCTGATCAAGGCGCTGGAAGAAAACGGCGTCGGTCGCCCGAGCACGTACGCTTCCATCCTGGCGACCTTGTACGACCGCAAGTACGCGATTCGCGAAAAGAAGGCCGTGCATCCCACGGAACTCGGCATGAAGGTCAATGCGCTGCTCGTCGAGCATCTCAGCGCGTTGTTCGACGTCCAGTTCACCGCCCACATGGAGGAACTGCTCGACGAGGTCGAGGCGGGTAAGGTCGAGTGGCACCAGATGCTGGCCGACTTCTATGCCCGCTTCGTGGAGTGGATGAAACAGGCGCGCGGGCCGGACGCCGACATTGGCAAGGTGCAGCGCGTGTTGAGCGCCCTGGAACAGGTCAAGGAGTGGGGCCCCGAAACCAAGCGTGGCAAGCGGACGGTGGGCGACCGCCGGTTCATGGTCTCGATCCAGAAGCAACTGAACGACGCCAAGAAGGCGCTCTCGCAGCGCCAGCTCGAATCGCTCGGCCGCCTGGTCATCCGATATCGCGAACAGATTCCCGACCTGCCGGAGGCGCTGGCCGAGGCGGGGCTGCAAAAGCTCCTGGAAGAAAAGGCCCCCGAGCCGCCGCGCGCCTCGACCGTCGCGAAGATGGATGCGTTAAAGGGCATGGAGTTTGACGCGCCCGAAGTGCGCCGGGGCCGGACGTACGACGATCGCGCGTTCGTCGAGTCGCTCCAGCGGCGTGTGGACCAGCAGCGCGAACTGTCGCCTGCGCAGATCCAGGTGCTGGATCGCTTTGTGCTCAAGTACAAGGAGCGCATTCCGGATTTCGCGGCACTGGAGGCCTCGCTGGAACTGGGCCAGGCGGGCGCAGGTGAGGATAACGAGAGTCAGGGCTTGCTCGATCAACTTGCGCATGTCACGGAGTGGAAACAGAAAGCCGGCAAGAACGGGAAGACGTACGATGACAAGGTCTTCTTCGATTCCCTGGCCAAACAGTATGGGCAGCGCAAGTCGCTGTCGCCGCGCCAGCGGGCGGCGCTGAAGCGCCTCGTGAAACGATATGCGGGCGGCGGCAAGGCGGCCGAATAGGAACGGCATAGTCCTGGTCTGTAATCCAATGGGAGGGCGCGCATGCTGCGCGCCGCCTGAGCGATGATGAGCACAGTCTCGACAACCCCGGCTTCGGCCAAATCATGGACGTTGGCGGACGACCCGTGCGTGACGCAGTTTGTCGCGCATCTCGAGCATGAACGCAATGCCTCGCGGCACACGATCAGCAGTTACCTGATCGATGTGGCGCAGTTTGCGAAGACCACGTGGGGCCCGGATGCATTTCCTCCTTTTGCGTGGGGCAGCGTGGATCGTTTCGCCGGCCGGAAGTTCCTCGTCGGTTTCCAGAAAGGCGGCCTGGCCGCGACCAGCACCGGGCGCAAACTGTCCAGCCTGCGGTCGTTCTACAAGTTCCTGGAACGCGAAGACCTGGTGGGGAGCAACCCCTTCGAGGGGCTGAAAGCGCCGAAGCGGCCGCGGACGTTGCCGCACTTTCTGTCGGTACCCGAGACGGTGCGGCTGCTGGATGCCCCGATGCAGGTGTGGCAGCAAGCCGCGAAATCCGAAAATCCCGATGAGCGCCGGATGACCGAATACCTGGCGCGCCGGGATGCCGCCCTGCTGGAGGTGCTCTACAGCACCGGCGGGCGGGTCAGCGAAGTGGCGGGCCTGCAGGATGGGGCCGTCGATCTGCTGAGTGAAGTCGTGCGGGTGCGGGGCAAGGGGAAGAAGGAACGGCTCTGCGCGCTCGGCCGGCCCGCGTGCAAGGCGGTCAAGTCGGCGTTGGGGCTGCGCGACGCGTTGTGGCCGGATATTCCCCGGCGGCATCGCGGGGAGAAACCGGTGTTCTGCAATGCGCGCGGCGGCCGCCTGACCCCGCGTTCGGTCGAGCGCCTCCTCAAGCGCTACCTGGCGGCGGCCGGCCTGAATCCGGGCCTGACGCCGCATGCGTTGCGGCATTCGTTTGCCACCCATCTGCTGGATGCCGGGGCCGATCTGCGCAGCGTGCAGGAAATGCTCGGCCACGCCAGCCTGTCCACCACGCAGATCTACACCCATGTGACCGTGCAGAAACTCAAGGAGGTCTACCAGGATGCCCATCCGCGGGCGTAGAAGAAGGTGGCAGGTGGGAGGTGTTGGGTGGAACGGGGACGGGGAGGCTTTCTTCCTGCTTCGATTTTGAGCGTTGGTTGTTGGTTGTTGAGCGTTCTTGTCATTCAGGTGGCAGGGGTTTGTCATGATCTGGTTCGTTTACAATCTCGTCTTCCCGGTGCTGCTGGCCGTGATGCTGCCGTACTACCTGCTGCGCATGGCGCGGCGGGGCGGCTACCGGCAGGGGTTTCTTCAGCGGCTGGGCCGGTATGCGCCCGACGTGAAGGACCGGCTCGCGGCGCCGCGCCGCATTTGGATGCACGCCGTGAGCGTCGGGGAAATGTACGTGGCCCTGCGATTCATCGAGGGCTGGCGCCAGGCGCATCCGGACGCGGCTTTCGTGGTCACCACCAACACCTCCACGGCGCACCGGCTGGCGGAGCGGACGATGAATCCGGCCGATGTGCTGCTCTACTTCCCGGTGGATCTTCCGCCCGTGGTCCGGTCCGTGCTGGATCGCATCCAACCGGTCCGGGTGATCATGACCGAGGGTGAATTGTGGCCCAACCTGCTGCGGGAGGTGCATCGGCGCGGCATCCCGCTCGCGTTGATCAACGGGCGGGTGTCGGACCGCTCTTTCCCGAGATATCGGCGGTTGCGCGCCCTGTTCGGGCCGGTCCTGAACCGGTTCGATACGATCTGCGCGCAGGGACGGCAGGATGCGGAGCGCTTCCTGGCGATCGGGGCGGACCCCGTGCGGGTGGTGGTGACCGGCAGTGCCAAGTACGATGTTGCCCTGCAGGCGCCCGGCGACCCGGTGCGGGGGCGCGACATGCTGGCTCGGGCCGGGATTCCGGAATCGGCCCTGGTGCTCGTGGGCGGCTCCACCTGGGCGGGCGAGGAGGATCTCCTGCTCGACCATTACCGCCGGTGCAAGGCGGCGCATCCCGGCTTGGTGCTGGTGCTGGTGCCGCGTCACGCAGAGCGGCGGGAGGCCGTGCTGGCCGCGATCCGGGCGCGCGGCTTGTCGGTCGTGCAGCGCAGCGCCACGGGCGATCAGCCGGCCCCGGTGGCGGCGCCGGACGTCCTGCTGGTGGACACGACCGGCGAACTGCGTCATGTGTACACGGTCGGCGACCTGGTCTTCGTGGGGAAGAGTCTCACCCAGCATGGCGGGCAGAACGTCATCGAACCGGCGGCGTGCGGCAAGGCGATCGTGGTGGGGCCCCATATGGAGAACTTCCCTGACGTGATGCGAGATTTGCGGGCGGCTGATGCCATCGTGCAGGTGGCCGATGCCATGCAGTTCGACATCGCGATCGAACGGCTGCTGGGCGACCCGGATAGCCGCCGCGCCTACGGAAATCGGGCGCGCGCGGTGGCGGATGCCGGCCGCGGCGGCATTCGGCGGATGGTTGAGGCCATCGACGGCGGCCGGGGATCCCGAAACGATCGAAACGCGTTGTAGACTGTCAGCACCCTTACGCAGGAGAACCTTCATGGCCGAACGTCTCACTCAAGCCGCCAAATCGCTTGCCGTCCCGGTCACTTTCTGGAGCCGGCCCGGCGCCAGTCGCGCGGATGCCGCGCTTCGCGAACCGGCCGCGACCGGCAAACCCAAGACGCTCGCTTTCACGCCCGACGGCCGTTTCTACACCGGACGCCTGGAGGCGCCGCGCAGCGGCACGCTCGTGCTCGACCTCGCCTGCCCCCGGCCTCTGCGCGTCTGGATCGGCGGCGTTCTCATGCTCGACGAAGGACTGTACTGGCGTTCGTTTGATCGCCAGGTGTTCGCCGCGGTCGTCGTTCCCGCGGCGGCCGGCTCGCTTGAATTCGTCGTGGAAGTCGGCAGCCGGCCCCGGCATCCCGAGAGCGTCGACCGCGACTGCCCCTCCCGCAACCGTGCGCGGGTCGTGGCCGAGCTGGAGCGCCGGCTTCCCGACCGGCTGAAACTTGCGGCGCGCGTCACCCCCGGCGTTGCGGCGCCGGCCGCTTCGTTGCGTTTCCTGCCCACCCAGTTTCGCGACGAGGGCATCGTCTGGCAGCACCTCCTCGTGCGGCCTGTCCGCGGCGCCGGCATGCCGCCTTCGACGGCGCTGTGGGGCCCCGCGGATGAGCGCGATACCAGTCTGGCGTTCGCCACGTCCATTCTCCCGTGCCAGGGCCGGGAACTGACGGGCGACCGCGAACGGCAGGTTGGCGTGCGGCGCTTCGCGGTCCCCGTTGCCGAACCGCAGGACATGCCCCGGCCGGTGCGCGGGGCGGGCCTGGAGAAACGCGTCGAGCCGGCGATCGAGGTCGCCCGGGCCCTGCCCCTGACCCTCGAGGGGGCCGATGGCGCCGTCACGCTGTCCATGCCCGCGTTCGAAACACTGGGCCGCCATGCGCCACGGCAGGAGTTTCGCGCCTTCGCCTGGCCGACCCTCGCCCAGGCCCGGGCGGGCGTCCCTGAACCGGTGCTGCCCGACGCGCTGGCGCCCTTCAAGAAGACGTACGATGCCGCCTGGGACATGTTGCTCAACCTGGTCCGCCATCCCGATCCGCACAGCGGGCTGCCGGGTTCCTATATCTCGACCGGCGCCGGCTTCATGAACCATCAGTTTGTGTGGGACACGTCGTTCGCTGCCCTCTGCACCCGCTATGGCTGCCGCGTTCTCGACCCGTTCGCCTCGCTGAATCTTCTCTACTCGCGCCAGTTCGACGGCGGTTACATCCACCGCGAGCATGACGTGCGTGACGGCACGCCCGCGCTCTACGAGCCGGACTTCAGCCCCAACCCGCCCATCATGTCCGTCGCGGAATGGGCCATTGCTGGCGTCACCGGCGACGTGCTGCGGCTGCGGCGGGTGTACCCGCTGCTCAAGGCGCAGCACGCCTGGCTTCAGCGTAACCGGCAGCTGCCCGACGGCACGTACTGGACCACCGGGCTGGCCAACGGGCTCGACAATTCGCCCTCGCTCGGCGACGGGTATCCCGATCTTACCGCGCAGATGGCGCATGAGGCGGAGACGCTTGGCCGGATCGCGGCCTGCCTGGGATTCGGAGCGGAGGCCCAGGCGTTCCGCAAGGAGCACCAGGCCCTGGCCCGCGCCTGCAACAAGCACCTGTGGAGCGAGACCCAGCGGATCTACGCCACCTCCCTGCCCGGCGGCGGGCACAATCCCAACAAGGTCGTCACCGCGTTCTGGCCGCTGTGGGCCGGCATTGTTCCGGCCGACCGCGTGGAGGCGCTGGCCCGCCACCTGAAGGATCCGCGCAGTTTCTGGCGGCATCACCCGATTCCCAGCCTGGCCGCCGATTCGCCGCACTTCCGGCCGGCGGGCGACTACTGGCTGGGCTCGACCTGGTCGCCCACCAACTACGCGGCCATCAAGGGATTCGACCGCGCCGGGCGGCACGACCTCGCGGTCGAGGCCAGCCTGCGCCACCTTCAGTGCGTGACCGAGGTGCTGAACGACACCGGGTTCATCTGGGAGAACTACTGCTCCGAGGCGTCGCGCAAGGGGAGTTGGTCCGGGGCGAATTACTGCTGGTCGGCCCTCGGGCCCGTGGCGCTGTTGCTGGAGGTGATCATCGGGCTCGAACCCGACGCGCTGAACAACCGGCTGAAGTGGATGCCGCCGGCGGACCAGGTCATCGGAGTGCGTCGGCTTCCGCTGGGCGCCGCCACGGTCAGCATCGTGCAACGACCCAACGTCCAGGGCGGCGTGATCGAGGTCGAGACCGATCGGGCGTTCACGTTGGAGTTGACGGCGCAGGGCGCCACCCGGCGCATGGCATGCGCACCGGGATTCAGTCGGCTGGCATTGACGAAGTGACATGATGAAATACTCATTCTGGATAATGGTGGCGACCCTGCTTTCCGGTTTCATCAGCCCGGCCTCCGCGGCGGATGATTTCCAGTGGACGACCGACCGGGTCTTCAAACGTGTGGCGCCGCTCAAGAACGACAACACGGGCCGGCTCGCCATGATCACCTGGCCCGCCTTCGTTCTGGGCACCAACGATGTGTCCTTCCGTCAGAAGGCTCCGCTTCCGCCGGAGGCCTACAAGGAACTCGCCCGACGCGGGCTCACCCAGCGCATTCCCCTGCATCCGGACTACATCCCGATGGCGCAGGCCATTCAGGCGGCGGGGGCGCAGGTGATCTTCGTCGAAGGCACGGCCGGCCCGGGCCCATACGCGCTGGGCGCCGCTCCCTACCACAAATTGCCGGCGGATTTCCCGACCGGGAAGGACAGGGGGCAACTCCCGTGCCCCGCGGTGCTCGATGGGTGGGCCAAGTCAGCCGACCGGATTCGCGCGACGCTGCGCCAGTACAAGGAAGCCGGGGTAAAGGTGACGGGCGTCTGGTTGGACTGGGAGGTCGAGCCCTGGGCCATGGGCGGTTACAAGCAGGCGGCGGCCTGCTCGCGCTGCCGGGAGATTCTGCCGCGAGGCGTTCTGGATTCGTCCGAAACGTACACGCGGTACATTGTGGCGTTGCGGGCCCAGATGTTCAGCGCGTACGTGGCGGCGCCGGTGCTGGAGGTCTTCCCGGGGTGCCCCGTGACCGACTGGGCGGTGGTGTTTTCTACCCTCGAGGTGCCCACGCAGGGCGTCTGGGGCAATTATCAGCAGCCCCCGCGCGACCTGGGGCTCTTCACCGCCGCGAACCCGGTGGCCTACGGAAATGACATCTTTTACGAATACCACTGGACGAACACATGGGGCTATCCGCTCGATATTCCGCACATGGACCGGCTCTACACGCGCGTCATGCTGGGCCAGGTGTCGCAGCATGCGGCCAACGCCCTGAAGCTGGCCCCGGAGAAGCTGACGATTCCCTGGGTCTGCCGCTACTGTCCCGACGCGGATGACAGGAAGGTGCCGCTCCTGTCGCGTGAGCGGTATCGGGAAATTCTGCGCCACATCTGGCTGCGCGGCGCCGACTCCATGCAGATCTTCAACGAACCGCGGAAGAAATACCCGGCGATTGCCGTGGAGGAAGTCGAGGATGCGGTGGCGATCTACGACGAGATGCTCGCGTACCGGGAGTTCCTCGACCGGGGCGAGATCATGAACACGGCCGTGCCGGAGGTGACGGACGACGGCCCGGTGTGGTCCGGATTCCGGCTGAAGGACGAGGCGATTGTGCGCGCTTTCACGCAGGGCCGCAAAACCGTGAAACTCAATCTCGCCGTGTGGGACTCCCTGCCGGCCGTCGAACTCGACGCGCCGCCCGGGGGCGCGACCTACCGCCTTGCGCGGGAAGGGGAACGTATCCGCGTCACACGGGAGAAAACGCCCCGGCGGTAGCCGTGAGCAGAGATCAGCGGGGTCCATCCGCACATCAGCGGACCTTGGGCGAACAGCAACGCAATCCCGACTGGGGCAGTTTTCTGGTAATTCACCAACCGAAATGCGCCTGAGTGTAGTGCCGCCGTCCCTGGCGGCAGGCACCTTCTGAAGACATGCAAAAGAACACAGATGCGCCCAACGGGTTCTCCCTGGCTCAGGGCAAACGCATCTAAATTCTCAGATTTCAGGCCATATTGGCTCAATCTTACGGCGGAGATTTGGAGTGCGGCGGCTTGACGCCGCTTTCATAAGGCCTGGCTTGACAGGCCGACAGCACGGCGCGTCAAGCCGCGCCGAAGAAAAGCGGCGTCAAGCCGCCGCACTCCAAAAACAAGCCTTTCCCCCTGAGTATTTGAGCCAATAACGTCAGAATAGGGGACAATTTAGATGCGTCTGCCCTCCCCCTGGCTTGACAAGAGTTCAGCCAGGATATCCAATACAGCCCCTCAGAAAATGAAATTCGTCGCACCTACGGAACCAGCGGGGGAGGCTG
>CAZTAJ010000127.1:0-11203 GCA_964611575.1 uncultured Verrucomicrobiota bacterium
GCACTCTGCGCCGCGCCCTGGGCGAACTCCCGCAGGGTGGGGGACGCACTGATCTCGCTCAATCGACTCATGACTGTTTACTCCTTCTTCTCGCTGTAGTGGCCGCTGTCCTCAACGACCCTCTTCCCCAAGCAACCAATCCCCCATCACTCCCTCAATGCACCACGCTGGTGCCGTTCGTCGTCCACGCCGTAATGACCCCGTTCAGCATCGTCATGACGTTCGTCACCGTCGAACCAGCCGTCAGGAACGTGTTCGTTACGGTGATCCCGCCCAGGTTCAACTTGCTGCGGTCAATCGCGGCGCTGGCGGACACATCGACATTGGAGATCCCGCCGTCAGCGAGTTTCGTGCTTCCGATCGCTCCGGAGGTCACGGTCACCACACCGGACGTGGACACCCCCACGTCGCCGGAGATCGCCACATCCGCTGCCACACCGGCCGCGTTGCCGACGAACATGTGCGCGGCGGTCAGAACGCTCCCCGTGCTGGCCGTCGCAAGGCGGACAGCCTCGCGAAACTCGCCATCCCGGTCCGCCAACGCCACCCCCGCGCCTACGCACATCAACACCGCCGCAAGCACCAGACACTTTTTCATCATCGTCGCTCCTCCAACCACCTAACACCTGCCACCTTGCCCCTGCCTATTATTCCCCGAGAACGGTCACGTTGCTCAGCATGCAGGGCCGGGCCAGGACCAACTGACCGTCAACCCCGGATTCCTCGGCAATCGCGATACCGCGATACGTCCCCGCCTCAGCCGGCAGGGCCTCCACCATGCCATCCGTGGTCCCATCGCAAGGCGCCGGGACCAGCAGGTCGCCCGGATTGCAGGTGCCGAACAACTTCAGCCGCACATTGCGCCCGTTCTCAAGCGGCCGCACGGTCGCCAGCGCGGCGTCGACCGGCCCTTCGATCACCAGGTAGATCGAGAAATCCGTTACGGCGTCCGGCAACTTCACTTCCGGCACCTGAGTGTCGTGCGTCAACTTGACCAGAAACCCCTCTTTCCCCACCAGGGACTCACCGGCCAGAACCCGAAAATCCCCAACCCGCGTATTGCTCTGACTCATTGCTCCCGCTCCTCCTCTCGACCCCAATTAACGAATCCCAAATAGCCAATCACCGCGGCCTACTGGCCGCAGACTTCCCGCTCCGCCCTCCGGAACGCCAGCGAGAATGGCACGCCCTCAGCCTTGACGATCTCATGCGCCCGGTTCCGGATCTTCATCGCCTTGCTCTCGCCTTCCGCCTGGGCCCCGGTGGCATCACCAGGCGGCACAGGCCGCGCGGTTGCCCGATTGTGCAGCGGCTTGCGAGCCCCCGCATTCCCGGTCCCCTCCTTGGCGGGGTCGGGGGTGGGTGTCTCTTTCCCTGCCAACTCCCGCAGATCGTTCAACGCCACCAGCGCTCCCGTCCGGTTCAGCACCAACTGCCCGGCCCAAAACGCCTTCGACCCGTCAGAGATCAACCCCTCGAATTCCGCCAGGTGCCGGTTCACCAACTCGCCCTCGACCGTCTTCAGGTTCGCCGCCAGGGCGTCATGCTTCGTCTGAAGATCCCGCAGGGAGTTCTGCAGATCGGTGACAGCGGTCACCGCCGGCAACGCACCCAACTTCTCCAGGACAACCGCCTCGGCAGCGTCCGCCGCCAACCCCAAATGATTCAGCAACTTCTCGATCACACTCTTCATGGTCTTCTCCCCAGTCCTGAACTCAGGTTTTCCGCCGACGGCGAATCCGCCCGTGGAGGACAGGTCTCCGCCTTCAGCCCTGCCGTCTGTGTCTCTATAAGAATGCCGGTTTTCAACCCCCTGACCCTCGTCTCCGGGACCACCACTGCCTGCGCTGAGCGCAGTCGAAGCGTTTGACAACGGCCTCATCCCCTTCAGATTAGGGTCATTCGTCACCGCCGCATTCAGCAAGCGAACCGGCCTTAGACGTGGCAACCCCGCCCCGACATCCACCCCCAACTCCACGCAATCCTCACGCGACCACACCGGCGACAGAAACCGATACCGCCCGCCCATGACAGCCGCCTCCCCAACATCCGACCAGCGAATCTGCGCCCACAATCCGGAGGCATCCGGGGGAGGGCGACTGCCTCCGGCCGCGCCGTCTTGGTCTGCGGTCTGCAGTCTGTCGTCTGTGGTCTGACAGCGCGCCTCCAGCGCGGTAATCCACCCCGCCGCCTCCGATCGTTGCCCGCCCTGCAACGAGAAATGATCGAAGTCGATCAACAGGCCCGCGAAGTTCGCCACCGCCGCGTCAGCAGCAAACCGCGCTGCCATCGCGACGCATGACTCACCATCAATCACCTGGATCACGCCCGCGCATGCATGGGGAAATTCACCCAGCGGAGCGAGCTGGTACCACCCATCATCAGGCACTTTGAATTCACGGTTCAGAATCAACATGTCACACCCCGCCTTGACGCTTTCACAATCACTGCAAAAAAGTTGCTAAAAAACGTACAATTTCAAATTTTATCAACCCCCCCCGCCCCCTGTGACCCCTCCGGCGGGGTGGGGGAGGCAACCAACTCCAACCGGTACCCGGTCTTCTCCGACAACTCCTTCAGGTCGATTCTCACCCCGGCCTTGGCCAACTCGACGGCGTCTCGCACCACCCGGGAAACCTCATCGGTCGGCGCGGGCGCGAACTCGAAATACGCGTGAATCGGTCGCCCTGGGAAACTCCGCCGCAACAGCGGCATGTCGAATTGCTCCTGCATCACGCCGCTGAGAATCGCGGCGTCACTCCGCGCGATCTGCAGGAACGTGTCCGCGTGCGCGTTGCCGGCCAACGTTCCGGATCCGGACTCAGCCAGCACCGTCAGCAAGCCGCCCGTCGCCGCAATGGTGATCTGCTTGTCGATGTGCTCGATCTGCTCCAGGAAGGGCGCGCGCGCGCCGTACGCGTTGACATACTTGATATCGCTCCCGTTGGGCAGGTAGCCCCGACCGTCCGAGATGATCGACTCCGCGATTGCCTGGTACTCAGCCTCTTTCGCCGCCGGCGTGTTCGGCGGCCCGATCAGAAACACGGAGGGGATCCCGTACGTCTCCAGGAACGAATCCCAGTCTCGCTGACTCAACGTTTTGCGCAGGTACAGCACGGACAGAATCCGGTCCAACGCTACCGATTCGAAAAGGATGAAGCCCTCCCGATCAATCGGCACGCCCCGCCAGCGGCCGCTCAGGGCATCCTGATTGTATTCCCACGCGCCGAACAACCCGTCGCGCAACCAGAACCATTGTTCGACCGGCTCCAGACGTGTCACAGCGCCGGCCGCGTCCACGTGCTTTTCCAGGTGACCGAACCCGCGGAAGAACCCTGTGAACAGGAACCCCAACGCTTCCCGGAAGTTCTCGATGCCTTCGTACGCCTCCCGAAGCACCGCCGCCTGCTCGCCAGCGAGAACGCGATCCACCTCGACGCCCCGCCGCCGGCCAGACACCAGGCGCACATCCCAGTCACATCCCATGAACGCCGACCGTCGCCGTTGCAGAACCGCCTGCACCATGGCGTCCGACCGCTCCATGTAGTAATAGAACCACTGCAGGTCCGAATACTGGCCGCGCTCCCCGGCCTGAAGCAACCCGACCATCCTCGGCAAACTCATCCCCTGGAGGGGATTATGGGAGTCCCTCCAGCGATTATTCTTCTGGCTGCAGATCGGCATCACACACCACCCCCGGCGAAGCCCACGTTGGCCGCCGCAGCGGCCTCACGTGGCCAGGCGTTATTCTTCTGTCCGCAAATCCTTTTCATTCCGCCCTCCGTTTCGACCGCGAACGGCCAGGGGTCCACGTGACCAACCCCGCACCGCACTTGCCCCGCAGGGTGCCATGCACTCCTGCTGGGCCCTGCTCTGCTGCGGCGGACCTCTATAAGAATGCCGAATATCCTCAACCTCCGGTCCCTGAAACGTTCCACCCGCTCCTCAACACACGATGAACACGAAAAGTTAACGTGCTTGTATTAGAAACAATCGCCTGCTAGTGTCTTCGACATTCCTTGTCGATGCGGGGTGGCGGGGGATAAAAGGAGACTGCAAATGATTTCTGAACGCCTCTCGCCCCGCCCTGCCACAACAGTCCTCATTCGGGCATCCACGGCCGCCATTGTGCTGGCATCCCTCACCGCCCTTGCCGTTACCGCCGTCACGGCCCTT
Organism: uncultured Verrucomicrobiota bacterium; assembly: GCA_964611575.1. GTDB lineage: Bacteria > Verrucomicrobiota > Kiritimatiellia > CAIKKV01 > CAITUY01 > CAITUY01. Next base: position 4,177 of record CAZTAJ010000127.1, read on the forward strand.
TCGGAAAAGGCGAAAGCGGAACTCGCTGAGCGATATGCCAAGAACCTGACTGCCCGCGCGGTCTCCAGCGTCGCTGACCTGGCAACATACTTCAAAGAGCAGCAGGCGCTCTATCTTCGGATCACACCCCCGACCCCCGATTTCGTGTTTCGCCAATCGTGTGGCGTAATCCCGTTCGACCTCAAGGGGTTCCCGGATGAGTTTCTGAAGGGACTGGTCGAGGAGACGGAAAACGGGTGCCCAGTTTACACGGTCGTGGTGGCCGAAGCTCCGAACACAAGGGAAAACGTTTTCGCCAACGCCGACGGCTACGAAATCCATGCCATCGCTGCCACCGAGGATTACGATCCCTGGTGGTTCCTCAACTCCATCTACCCCGACCTCTATTCAGGCAGGTATGGGCACGACCAGATCGAGATGATGAAAGGGTGGTACGATCCCGCCCATATCCAGATCGAGGTCAAACTGCTTCCCGTCGAGTACATCGACGCCTATGCCGCTGAGATGGCCGAAGCGTATGTGCCGCCTTCTGGTGGCGGCACGATCCTGATGCGCTACGATGGGCCACCAGTGACGAATCTCCAATTCACAGCCATTGAGTCTCTGACGAACGGAATGCTGCTGACCCTGGCCTATCCGGCGGGATTCACGAACCGGGTGGACTTCTTCACCTGCACAAATCTGGTGGACGCCTGGTGGGATCTGGCCGCAACGACCAATGTCAACTCGTCCACCAACTGGATCGAATGGCTCGATACGTCCCCGCCGGAACTCCGGTTCTACGCTGCGGGAAATGCCGATACGAATGCCAATACCGATCCCGATGGCGACGGGCTGACCTGGGCGCGAGAGATGTTCATGTACCATACGAGCCCGACGAACAGTGATTCGGATGGCGACGGTCTGAGCGACTATGAGGAAGTCATCACCCGCCGTACCGATCCCAACAACTCGAACACCTGCCTGCCGACGGTGTCGATCCTGTTCCCCGCGGACGGCAGCGGAAAGGTGTGGCTGCCATGAAGCACATGACACGGATGGCGGTGAGTCTCTCGATGGCGATGGTTTGCGGTGCATACGCGGCGGACCTGACGGAGAGTCTCAATCTTGGCAATGGCGGTGCGTACGTGACGTGCCGCAGCACGCGAGTGGCGAAGCACGATGAAGCCTGGAACTACTACATCGAAGACGGCTGGACGGTGTTGTTGCCCTTGATTGAGAATATTGAGTCGTTGCCTGATGTTTCCGTAACGACCGGAACTGTTGGGGAGGCGATTGCCTATACGGAGAGAACCGCCGTCAAGAGTTACTGGTCGAAGTGCGCCGCGACCTACGAGCGATACGTGAACAATATTACGATCACACTGCCGGTGACCAACGGGTATGTGGACGCTTCATTGGAGTGGTCCGTAAACTTCCGGGCATGTGGTCAGAACTGGAATCAGGACACGCCCGAGGCCCTTGGTATGAATCGGGCAAGCGTTGCGGCAGGTGGCAGTGTCGCGATCAACCATGTCCTATGGCCGGATTGGACCCCGCGAGAAGTGGGTGACCAAAGAGAACGCTGTCGGTTCGAAATCAAAGACCCGACCCTGTGGGTGACGCGGCGGACATCGGCGGAGGGGCGGCCGGATCGCAGCAGAACCTCCGATCCACTCGCCATTGTCGGCGATCCGATCGACGGCATCAACGGGAGTGTGTCGCTCGACGAGACTGACTTGGCGATTCCAGCCGCCGGGTTGCCGCTCGAATTCCGGCGGTCGTATGGCACCGTGTTGGATGGCGACGCCTCGTTTGGAGGCGTGGGGTGGAGTCACACGTACCTTTGGAGAATCGGCGAGAGCAACACGGTGTATGGCGGCGCCACAAACCGCTGGCTTGTGTTGCGGGCGGGCGACGATTGGCACTGGAAGACGCTCGATGTCGCCAACGGCAGTCACGAGATCGACGACGGGTGGCGTTGGACGTGGAGTTTCAGCAACGGATGCTACGAAGTAGTGCGCCCGGGAGGACTCCGCTACGCTTTCAACACCAACGGAATGCTGGCTGCCATCCGAACCGCCGCTTCAAACAGTCTCGCGTTGGTCTACACCAATCTCGCGGCGGGTGCCCGTCTGTCGCAGGTGCGGCACAGCGATGGCCGCGCCTTGACGTTTGCCTACAATGCCACCGGATTGCTGGCGCAGGTCAACTGCGCCTTCACGAATCTTGGCATGAGATACGAATACACGGAGTCGGGACTCCTGGCGCGGGCCGACCGCGTGTCGGGCGGAATGACGCAGACGACAAGCTATGCGTGGTCGGACGGGAGTCAGGTGCTGACGCAACGGGTCGATGCGGCCGGCGTGGCGCGGGTGTGGGAATACCAAGGTGGCAAGGGGACGCGTAGCTATGTGGGGACCAACCGGTGGTATGAGACGGCTCTGGAGTATGGGAGCAACGGCCTCAATCGCACGCACATTACGATCAGTCGCGGTGACACGAACGTGGTGTTCTATCAGGAATGGGATCCGGTGCGGCAAAAGGTGGCACGCATCTCGGCGCGAATGCGGCCTCAGATGTTGATGTCGCTGGCCTCAGGTTCTGTCTTCACGAATACGTTCCTTTACCAGAATGGCGACACCTTTGGCGTTCTGGGACTGAATCCGAATTACCAGAGTGAGGTGCTAACCCAACTGGGGCATGACGGCAACCCAACGGCGGGGTGGTCGGGTACGGAATACACACGTGACGACTATGGGCGGATTGTGACGGCCGAGGAACGAGCGGGCGCTCTCGACGGGCAGGCGTACAGCAAGGTCAGTCTGGCCTACGACAGCGCGGGGCGCCTGACAAACTCTTCCTATGGCTACCGGTCGGTGCCGACAGCGGCATGGTCATGGGAATGGGACACCAACGAGGACGTTATATCTTCCATCACCGATCCCGAAAGCCACAAGGCGGAATGGGATTACACGAACGGCCTGGTCAGCGTCGAACGCTCTTTCCCCGTCACGGGTGTTCCGGTGGAAACTCGCTATTCCTACACGACCAACGGCCTGCTGGCGTCGGTGACCAATGCCAATGGGCACTGGGTGCGCTTCGAGCACGATGCCTATGGCTACCCCACGACCGTGAGCGCCCAAGCAGGGCCAACCAACTGGATGACCTGGGATGTTCTGGGGCACCTGAAAGAAATCCGTCTGCCCAGCACCGAGTACACGACCAACGAACCGCCCACAATGGTACCTCGCGTCATCTCCTTCGATCCGGACGAACTGGGGCGGGTGCGGATGATGACCTGGCCGGACGGACGCAGCGAGACATTCGCCTTCGACGGTATCGGCAACGTAACCAACCATGTGGACGCCGCCGGGCGGACCACCCAGTTCGCATGGCTGCCGACCCGTAAACTGGCGTCCACCACCCGCTATCTCACTGGCGCCAGCAATCAGGCCGCTACGGTCGGCATGGAGTACGACCAGCAAATGAACGTGGTCAAGGTCAGGGATGAACTGGAGCGCGCCGTCGAAACGTACCAATTTGACTTGCAGGACCGGCCCGTCAAGGTGACAAACGTCGAGACACAGGAGATGGCCGTGACGTATGGCCTTGGCGACATGGTCAGTCAACTCGGTCGGTTCGATGGTTCCTCCGTCAGTTTCAGTTATGACGAAGGGGCCAGACTTAAGACGCTCGTGTATCCCGACGCCACCCTGGATTTCAGTTACCTCAAGAACGGGCTCCTACTGACGGCCTCTACCAGCCTGGGAACTGTCTCCAACTCCTATGACGGGGCCAACCGGCTGATTCTGGCGCAAGGGACTGGACCTACTCTTCAGTCTTCCACGGTCACCTATCAACTCGATGCGGTCGGGAACCCCACCAACACGCAGGCGGCAGGGCTTGGGTATGAAGTTCGCCGTACTTTCGACGCAGGCGAACGCCTTTCGGCGCTGGCGGCGGAGGGTGTTGGCGCAACATTCACTTACAGCAGCGTCAACGGCCTCCTGTCATCTATGCGCTACACCAACGGGATTGTTTGCGGGTACGGGTATGACGAACTTGATCGCCTGACGTCCATGACTTGGCGCGATGCCTCCAACAATGTCTTGAGGAGCCGGGATTTCAGTTATACGCTCGCTGGCATGATCAGCCGTGTGGACATGGAATCCGGCGAACGGGTGGAATACACTTACGATTCACTCGACCGCTTGACTTCTGAGAAACGCACAGACCCTTACGGCCAGACTCTTGCCCATGATCTTTACGAGTACGACTTGGCCGGGAACCGCACGAAGAAGACCATTCTTGACGCGGCTGGGAACGCGTTGCTCACGGTCAACAGCATACTTGGAACCGGCAACCGGTTGGCCTCCTGGAGTGTGGCGGAAACGGACCTCGTGGGCCAGGTGGACGTGGCGGGCGTGTCCAGCGAAGTCATCGGAACGAACGACCGGTTCGGCTGGCTCTACGTTAGCAATGTGACCAGTGGCACGTCGATCAAGCCTTACACTTCGGGCACCAACTTCTGGACCTATGACCTCACGGTGGGGCTTGGCACCCAAAAGGTCGTGGCCGCGATCCGGGACCAAGCTGGAAACACCACGCGGGTAACGAATGAGGTATTCCTGACGGTCGTGACCAATGGTGCGTATCAGTACAGCGCCGCCGGGTGCGTCACGAATATCGCCTACAATGGCAAAGATTATTCGAAGACACGGGGACTGACCTGGGACAGTCAGTACCAATTGGTTGCAGTCGCCACGAACGGAACATTTACCGAAAGTCATGGGTACGACGCTTTGGGCAGACGCGTTTGGACCTGGGACGCCGTGGCGGGAACGAACTGGATGGTCTACGACGGGGCACAGGTGGTCGCCGATGTAGACTCCACCGGCGGGCTCGTTCGGTCTTATGTGTGGGGTCCAGGCATCGACAATCTCATTGCCATGACCACGCATGACGGCACCACCAACACGTATTATGCGCTCAAGGATCACCTTAACTCGGTGCTGGCCTTGGTCAACTCGGCCGGCCAGATCGTCGAGCAGTACCGATACGATGCATGGGGCAGAACCACGGTCTTCGATGCCAGCGGCAACCCGCTCTCGGCATCCGCTGTCGGCAACCGCTATTGCTGGCAGGGCCGAGAATTCTCCTGGAAGACTGGCCTTTATTATTTCCGCGCCCGCTGGGCGGATCCGGTCACGGGGAGATGGCTGTCTAATGACCCCATTGGCATAAGCGGCGGCCTCAACCAGTATGTCGCCTGCGCCAATAACCCAGTCAACTTTGTTGACCCAAGCGGACTTTTTGGACTAGGCATTTCAGGTAGCGAGACAACGGATGTCGGAGTTGGTCCGGTTTCAGCAGGTCAAACTGGTAGTGTGGGAGGCGGACTATTTTTCAAGGGCATCAAACCGAGTCTTGGTGGCTTCTTATCTTGGGGTGGCTTTGGTAGATTCTTTAGCCACTTTGCTTCATTCCCGTCACGGAACACAGCCCCGTGTGGTGATGACGGAAAACCAGCCGTAATCGGTGCATATGCCGGAGCCGGAGCATCCATCTTTCTAACAAATGCCAGAACCGTTCAGGACCTGAAGGACACGTTTCGGACCCGCAGCTTTAACGCAGGGTGGTGGTATCGGGCACTGGGCCTTCAACTTTCAACAGGACAAAACGCTGCAGGTGAAAACATATGGCAATTTTCGTATGGAGGTCCAGTTCCGTATATCCCAGTTACGGGTATTGGTTTCGGTGGGGCAATTAGTTCTTATTTGACCACGACATGGGTTAAGTAATGAACACACACCTTGTGACATTTCTGTTCTTCTTGATTGGCTTTGCCTTTTTTGCAGCCCTTTATGTTTTCGCGTCTTTCTCCTATGAACTCGTCGATGGTTGTCTTGTTCTGAGGCGAAAGATCCTTGCCATCATTCCTTTTGGCTGCCGCCGCATTCCTGTTTCCATGATAATTGAAATCAGAAAGTTCGGCGCAAAACGGGACTGGTTACGTGGCGCAGAAATCTACGGAAAACTTTTCTTGCGGCCAGGCGTGTTGATAATGTTGAGAAAGGGTTTCTGCCGAAGAATCTATGTTACACCGTCTGAACCCGACAACTTCATTGAGTTGTTACAGACTGCCCAAAAGAAGGCATTATCTTCAGGTCTTGAGTCAGTGAGATAAGGTTTTCCCTCTCGCTACGCCGGTGACACGGCGTCTGCTAAAGCACACGCCGAGCCACCGTCTCCGCTCGTTATCCGCATGCCGGGCGTCTACGCTCCGGGGCTGTCACGCCGGTTGCGAAGAAAAGGCCAACCGTGGGACCACGGGGTCGCGGACCACGGGGTCGGACCTTAGTATAGAGATTAACCGCTTCTGGGGCTGAGCAGTCAGGACGGGACACGCTACGCCGTCCTCACCCCACCAATACCCGCTCCCGCCTAACCGCCCGCCCAATCCGCCGCCGCCCGCCACCCTCCACCCGATACATCCGCCCGACACTCTCCGTCTCCCAACGCCGGTGATTCGCCAACGCCAACGCCATCACACAGTCATCGTGGTAACCAGCCGGCGCACTGTATGTGATCCCTCCCGATGGCCCGATCGCATACTCATACCGCCGCATCTCGCTTGTCAGAACTTCCCAGTTCTGGCAAGCGCCCGCCGTAGCTCCCGGCGTACTCGCCGCAGGAGCGAAGGAGGGCCGCGGTCCTGGCCAGGAGACTTTCCTCTGCTCCACCGCCACAATCAACCTCTGCACCAACTCCGTCTTAGACAACGGCGTGAACTTGAATGGCTCGATGTCGCCATACACCCTTTTCAAATCATCGAAGATCGGATCCCCAACGCCGGTAGCATCCAATATCAACCGCCCCCGGTACTTCCGCGCAAACCCCAATATCCGTTCCTTTTGGATCGGCCAGTCCAGGTGATTGAACCGCTCCATCGCGAAACACCGTCCGGTCTCCGCATCCATGGCGATCAACACCGTCCAGTCCGTATGCTTCGCCACGTCACACCCAATCACCACATTCCGGATGT
>CAZTAJ010000128.1:0-11198 GCA_964611575.1 uncultured Verrucomicrobiota bacterium
AGGGATTGGAGCCGGAGCGTTGCGGCACAGTTCAAGCCGGACCGCATCATCCTGTTCGGGTCCTATGCCTACGGGAAGCCGCAGGAGGATTCCGACGTTGATCTGTTGGTCGTGCTGCCTCACGAGGGTCTTGCGGCGCGGAAGGCATCAGAGATCCGGCTGGCCTTGCCGTCGGATGTCCCGGTTGACGTCATCGTTCGCTCGCCGGAGAAGATTCGCGAGCGTCTCCGGATGAATGATTTCTTCGTGCGGGAAATCACGGAAAAGGGCCTTGTGCTGTATGCAAACGGTAACAAGCGAATGACTTGAAAAGAGGCCATTGTCCTTGCTCGAACCATCCGCGCGGAAGTCCGCAGGCTACTGAGTATGCTACAGCCTTCAGCCTATAGCCTTCAGCCCACAGCCTTCCCAGGACTACACCGCCCGAGGATCCGCTTCCACCCGTTCCGGGCATTCACTGCTTCGCCCACAATGCCGACAAGCTCGGCTCGATCAACCGGAACTGGCAGGGCTTCCACGAGATCGTCCCTGGCCTATGCTCGCTGCTTCCGATGGAGCAACGGGTCGTCCTCTTTCTCATGCTCCGACAACTCACAAAGCTTGCGTCCCAACTGCTCCTCCAGCATGATCGGCACTACCCCGCCCTCGACGTTCACCAATGTGCCCGCTCGGTTGTCCTCCGGTACAGCCACGGTCCATCCGCGCGCTTGGCAGGCCTTGAGCACTGCATCCATGATCCGGTACGCGCGGTGCTGGCAATGGTGGGTCACGAGGATGTGAAGACACCCGCGGTGCGGCAGATAGCGGCCGTATCGGTCTTTCGAGGCCGCCTGGAGCTGGTTTCTCGTATACTTGACGAGCCAGTGAGCCCGCCGCAAGTCTTCCGGCACGCTCAACCATTATTCTTGACCCTGCCGGCTGGAATGAAAGACTGGGCGAATGGCTGATATTCTTCAAAAGTGCCCTGGGTGCAAGCAGGTGATCGCCGCAGACGCCGAGGATGCGGGGAAGAGCATGCCGTGTCCGAAGTGCAATCAACGGATGACGGTTGTCAGCGGCGGCATCAAACTGTCCTGCCCGTCGTGCGGGCGGCCGTTTGTCGCGGCTGTCGAGATGGCGATGTGCGACTGCACGTGCCCCGCCTGCGACGGCAAACTGTATGTTCCCATGCGGGACCTGCGGACGCCATCCCCGCGCGGCGCCGCGCACGGGATCCGCATCACGCTCGGGAGTGCGATCTGGCGGCTCGGCGCGCTGCTGATCGTCGTTGCCCTGATCGTCTGGGGTGTCCGGCACAGGGGTGACTGGTTCAGCAAGGCGGCGAGCAAGCCCGAGCCGCCGCCGGTCACGGTCACGGCCGCCGCCGATGCGGTCACCCCGGACCCGGCTCCCCCCCGGTCGGATGCGGCGGCGCTGGCGGCGTTTCCCGACTATGCGGGGTCGGTGCGCACGGGCGACTTCATGAAAGCCTCGGCCCAACTGGCCGATCTCCGGAAGACCTTCGCCGCGCCGGACGAGGAGGCGGCCTTCTGGCGGAAAGTCATTCCCGAGGGCCGCCTGCGCGAACTGGTGTTGTATTCCCCGTGCGATCAGTGTGCGTCCGGGGCCTGCGTGCGGTGCGCCGGCAACGGCGCGTGCCCGGAATGTAACGGTCGTGCCGTTTGTCCGGCCTGCCGGGGGGAGGCGTTGACGGAGGCATGCACGAACTGCCTGTGTGCGCCGTGCTCGGGCACCGGGAAGTGCCCGATCTGCAAAGGCGCCGGCAAGCGCAACTGTCCGACGTGCGATGGCGCCGGCGAGATCAGGCAGAAGGCCGCCAACCGGTGCTCCTACTGCGGCGGCATGGGACACAAGCCCGGGCTGAAGAAGGCCGACGGCAGTTTCTACCAAAGCAAATGCGTGCGATGCAACGGGACGGGGATCCTCACCGACACCGCGCGGATGCCGTGCCCGGCCTGCGAGGCGAAGGGCACGATTGCCTGTCCGGAATGCTCGGGCAGCGGCAAATGCGCGGTGTGCGCCGGACTGGGTCGACAAGCCGCATGCCCGGGGTGCGGCGGCACCGGGATCGGGCGGTGCGCGAAATGCGGCGGCAGCAAGAAGTGTCCGGTCTGCCAGGGCAGCGGGAAGTGTCCCGACTGCCAGGGGCGCGGGATGTGCCGCACGTGCGACGGGCATGGCGCGCTTCGGCAACACGCCTTGATCGCCGACCGGGCCTGGTTGCGGTACGGCGTGGGCTACATCGCGTGGGATGACGTGAACGCCCAGATTGCGACCATCGGCGGGAGTGTGGGCAATGCCGAAGTTACGTTGGGATCCCATTCCATCACGGTAGCCGTGGCATCGCAGCAAGTCGTTTGCATTTCGGGCAGCACGTCCTTCGCCTGGTGCAAGCGCCAGATCCTGGTGAAGTAGCGCAGGGCTGGCCGCGCCTCCTGCGGATTCAGGGGCGAAGCGGACCCCCTTCTATCGGGGCGCATGCCATCTGATCAATGGCGCTCTCAACGCTTCACGGACGCTTTGCCGATCGTTGCGGCAGCCGGTTGCGGCAGTCTTACCATCGCGCTGAAGAGGCCCATCAACACGGCTATGCCGGCCGTGGCCAGGAACACGGAGGAATGGCCGTATTTCATCCACATCAGCCCGCCGGCGGCCGGGATGGACATCGAGACGGCGTGGTTGATCGTGATGCCCAGCGAGAGGGTGGGGGCCAGGTGATCCGGCTGCTGCACGATTTTCGAGAGGTAGGTGTCGCGGGCCATGTTCACGCCGAACAGCAGGTTGTCGGCCACGAAGCATGCGTAGAGCAGGCCCAGGGCGGCGGCGGGGTTCGGCAGGAGGTGGGCGAATCCGTAGCCCACGCAGACGAGCAGGATCAGCAGCGAATCGACCAATAACACCGCCCGTTCCCCGAACCGGTCGATGGCCCGGCCGAGCGCGGGCTGGAAGAACACGCCGAGGATGGCGGCCGCGATCCAGAGCTGGGCGAAGATCCAGGCGGGCTGATGAAAGATCCGGATGAGCACCCACGGGCCGAAGGTGATGAACACCTGCTTGCGGGCGCCGAACAGGAACGACAGCACGTAGTAGAGCCAGTAGCGGCCGCGCCAGACGAACTTCGGGCGCTGGAGGTGGGCGTTCGGGAGGCGCATCGCGAAAAGGAAGAAGGCCGCCACGAGCGCCGTGAGCCCGCCCAGGGTGAAGATCAGCCGGTAACTGGCGTGCAGCCAGCGCATGGTCACCCACACCAGGGCGCAGCCGACGATGCTGGCCGCGATGGCGGTGGCGGCGATCTGGCCCATGCGTCGTCCCCGCTGGGTCGAGGCGGCGAGTTCCATGGTGACCGACGAGCGGACGGGCATGATGAGATGGGTGCCCGTGCTCCACAGGGTCAGGAACACCAGCATGACGGACCACTGCGGGCCGATCCACGCCAGGCCGATCATTCCCAGCCCGATGGTCAGCGCGGAGAAGCCCGCGATGCGGGTCTCGGGCAGGAAAAACAGCAGGCCGGCGAACAGGGCGGTGAGGAAGCCGGGGAGTTCGCGCGGAAATTCCAACAGACCGCGGGCGTCGGCGCCGAGATTGAACGTGTCGCTCACGTAGTTGTTGAACGTGGTCTCCATCATGCCGCCGCTGACGCCCAGCAGGGCCATGCCGGCCAGGAACAGAAACAGGTTCCGTTCCAGCCCGCGACATCGTTGGATCCATCGGGAGATCATGGGAAAGGCGGCACTATAGAGAGGCCGGCGGCGTGAAACAACACGCTTCATCATCGCGCTTGACCGCCTGTCCTTGTTTCAAGACGATGCCCGCTGCGAAAGCATCTTTCCGGGCCGGTCGTCATGGCCGCGTGCCCGTCACGGTGTTTTCCGTCTCTTGACGTGCGGGGGATATCATCATGAAGACAGTCCAGTCTCGACAACGGTCCTTGTGGCTTCTCGCGATCGCCTTCCTCCTGCCCCTGCCGTTCTGCGTCGGCGCCTACCTGGTCAATATCGAGGTGGCCCTGCGGGTGTTCCAGCCCACCCTCCATGTCTTTGACCGGGTGTTCCCGGGCGGCCTCTATCGTCTCTTCGTGCTGTTGTCCGCCGATCTCAGCACCGTCAGTACCCTGATCCCAGTCCTGCTCCTGGCCATTCCCCTTTGGCAGGTCATCGGAATCCTCCGGCGTCTCGAGTCCGACCCCACCTTTGCCCAGCGGTTGGGTCCCGATCCTTATCCCTCCCACTTCGGCTTCTTCCAGGTCATGCTGGGGCTCACCGGCACGCTCTACGGCATGTACATCGGACTGGATGTGAGCGGCGTCAGCGAGCTCGCCGGTCAGGCGCCCACCCCCGATGCCATCCGCCAGTCCCTGGACCGGCTGCTGGGGGGGACCGCCACCGCGCTCCTGAGTTCGCTCGTCGGGTTGATCGGCGCCTTCATCACGGCCCGTCCCGTTCCCTGGCTTTTCGGACGCGTCACCGGCGTCAGGGCGGATGAGACCCGCCAGACTCTCACCCACACCATCGAGCGGCTGACCGACGACCTGCGCGGGCTGAGCCAGGCGAGCCGCACGTTCACCGACTATCTCAACCCGGACACGGCCAACACCGTGCTTCAGCGGATGGACCGGCAGGAGGCGGCCATTCGCGAGGCCTGCGCCCGACTGGAGACCATCGCGCAGATCCAGTCCGTCGCCACGGAGCGCCTGGCCCGCCTCGATTCCGTGGACCAGGCCGTCCGGGCCATGCTGCCGCGCCTGGAGGCGTCGGACCGTCAACTGACCGGCCTGCTGGACATCCAGCGTCAGACGAATGAGCTCATGCTGCGTCTCGTTCAAGGCCAGGAAACGCGGCACCAGGACGCGCTGAAGGCCCTGTCCGGGATGGCGGACGCCGCCCGCGAGCAGCGGGAACAGGTTCAACGGGATCAGGACGCCCTGCGCCGCGCCCTGGCCGCCTACCTCAACCCGACCCGGTCATCTCCATGAACTCAAAGCGCGACGACCGCAAGGACTTTGAGCCACTGGACGAGGCCATCGGCCATTCCACGCACAAACTCTTCAACATGAGCCCGAACGACGTTCTGGTTCAGATCTCCCTCCCGGTCGTCCTGATCCTGGCCATCGCCACCCGCCTGATCACGATCGGGCAGGGGATGACGCAGCAGGGCCAGAACCCGGCCGTTCTCGATTTGTGGAAGCAGCACCTCATCCTCCGGGTCGAACGCACCCTCGGCCAGTGGGAAAAGCAGTCCGGTCTGGCCCAGTTCTCCGATTTCGGCCGGGTGTACTGGGTCAACCATTGGCCGGAAGACGACCGGTTCCGCCAGTTGTGCGCGAAGGCGACCGAACTGGCCGACCTGGAAACGCTCAAGGAAACGCTCTACCGGGACTCCCTCAACGGCGCGCCTGCCGGCCAGCCCGGCGATGCCAGCCCGGGTCAGTTTGTGACGCTCTACGATCCCCGGTACGCCGCTCCCGGCGCGGCCTCCAACGCCGTCCCGCCCGAGTTCCGGATCGACGATGCCCGGCGTCAATACGCGTTCCGGTACATCGAGGAGCGCTGCAAGCGATGGAGCCGGGAAATCGAGGACCTGCAATGGAAGCTGGTGGATCGCCTTGCCTCGGAACTGCCCGCCGGCGATCCGCTCACGGATGCGCGCCTGGACACCCAGATGAAGAACATCGCCGAGACCCTTGAGGCCCGCGGCTATCCGTTGCTGCCCGGCATCACCCATGAATACCGAAAGGCGCCCTGACCCGTGAAATACACCCCGTTCACCGCGGCCGGCATCGGAATCCTGGCGCTGCTGGGGAGCCTCAGCGGATCGTGGGGCGAAACCGCCTCGTCCCGGCCGGGTTCGTCCGACTCCGCGAAGGATCGCGCGAAGTGGCGGCTGGCCACCCTTTCGGCTGCCCGGGAAATCCTGGACGAACTGAACCATCCCGCCCCTCTCGGTCCCGAGGTCCGCGCGGTCCTGATTGAGCGGCTGAACGGGGCCATGCGCAAGGATGTGGTGGCCCATGCCTCACGGGCCGCCAGCCAGCGGTTGTGTGGCGACATCGCCATCCGCATGAGGCGGGAGGATCTGGACCGCCGTTTCCGGGACGTCACTGCCCACGCGAATGAGCAGTCGCCCATCCCCGTTCTCTGGACCGACGTGACCTCGCACCTGGGGGCGGGATGGAGCAATACCCTGGATCAGGCCCTGCAATCCTTTGCCGGCACCGAACTGGTTCCCCTGTTCAGTGATTCACGGGCCCGCGCCGTCGGTTTGCTTCGCCAGGAACTGGAGCAGCAACTGCGGTTCCCTTCCGAAAAAGAACTGAACGACATCCTGGGAGAATTGCTTGCCCGGCACCCCGACACCCTGCGGCTTTCGGGAGAGGATGACCGGTTGTTTCAGGAGAAGGTCGTGGCGCTGGCCCATCCCGATCGCGGGGCGTGTTTTGAGGAACTGCAACAGCCCTTGAATGACCTGGCACGCCGGGTTTCCACTGAGGTCCGGGGGCAATATGAACGACAACGGGCCTGCCTGGAAACAACGGCGGCCCAGGGGGTCCCGGATGATCGGCGCCAGGCCTCCGCCATCGGGCCGGTCCTGCTCGGCGCGCTTGAGGCCGCACTCGCCGGCGAACGGGCCAAACCGGGCACCCCCGACGTCAGCGGCAAGCCGGCGCCTCTCTACCCGCTCCTGTCGCCCATCCGGGATGGCGTGCCCGGCGTGGCCGCCCGGGTGGAGACGGAGCGCTTCAGCGCTTTCCTGGACGGGAATTCCGTTCTTGCCATCCAGGCTGATCCCCTTGCCGGGACGATCCGATCGGAACCGGAGACGCATCACACCCGGGCGGCAAGCGAAGCGGTGTTTATGAAGTCGTTGACGCCTGCCCTTCAGGAGAAGGCGGCGGTGGCCTATGCCGCGGGCGCAAACCCGGCCGGCGCGGCGGATTACTTCAAGACGCTGCTGTCAACGAATCCCGCCCTTGCCGGCGTCCTCCAGTCCCGGGTGACCCGGGAACTCCCCCCGCGGCTCCTGGAGGCGCGCCGGGTTGTCTGCGACGAACAATACGGGAAGACGTTCGCTGCGCTGGAAGAACGGCGGAGCGTCCTGTCGCAGGAAGCGCTCGCCTCCCTCCAGGACTCCGGCGGCGCGGCCCTGACCTCCCTGGCGGATGCCCTGACCCTGCTCGGGGTCGCGGCTCCTGACCGGCACACGTACCTTGAGGAAACGGTCGACCGGGTTCTCGCCCTCGCCAATCGTCAGGCGCGGGAAGGCTATGACGTCCTGACCGCGCAAATGGGGCTACTGCGCAAGCTGGAGCAAGACCGTCTCGATCGGCTTCGCCAGGAGGTGGCGGCCCGCCGCCCCTTCAAGGAGATCCGGGCCGAGTGGCAGACCGCCCTCGAGACCGCTTGGCGGGCCGATGCCCGCGCCCGGACCACGCCCTACAAGGACGTGCTGGACCTGACGCTGGCGAACCTGAACAAGACCGTCCGGCAGCTCTACGATTCCATCCAGGAGAACCCCAACGCCGTGGCGGCCACGCCTTCCGAGGAGCGCCCCGCGGCCGAGGCGGAGCAGGGCAGGATCAAGGAACTGCGGCAGGACCCGGCCCGGCCGGAGGACCGGAATCCGGAGCAGCCGAAGGACGTCCAGCCGCCTGCTCCCCAGGCAAGCCCCAAGGCCGGCGGCAGCGAAGGCGCGGCCAACACCGTGTTAAGCCGCACCCGCGTGGACCGCCGGAATGAACCCGACGGCATTCTCCTGCTGACCGGAAGCGCCGCCGGCTCCGCCACGGCCCGTCTGCTGGGCCAGGACGGAACGGCAACCTGCACCGCCTCGTTCGACCCCGGCAAGCCCCAGGATGCCGCCGCCGGCATCTTCAACGCCATGCAACCGTCGCTCAAGTCCTTGTGGACAGGCGCGGTGCGCGGGTGGGAGAAGGAGCACAGCGGGTTGGGTTTCCTGAAACGCCGGACCCCGCCCAAATTGAAACTGTTTGTCGTGATTGAAAGCGAAGAGGTCCGGCACCGCATGAGTCTGCTGCTCAGGCAGCGCATTGAGGACGCCATGGCGGACTGGGGCCAAGGCCGGGACAAGGGGACCCCCGACGTTGAACTGGACTGGAAAGTCGGGCTGACGTTCGATCCGGCTGCCCCGGCGCCGTAGCGCCGGGCGTCAGAGACGAGAGGCAATCGGGATGGACATTCTGGCGCACGCACTTTACGGAGCGACCCTTTGCAGCCGCAGCGGGCTGGCCGGCCTGCGTCGAGGCGCTGCGGCGGTTCCCCGTTCCTTTTCGAGCGACTGGACGGTCTGGGCCGCGGCCGGATTCGGCTTGCTGCCGGACATGGCCTCGATCGGCGTATCCTTCATTCGCATCATGCTTCGAGGCACTCCGCCGTCCTTTCACGACATCCCGCCCCATGTTTTCGTTCTCTATCATTGCACCCACAGCCTGGCGATTGCCGGATTGCTGGTGCTCCTGTTGTATGCCGTGGCGCGTCCGCTGGCCATTCCCGCCCTGGCATGGCCGCTCCACATCGCCATGGACAGCGTGTCGCATGGCACCGGACGCTGGCAGACGCTGCTGTTTTATCCGTTCTCGGACTGGCACTTCGATGGCCTGAACTGGTGGGAAACTCCCGGCATGATGCTGGTTTACTGGATCGTACTGCCTGCGCTGTGGCTCGGCATTCACTTGTGGCGGCGTCGCGGGTCGTTCCCCGAGCAGCGGTGATCCTGTTGACTTGGGCGGTTGCATCCCGGTATATGAGGATTTGCGGACAGGGTGCGCAGTGGAGTACAACAGTTTATGAGGAGGAGGACTTATGTGCGGTTGCAGACAGGTCGTAAGATCGGCTCTCATGTTGCTGTGTGGCGTGCTCTTGATGGGCGGCGCCGGGTCCGCCCGGGCGGCTTCTGAAAACATTGCCGTTGTCCTGGATCCGGGCGGCGATCAGCGCGAGAACCGACAGTTGGCCGAGCGGATGAAAAACGACCTCAAGAACGTGCTGGAGCGCAGAGGGGGCTACAAGGTGCGTCTGCTGGGGGCGGCCGACGAGTTCAAACAGGGCCAGGGCGAGTACCTGCTGGACGTGCGGATTGTCCGCTATCGCTCAGGAAGCAAGGCGGCCCGCCTGGTTGTCGGGTTTGGCGCCGGCGCCGCGTCGCTGGACATTCACTATGAATTCACCGACCCGCAGGGCCGGAAAATGGTGTCCAAGGACGATGGGGTGGGCACCTCCCTGGACTGGCAGCGGCTTGCGCGTAAGCTGAACGAGAATATGCTGGCCGCCATTCAACAAAGTCTGGCATCCGGTGAGGCGGCGGCCGTCGAGCCGGCGGTTCCGGCCAAGGCGGCCCCGGCCGCAACTCAGGCGGCAAAGCCGGCGGCCTCCGCCGAACCGTCCGAGCAACTCAAGAAACTGGAGACGTTGAAGAAGGACGGCTTGATCACGGATTCGGAATACCAGCAGAAGCGCAAGGATATCCTGGACCGGCTGTGAGGGGTCGCCGTTCGGAACCACGGGGAGGCTGAAGCATGACGAATCCTGCGACCTGGAATCCGTTGACCGACTGGAAGCCCGTGACGATCAGTTGGGTCAAAGTCAACATCAGCCCGGACGATCTGCGCCGCTTCACCCGGCGCAGTAACGTCAAGGGGCTGTGCCAGTCCCTGGGTTACCTGCTGCTGCTGGCCGCCACGGGCGGTCTGGCCTACTACACGTTCCGGCAGGGGCATTGGGTGCTGCTGTTCTTTGCCCTGTATGTCCACGGGACCTTCTACTCGCGTTTCGGCGATGCCTTGCACGAGCTGAGCCACAACACCGTGTTCAGCAGTCGTTTCCTGAACGTCGGCATGACGGCGCTGTACGGCGCGCTGTTCTGGCCGTGGAATCCCCACCTCTACCGACTGAGCCACCAGGGGTATCACCACCGCTACACGCTGCACCAGGGCAGCGACGGCGAGGATGTGCCCAACTATGTCCAGCTCAACGCCCGCCTGGTCCGCGACCTGTTTCTGCGCGTCATCCAGGTGCGGGAACTGGTCGTCAATCTGGCGCGCCTGTTCACGCTGACGCCCACCAGCAAGGGGTGGCGCGGGCGCGGGATCAGACTCGACACCTGGGAGCAGTTCGTCTTGAAGAACGCCAGCGAGACGGACCGGCGGAAAGTCTACCGCTTTGCCTTGTTCAGCCTTGTCGGTCATGTGCTCTTCGTCGGGATCTGTCTCGCCTTCGGGCTGTGGTTCCTGCCGGTGCTGATCACCTTCGCGCCTTTCTATGGCGCCGGCTTCCTGGGGTTCATGGCCAGCGTGCACCAGCACACGGCCTGCGAAGCCAACCATCCGGACTTCAGGGTGAGTTGCGGCGATGCGATTCTCGACCCGTTCAGTTCCTTCCTCTACTGGCACATGGAGTTTCACATTGAGCACCACATGTTCGCGGCGATTCCCTGTTACAACCTGAAGGCGTTCAGCCAATTCGTGGCCGACCAGCTTCCCCCCAAGGAACACACGCTGCCCCGAATCCTCAAACTGCATCGGATCTGCCAGGAGAAATACGGAAACTGGCAGGCGTGGCGCGACTATTTCGGCCGCTACAAGGGCTACTGAACCCGTCTCAGGTGCCGCCGAGGAAATCGTAGCTCACACGCTTCTGGACGGCGGCGATGCGTTGAAACGCCTGGTCGAGCTGGGTTTGCTCCAGTCGGGTGAGGTGGCGCCAATCGATCGTATTGTCCAGCGGGTGGCTTTCTCGCAGGCACTCTGCCTGGTGATTCAACCGCAGGCGCAGCAGGAGTTCATAGGTGACGGCGATCTCCCGCAGATTGCCCTCGGAGATCTGGGCGCGTTTGGCGAGGGCCTCGAGACGGTCGAGCGTGTGCGTCTCGTCCAGTTCGTGGCGCAGCGCATAGAGGCGGGCCATGCCGCTCAGCGGCATCAGGATGGCCTTCAGGTCCAGCAGATTCGTCACGGTCTTCCACGGTTGGAGTCGGCGGCTGAGCCTGGTCGCCGGCGGTTGGAAGCGGAGCAGGTCGTGTGCAAGGAAGGGCAGGAACGCAGGGTTCGCCTGAAGGGTGTCGAACACATGCCGGCGCAGGGTTCGCGCCAGATCTTCTGTGCCGTACACCGCCCTGAAATCCAGGAAGATGGCGGATTCAAGCACCTGCTGCGGCTCGGGCCGGCGGATCCAGTCCGTCACGAC
>CAZTAJ010000129.1:0-3297 GCA_964611575.1 uncultured Verrucomicrobiota bacterium
CCGCTTGCCCGCTTCCACGCCGCGCAGTTTCAATGTTATGGTGTCGGCCACGGCGGACGGCTTGAACAGGTAGATCACGCCTTTGCCGGTGGCCGGGTCGAAGTACTGGATGCCGTCCCAGTTCTTGCCGTCGGGGCGCGGCAGGATGTGGTAGAGGTCGGCATTGCGCACCAGCGGACGGATCTTCGTCTTGTAGACGGCGACCGCCGCCTTGATCGCCGCCTTCTCCTCGTCGGTCCAGGGTGCGCTGCCGTTCATGCCGGTCGGCGCGTCAATGAACCATTCCGGTGCGCCCAGCGAGGTCGAACGGAAGGCGAACCGCATACCGACTGGACCCCGCGGACGGAACCGGCCGTCGGTGCTGCCGACGCAGCCCATCAGTTGGGCGGGCGGATAGATGAACGCGGCGTCGTAGAACGCCTGCCGTACATGGTGCTCGGCGTAGGTGTCGGTGAGGAAGATCTTCACGCTGCGTTGCATGGATCCGAAATCCTTGAGACGCCCTCCGCAGTCGCAGTTCTCCCACTGAAAATGGGGCTGTTCCCGGTACAACTGATCGAGCATGTCATAGAAGCCCTTGACCTCGGCATACGACCGGCCCACGACCGGCCCGCCGGTGCTGTCGGAGCGCCACATGTCGGCCTTGTATTCCTCGTACAAGCGGCGGATGTGGGCCATGCGCCGTTGCCGGCCCTCGGCGGAAGCCATCGCCTCGCCCTTGTTCCAGTACAACCCGAAACGCATCCCCGCCTTGTGGGCGTGCTCGGCGGCCTTGGCCATGCCCGAGGGCCAGTCAACCGGATCGTTGACCGGTTCGGGCGCGGATCTGCCGCCTTTCCACCAACCCACGTCGAGCATGATCTCATCGAATCCCAACGGCGCGATCGCGTCGCTCATCGGGTAGTACTTGCTCTCGACCGAGTTCCAACCGCCCGGCTTGTCGCCGGTGGCCCCAAACGCATTCCACTGCACCTTGGGGTATGAAGCGTCCTTGCGGACGATCTCGGGCATGCTGTAGTTGAAGAGGTGGCGGCGCAAACCGTTGCCCGCATCGTCCACGTCGCCCTTGTAGGCGCCGACGAAACCGGGCGGCGATTCGAAGGTCTCGCCTGGACCGACGACCGGACTGAACCCGGCGAACTCGCCGCCACGAACCCGGAACGTGCCGGCCGGCCAACCTTCGGGGGCGACGCAGGCGACCCGGCAGTATCCCCATTCGATGCCGACGTACAGGCCCTGTTTCCCGCCGGCATCGAACACCGCATAGGGGATGAACTCGCCCCCTGCGTGCGTGCTGATTTGCCGCGAAAAAGACGGTTGGACCGGATTCCGATAGACGCCCACCCTGTCTGGAGTGGCGCCACTGGTGTGAAAGGTCCACAGGGTCAGTTCGCCAGCGTCTTTCCCGGCCGCCAGATCCAGTTGCAACGTCGGCGGATCAAAGACTTTCACCGGCCCATTCGACCGATTCGTGATCCGGAGCGCATGACGCACCGGACCGCGGCCCGGCCGCGCCCACCATTCGGAGGTCAACTCCAGGGCCGGCTCCTCGCACCCGAAAACGAGCGTCGTCTTCTGTCCGTCCGTCTTGTCCAGTTTCCCGTCCTTGAACTTCCAGCGGACCTCCCTTGATGCGTCGCCCACGGCCACCGTCGTCACGAGCGGATGCACCGCCGGTTCCCTGGTCCAGTTCCAGCCCGCCGCCGGGTTGCTCAGTTCGTAGATGACCAGTTGTCCTTCGTCCGTCGCGCCAACCGTGAGTTTCGTGTCGTCGGTAGCCACGGTCCAGGCATCGATGCGCCGGCCGGCCTTCGGTCCGGCCGCCATGAGCGAGTCCTCCACCGTGCCAGCCGCTTGCGCTCCTCTGGGCGCCACCAGATACCACACCGCCTTGTTCCCCAACGAATCGGCGTGCGGGTTGCCGGCATGGATGTCGGCGGCAATGTCCTTGGCCAAATCCCAGACGCGCTTGGCACCCTCGGTCTCGGTGATGGTGAACTCAACCGCGGTCGAGTCATATTGGTAGCTCTCCCGTCGTCCAACAACAAGGCCGAGCGAGTCGCCTTGTTGAACCGGTACGCCCGCCAACTTTCCTGCGTCGGCGGCAGCGGAACCGCCGCGGTCGATGACGCCCTGCGCGAGCACCTTGCGGCCGGCTTTCCCGACATGGATGACCGTCCAACTCACACCGTCGCCACCCGCCGGATCGGCGTGCCTGACCCTGACGGCCACGGTCACCTTGCCACTGAACGGGCTTTCCCACCGAACAGCCACATCCTGTTCCTGGCCCGGATGGACCAGGACGACCCCGGCCGGCAGCGTCACACGGTTCGGCAACTGGACCGACTGAGTACTACTGTTGGCGGTTACCCACGGCGTTTCCCATCTGCCCCAGCCCCGGCACTCCGAAGACGGAGCCGTGAACTTGTCCTTCAACAGGTCCGACACGGTGGCCGGCGTTTCGGCCGAGGCGAACCCGGTCACCAACAACGTGACCAGCGCCGCGGCACCACAGACCGCCCGCAGCAACAAGTGCGTTGGATCAGGAAACGTCTTCCAATGGCGAACGGCTCTCGCAGAACTTTCTGTTTTCATTCGTGGTCTCCTTTGCTCGATGTTCGTCCTCATGCCTGGCCACGCGTGACGGCGCCGCCGTCTGTTGACGCACCGGCGCAGGGCAGATGCAGATCGAACCCGCGGACGCCGTCGAATGAGTGACGACGGCCGGCCAAGCGCAGACGCACTTCGTTCGCGCGGCGGTTATCTTGGAAGTTCAGCCGCAACCGGGTGCCGTCGGCGCCATGCTCCAGGTCAATGTCGGTCCGGGCCGGACCGTCCGGCAACAGTACCGGCCAGTCCCGGGCCTGGCAGCGATTCCAACCCTTGGGCAGGCGCGGGACCAGGCGCAGCGGTTCGCCGGGCCGGTCATCAATGCCCAGGATGAGTCGGGCGATCTTCAGCGGCTCGGCGGCGCAGACCAAGTTCAGTTCCGCACATCCCTTGCGGGCGGCATCCGGCAACGGCGGGCAATACATGCGCTCGTGGAACAGATAGGGCGAACGCCGCTGGCCTTTGTCGAAGACCATATGCGCCAGGCCCTCGATGGCGCGAGTGGCGTCCTCGTCCTCATCCAGCAGTTGGAAGCACTGGGTGGCGTAGCCGTGGCCGTAGGACGGGCTGGAGAGGCTGCCGGGCGGGCCGACCTTATCGTCGTAGATGTCGAACTGGGTCCAGATGCCGTGGCGCTCGAAGGCCTCGCGGCGCTGCGGCCAGGTGCGCAGGCGGGCCATGGTGCGC
>CAZTAJ010000129.1:3397-10941 GCA_964611575.1 uncultured Verrucomicrobiota bacterium
GCGCTCGAAGGCCTCGCGGCGCTGCGGCCAGGTGCGCAGGCGGGCCATGGTGCGCTGGCTGCGGCCGATGCCCGGCCACGGATCAAGCAGCGGTTCCAAGCCGAACACGTCCGCCCACATCGAGAGGATGCCGTTGATGCCGCCGAACCCGCGGTTGACCGGCGCCTCGATGACCGCAGGGTCGGGCACAAGGGTGTCGGGATTCACCGCCCAGATCCAGGTGTTGTCGGGGGCACAAAGATGCCGGCCGAGGTTCTCGCGCAACCGTGACGCCACAGCCCGCCAGGGTTCGGCCAGGTCGTGCCGGCCTTGGCGCTGGGCCACACCGGCGCCGGCGACCAGGGCCAGGATGGCCAGATGGTTCTGAACGGCATTGCAGGCCAGCCCCGGCAGGCCGCAACCCGGCCCGAACTCGCCGCCACCCGCGATCAGCGGCCGGTCCGCTGCCGTCTTCGCCAGGAAGGCCACGGGCGATGCCTCGTCGAGGAGGAAACCACGGATCCGGCCGGCGAGCGCGTCGGCGGCCGGCAGGCGCGCTTCGAGGATGGCCAGGCCGATGACGATGGCGCACGTGCCATCAATCTCGTGGCCGCAACCCGGCTTGCCGCGGTCGAATCGCTCGGGGAACGCGTGGCACCCCTGCTCGTTTCGTGCGACCAGATCCATCAGACAGCCAGCCACCAGCCGGGCCTCGTCGAACCGGCCCCACAGCGTCAGTTCGCGCAGGAACACGCCGGCATCGCGGGTCCACATGGTGAAGGCCCAGCCCTGCCCCGGCGGACTGGCATGAACGAAACCGGCGGGCAACTCGCCCGGTTCGCGCACCAGGTTCCAGGTGCACAGGCCGTCGAGCGATTCGCGGCATTCACGGGTGAACAGTTCGGCGGCATCGGTGCCGGAGAAGGTCAAGGTCGGGGTTGTCATCGGCGATTCCTGACCCAGGGAGATGAATTGGGGTCGGTCATGGTTCAGACGCTCGGCACGACCACCGCGCAACCGCGGGCCGGGATGACGATCGCCGGCGCGGCCGGCTTCCAAGTGGCGTCGTCAATCAGGCGGTAACGGTACTTCGACAGGTCCTGCCCGGGAATTGCGACGGTCACGCTGACCGGCTTGTCCATGTCGTAATTGGCGATCGCCAGGCCTGGCGCGCCGCCATCCTGCGGCCGGAACACGCCGTACGGATGGTGCGGCTTGCCGTCGGCGCCGGTGACCGTGGCGTCCTGGGTATACCGGAACTCGCCGTCCCAGAACCAGCGCCGCAACTCGGTCCGCAGCGTGTCCATCTGCTTCCCGTATTCCAGGGTCAGCGGATAATCCTCGGGCTGGCCCTTGAAGTTGAACGGTTCGTAGCTGATCACGTACCGGTACATCAGGCACTGGGCGATCATCTCGCGGTCGTCAAAACCGGTGACCGCGGTCATCATCGCGCCCTCGGGCCGGCAGTAGCGGAACCACGGGACATGGTTGGTCCGCTCGGTGCGGAAATAGGACAGGTGATACTTCGAGAACTGCCAGTCCCAGAGCCCTTCGCCGGCGAAACAGAAGTCCGGCCGGACCTTCTCGGCCAGCGCGCGGAACCGGTCAACGAGGTGCAGATCATTCCCATAAACCAGGGCGCCGGGCCGGTGGCCGTGATCGGGATGGAAGCACAGCGCTGCCGTTCCGTGGTGCTGGCATTCGTCGTAGAGGAAACCATCGGCGCCGAGGTCGAGGATCTTCCTGAACTCGGCCTCGCAGATTTTCAGGTACTCCTCGCTGAGCAGGCACATCGGGACCAGCCGTTTGGTGCTGATGTCCTGGAGCTGCATCGGCGTGTGGTACTGGTAGCCGCCATACAGATAGTAGTCGCCCCAGGGATTGGTCACCGCCAAGCGCTTGAGATGCTGGCGGAACCACTCGGTGGCCTGGTCGGCCCAGGTGAACTTGGCGAACAGGATGACCTTCACGCCGAGCGCCTGGATCTCGCGGATGGCGTCGCGGAACTCCTCCCAGGTGCCCAGCAGCGGATCGGTATCGTGGGTCGGGTTGTCCTGGTCCTGGCCGCCGAAGTTCCAGCCGGTGATCTGCAGGCCGGTAATGCCGTGCCGCGCCATCTCGGCCGCCAACGGCACCAGGTCCTTGTACGTCGTGCGCGCCTCGCCCTCGGGCGAGTTGACCTGGATCTGGACCCAGGAATGCGGGTCCCGCAACCAGGACGGCACGCTGGCTGCCGCCGGCCGGACCGCCGAGCGCCGGTAGATATCGGCCCCGGCCGTCCACGGCCCCTGGAAATGCGCGATGCCGATCGGTTGCAGGGCCCGGGTCTCGCCGGGTTGCACGTACGGGAAATGGATGAGGCCGAGCCGGGTCGAGACCTCGTGCTGGCTGATCTGGTCGGCTGTCGGCAACGTGGCGTCAATCGACCGGCTGTAACCGGGCCGGGCCTCGGCCTGGGGCACCACGTACTCCCATGCCCGGCCCTCGACGCCGATGTAGAGGCCCTGCCGGTCGTCGGTCAGGGTGAAGAAGGGGTTCATCGGCATGTTGTTGTAGTGCCCGCCGTTCATCGCAGTCGGATAATCGACCCCGAAGTAGCCTTTTTGGTTGTTGAACTTCGGCCAGAGTTGGGTGCTCCACGGCTCGACGTAGCTGGTGCCGGTCAGCCAGAGACCGGTGGCGCCGGCTGCCGGTTTCAGGTCGCCCAGACAGGGCACATAGGCCGCCTCGATCACCAGGCCGCTCCGGTTGGTCAGTGTGCAGGACCAGACTGCCTTGCCTGCTTCCAGCCGGACCGAGATCTCGACCCGGATGTCGAGGTGGCCGGCGTGCGGACTGTCGACGCCGTCCCAGATGAATGTGAGCGCCTTGCCATCCGCCGATTTCGTGACGGAGGTTAGTTTCTGTGTTTCGCCGTCGACCGGGTTGTTCCGCCGCCGGCCATGCGGGACATAAAGCCGGAACGACAGGCCCAAGTGCGGACGGTCGACGATCTTCCATCCGGTAGCGAGCGCGGTGAAACCGGTCAATGCCCCGGTTTCGGCGGAGAACTCGAGTTGGAGTTGGTCATCGGCAAGTACAAGCGTCTTCGTGCTCATGTCCATCCGTCAGTCCAGAGAAGCAATGCCTCTGCTTCTCTCACTCCCGCAAACCAAGCGCGGCGGCCTTGGGCATCTCGGGATGGTTCGGCCCGAAATGTTTCAGGATCACCAGCGGCTCCCAGCGACTCCGGTTCTCGATCTTCACGCCGGCCTTGGCGGCCGGTTCGCTGACGAAAAACTCGTCGGCGGTCATCTGCCCGTAGCGCAGCATCCCCGCCGACTCGCAGTCGAATGCCCCGAACCGGCCGTGGCCTTGGATGACGATGCAGCCGTAGGCCGCGCCGTCCTTGACCGTCACGGCCTGGCCGGGTGCGACGATGAGTTCCTTGGCGCCGACGTACGGGTTGGCGTAGGTGATCCAGCGTTCGGTGTGCCGCGCGTCGGAGTGCGGACAGACAATCGGCGGCCGGGAGTAATGTTTCGCGTAATGCGGGTCAATGTTCTTGTCCCAGTCCATCAGCGCGATCACGTAATCGAGGTCGAGCTTCTTCTCGGCCGGACAATTCTCGACGAGGAACTCGTAGGGATAAACCTCGCCGGCGGCGATGTTCTCGTACACCGAGTTGACGTCGGCGTTCCACTGCGGTTCGTAGGTCAGGACCGACCCCGGGGCATGGACCACGCCCGGCGGGGTGTACCAGCCCGAGCCGAGCTGGATCCGGTAGGCCCGGGAGAGTTCCGTGATCCGGGTGTCGCCTTTGACGTAGCCGGCCAGGCGTTCCTTGACCTGGGCCTTGGTCACATCCGGATCGAACCCGAAATAGGTGGCCGGGAAAGTGCCGAGGTGGTTGTTGAGTTGCGGCGGGAAATAGTAGGCCTCGGGTTTGCCCAGGGCGCCGACCGCCGCCGCCGAGTCGAACCGCAAGTGCAGGTGATGGAAGAGCGGTTCACCGAAGTCGAAGAACTTCGAGTACATCGGCCAGCCCTGGTACTTGGCCAGCAGCTCGGCGCCGATGAGCTCGGCCCGCAACTCCGTCTGGGCGTCCCGCAACGTGAACTTCCGGCCGGCGTCGTCACCGACGGGCAGCACATACGACAACCCCTCGTCCGGGGCGGCCAGGGGCCCGTTCATGCAGTTGATCACCGACGCGAACCAGCGTTCCTTGATGGCCCCGCGGTTGGTGCCGAGTGCGAAGTAGTCGTCCGGATGCAGGCGCAGCCGGCGGCCCGGCGCGCTGAAGCGGCGCGGGACAAAGACCGGCATCAAGCGCAGCACACCCGCGCCGGCGCTGAACGTATCGTGGATGGTTTGGGTTTGGTTCATGGTGGGTTGTCTCCTCACTCTTTCCGATCTATTCGTCGCATGAGAGCAGCGATCTCGCCTGGCGATACCAGGCCAGACGCTTCGCTCGCGCCTCCTTCTCTTCCTTCGGCCGTCTCTTGCGAATCTCGGCGCCGATGGCGGACAGGATGGCCGACAGCGCCGTCGGGGCGGTCAGCGCGGTATACTCATCCCGCCAGGTTTCCGGTTGCAGGGTCACACGCCGCCCCGTCTGCCAGAGGCGGGCGACCTCGCGTTCCCGCTGAAAGCGGGCCGGGCAGAGATTCTGGAACGCGAGCCCGAGGCGTTCGATGCGCGCCGGGATGGCGTTCAGCGTCACGTTGTCCGATGGGCCTTCCACCACGACGGTGGTTCGCGCGTCGAGCGGGATGGCTGGAACCGAAATCACGCAACAGGCCCGTTCGCCGTCATAGCGCCAGTGCGCCTGGGCGCGCAGGGCCGGACGATAGGGGACGCTGCGGCCGTTGACGGTCACGGTGGCGGGCGGCGCGCTGAACGGCAGGCGCAATTCCAGCGAACGGCGCGGATTGAAGCCTGAATACCCCCCGCGTGCAGGTTCGATCGTGACGGTTCGCCGCCTCCGCATGGACACGTGGCGCAGCGTGACCAGGACGTAACCGCCGTCCTGGTGATCGCGGCTGACGCCGTCGTCTTCGTACAGTTCATAGGCGCTGTCGGCGCCGGGATAGACGGTCAGCGTCAGGTCGCGGTAGCCGCCCGCGCGCAAGCGCGACACCTCCCGCTGACCCGGCACGATGGCGCCGGGGCGCACGAAGACGGGCACCTCGCGCAACGTGTAGCGGCGTGTGACCCATCGCCCCCCATGGAGCGCCGCTCCCTGCGCGATGTCGAGCCATTCCCCCGGCGGCAGCCAGACACGCTTGGTCGCCAGACCTGAATCGTCGGCGGGACTCACCACCGGGGCCACGAGCATCTGGTCGCCGAAACCGTATTGCTCGCCGGCCTTGTAGGCTTCGGGTTCCTCCGGCCAGTCATAGTAGAGCGGGCGACACAGGGAGACCCCGGTCCGGGTCGCCTTCCAGTTCTCCGTATAGATGTACGGCACGGCGGCATAGCGGCGCCTGACGCATTCGCACATCAACGCACCGTACGGTTCGCCATACGCCCACAACCGGCGTTCGCCGGCATGGCTTTTGGAGGAGTGCGTGCGGAAGATCGGCGAGTGGATGCCGAACTGCACAAAGCGCAGGTACATCTCGGGCGTCAGCGGCCCTTCGAAGGCGCTGGGGAAGAAACCGCCGATGTCGTGGCTCCAGTGGCCGTAGAGCGAATTGGCGCTTTGCGCGGTGTACGGGACAAGGAAAGCCAGCGTGCGCCAACTGCTCTCGGTATCCCCTGAGAAGCCGATGGCGTAGCGTCCGGAACCGGGGCCGCCGAACCGGCTGAAGATCAACGGCCGCGCGCTGGACGGACGGGCCTGCATATCTTCCCAGTGGCGGCGGTTGAGCCACGCCAGTGGGTCGAGCCCCGCGATGGCGGAGGCGCGGCCCTGCTGCCAGTCGAGCCACCAGAAATCAACGCCTTCCTTTTCGAGCGGATGGTGGAGACAGCGAAAATAGGCGTCCATGTAAGTCTTCGAGGTGCAGTCCATCGGGATGTCTCCGTTGGACTCGGCATCCCAGCCGATCGCCTTCGCCATGGCCGGATACGCCGCCTCATGACGCCCCACACCGCTGGCCGGATGCAGATTGAGCGCCACCTTCAGGCCGCGCTGCTTTATACGGCGCAGGAACGCGCGATGGTCAGGGAAGAGGTCTTCGTCCCAGGTGTAGCCGGTCCAGCCGGGCTTGTGCCAGTCCATGTCGATCACCAGGACATCGAGCGGCAGGCGGAACGCATCGAAGGAATCGACCAACTCCTCGAGTTCCTTGTCGGTGTAGCTCCACCAGCGGCTCCACCAGTAGCCCAGCGTGAAACGCGGCGGCAGAGGCTGGGCGCCGAAGATGCGCGCCAGGTCCGCCAGCGCCGCGCGGTAATCGCGGCCATAGGCGATCAGATAGAGGTCCAGACGGCCGCCGTCGTCGGGTTCGCGCGCCGTGCACCATGGCACCCCGTCATTGGACTGCAGCGGTATCGAGCGGGAGTCGTCATGCACGGTCCATCCGTTGCGGGAGAGAAAGCCCGGCTCGACCTCGGCCTTGTGCCAGCGCTGCTCCTTCTTGAAGTAGAACCAGGCGCCGTGCTGCGCGTCGAGCGTGCGTTTGGCGCCCTTCAGGTTGCCGCGGTCGCGCATGCCGAAGCGCCAATGGCCCCGCTCACTGTCGCCCAGCCGGAATGTCGCGGTCAGGTTGCTCTTCGAGAAGGGCGCGCCACCGCCGCTGTAACACAACTCCACGCGGCCGGTGCGCAGCCGCACTCCGCCCTCGATGCGCTCGAACGTATGCGCCGGCACCGGCAGGCGGCGGTTGCACACGCACAGGGTCTCGCGATCCTCAAACCGCTCGGTCGGATCGTACTCCAGCCGGATGATGCCCTCGGTCAGCGCCGTGAATCGTGCGCGACCGCTCACATGGACCGCCGCCGGGGCGGCAACGGGACTGTACGCCGCCGACATGGACTTCAGGTTCATTCTGGACACCTATTCCTCCTGGTCTAGTGTGCACGCACGAGATGTTCTGCGTCGCGCGGGCGCCCCGCCGGGCCCGTCCCGGCGGATGCCAAGACTGAGCAGCCGGCGCGCGCAGTTAAGCATTTTGAACCCAGTTTGTACAAGAACTGATGGCAACCACTCTCGGCTCAACCGCAACCTGCGCCAGGATGGCGGCCACATCGCCAAAATCACGGTTCATGGTTCGGTTGCTCAGATGACCCCACGTTGACCGGCCGCCCGGTCCGCGCGGATTCATAGATGGCGAACACAACTGCCATCGTCTGGCGGTTGTCGCGGCCGCTCGACAACGGTTCCGCCCCCGTCCGGCAACACTCGACGAAGTGTGCCAGTTGGTTCGCGAACGATTCCGCCGAGGGCAGGTCGCCCTGCTGGGGCGGGACGGGCTCGAACCCGCCGAACTGCCCGGCAAAGCCGGGCGCGGCCGCCGGGGTGCGTTGCCGGCTGGCCACCAACGCCGGCCCCATCTGCGTCTCCGTTGCCGGCAAGGCGTGTACCGTGCCGTTGTCGCCGAAGATCATCAGGTTCTCGCTGTACGGCAGCCGGAACGCGC
>CAZTAJ010000130.1:0-10851 GCA_964611575.1 uncultured Verrucomicrobiota bacterium
CTATGACGGAACTGGCAAAACAGTATGATGCGAAAGCCGCCGAGGCACGGTGGTATACGTGGTGGACCGACCAGGGGCTGTTCCACAGCGAGGCGGCGCGCGGGGGCGACCCGTACTGCATTGTCATTCCGCCACCGAATGTTACCGGTATCCTGCACATGGGCCACGCGCTCAACAATACCATCCAGGATATTCTGGTCCGCTGGCATCGACTGCAGGGCCGCAACGTCGTGTGGATGCCTGGCACCGATCATGCCGGCATCGCCACGCAGAATGTCGTCGAACGCGCCCTCAAGAAGGAGGGCAAGACCCGGCACGATCTCGGCCGCGACGCTTTCGTGGAGCGGGTGTGGGACTGGCGCCAGGAGTCCGGCGGAACCATTGTGCGCCAGCTCAAGCGACTCGGCGCCTCCTGCGACTGGGACCGAGAACGCTTCACCATGGACGAGGGACTCAGCCGGGCCGTGGAGGAGGTGTTCGTCCGCCTCTATGACAAGGGGCTCATCTACCGGGCCAACTACATCACCAACTGGTGCCCGCGTTGCCACACGGCGCTCTCGGATGAGGAGAGCGAGCATCAGGATACGGACGGAAAGCTTTATTACATCCGGTACCCGGTCAAGCGCGACGGGCGCGTGTTGACCGACGAGTTCGTGATTGTGGCCACGACGCGGCCCGAAACGCTGCTGGGCGATGTGGCCGTGGCGGTGAATCCGAAGGATGAGCGCTACAAGGCGCTGATCGGAAAACTGCTCAGCCTGCCCGTGTTGCACCGTGAATTGCCGGTCATCGCCGACGACTTCGTGGACCCGCAGTTCGGCACGGGCGCGGTCAAGGTCACGCCGGCGCACGATCCGAACGACTTTGATATGGGCCGCCGCCACGAGTTGCCTCAGATCAACGTGATGCACGAAAACGGCACCATGAACGAGGGCGCCGGGCCGTACAAGGGCCTGGACCGCTTCGAATGCCGCAAGCGTATCGTGACCGACCTCACCGCCGCCGGGTTGATCGAGAAGATCGACGACCACAAACATGCCGTGGGCCACTGTTATCGATGTGATACGGTGGTCGAGCCTCGCCTGTCGTTGCAGTGGTTCGTGAAGATGAAGCCGCTGGCCGGGCCGGCGCTGAAGGCCGTGCAGGACGGCCGGATCCGGTTCGTGCCGGACCGCTGGAACAAGACCTACACCGAGTGGATGGAGAATATCCGCGACTGGTGCATTTCACGCCAGATCTGGTGGGGCCATCGTATCCCCGTGTTCTACTGCGACCCCTGCGGGCACCAATGGGCCGCGCGCGGCAAGCCGGAGACGTGTCCGAAGTGCAACAGTCCTTCGATCCGCCAGGACGAGGACGTTCTGGATACCTGGTTCTCGTCGTGGCTCTGGCCGTTCAGCACGTTCGGCTGGCCCGAGGCGAGCGCCGACCTGAAGTTTTACTACCCAACCCACACGCTGGTGACGGCCTCCGAGATCATATTCTTCTGGGTGGCGCGCATGGTGATGGCGGGCATCGAGTTCATGGGCGATATCCCGTTCCGCGAGGTGTACATCCATGGCACGGTGCGCGATGACCGCGGCCGCAAGATGAGCAAGAGCCTGGGCAACTCCATCGACCCGTTGACGATCATCGATGAATACAGCGCGGATGCGTTGCGCTATAGCCTGATGATGATCACCGCCACCGGGCAGGATGTGTTCCTGTCGAACGACAAGTTCGAGATCGGCCGGAACTTTGCCACCAAGATCTGGAATGCGGCGCGCTTCATCCAGATGCAGGAGCAGGCCGTGGGGGTTCAGGGTTCAGGGTTCAGGGTTCAGGAGGGAGAGGTCGTTGTGCCCGACTTTGCCACGTTAAATGCCGACGACCAGCATATCCTGGCCAAACTCGACCAGGCGGCGACCGCGTGCTCGGGCAACCTTAAGCGCTTCCGTTTCAATGACGCGGCGCGCGATCTCTATGAGTTCATCTGGCACCAGTTCTGCGACTGGTACGTAGAGTATTCCAAGGACGTGTTCTACGGCGCTGACGCGGCGCGCAAGACGCAGGTGCTCGCGGTGATGCACCGGTGCCTGTCGGCCTCGCTCCGGTTGCTGCATCCCTTCATGCCGTTCATCACCGAGGAGTTGTGGCACGGCATGGGCTACGGCGGGGCCGACGACAGCATCATGACGGCCTCGTGGCCGGCGCCATCGGGCCAGTCCGTCCCCGTGGAGGTGGTGGCCTATGTCGACGCCCGTCACGAGTTGATCCGGGCCGGGCGCATGCTGCGGGCCGATTGCGGCATTGCGCCGGGCCAGAAGATCGACTACATCGCCAAGCCCAATACAGCGGCCCTGGCAACACGGTTGCAGACCGATCAACGGGTGATCGCCGGCATGCTCAAGGCCAGGGCGTTTACCGTGGATGCAGCCTTCGCGCCGTCGAAGGGGGTCCCCAGTGTGCTGACCGAACTGGGCACGCTCTACATGCCCATTGAAGGGCTGGTCGATACGGCGGCCGAGTCGGCCAAACTGGTCAAGCAGATCGGGGAGGCGACCGTGGCGCTGGAACGGGTGGTCCAGAAACTCGACAACCCGAGTTTCGTCAGCAAGGCGCCGCCCGCCATCATCGCGCAGCAGGAGGCACGGCGGAAGGAATTGAAGGAAACGATCGCCAAACTGGAGAGACTGAAAGAGATGATGGGATAGAGGCGAGTCGGGTGGAAGGTGGAAGGCGGGAGGTGGAAGTGCCCTGCCTTTTTGGGTTTCATTTCGGGAGGGACGGCGTGTCGCCGTCCGCGGTGCGCAACAGGCGCGCCTTTTCATGGGGGGTGGGCGTGGCCCGCCTCAGAGAAAGGACTTTGCGTGATGAGCGAGATGACCGCACGGGAACGGGTCAAGAACCTTCTGGAACGCAAACCGGTCGACCGGGTGTCGTTCAATGAAGGCATCTGGGGCGAGACGATCAAACGCTGGCAGGCGGAAGGCCACCTCAAGGAAGGCGAGGAGATCGGCCGGCACTTCAACATGGAGATCGAGAGTTCGGGCTGGTTGAACTCCGACGGCAACCTGGACGCCGAGCCCGTGACGGTCGAGGAGACCGACGAAACCAAGCTGGTCAAGAACCGCAATGGCGCCACCCTGCGCTGGTGGAAGAACAAGTCCGGCACGCCCGAGCACGTGGCCTTTGACGTCCAGGACCGCGATTCGTGGAACCGGATCGTCAAGCCCTACCTGAAGCCGGAGCGCCGGCGCGTGGACTTTGAACACTACCGTAAGATCCGGAAGCAGGCGGCGGAACGCGGCAATTTCTTTGCCTGGGCCGGCGTGAACGTGTTTGAGCAAATGCACCCCGTCTGCGGTCACGAGTACATGCTGATGGGCATGGCGCTCGATCCCGATTGGATTCGCGATATGGTCGACACGTTCACCCACATGACGCTCGGCATGTGGGAGATGCTGTTTCACGAAGAAGGACTGCCCGACGGCATCTTCTTCTACGAGGACATGGGCTTTAAAGAGAAACCGTTCATGTCACCCGCCATGTACCGTGAGCTGATCCAGCCGGCTCACAAGCGGACGATCGATTGGGCGCACGCCCACGGCCTGAAGGTGATCATGCATTCCTGCGGCTTCATCGAGCCGTTGCTGCCGGGAATGATCGAGGCGGGGATCGACATGTTGCAGGCGATGGAGGTCAAGGCAGGCATGGACGTGCTGCGCTTGAACAAGCTCTATGGCGACAAGATCGGGTTCATGGGCAACATCGACATCCGCGAGGTCGCTTCGAACGATCGCCGGCGGATCGATGCCGAACTCAGGAAGAAGATTCTGCCGTTGATGGCCTCGAAAACGCCCTTCATCCTGTCGTCCGACCATTCCACGCCGCCCGATGTTGACTATGACACGTTCCTCTACTTCCGTGATCGCGGCCTGGAACTGGGCCGGTACCGGTAGGCGGGGAATGGTTAATGGGGGATGGTTGATGGTGTGGCGATATTCGGACTTGCCGGTCGCACTGTACTGTGCATATTGTAACGCGGAGTTTCAATATGCAAACCTACATCCCGCGGTTGATAGAACCTGACCTGCTGCAATCGTTGCGCGATAACCCGGTGACGGCCGTGCTCGGGCCGCGGCAGGCAGGGAAGTCCACACTCGTCCGGCACAGTCTGGCCGGCCAAAGCAAGGCCCTGATTCTCGATCTCGATTTACCTTCGGACCTGCGGCGACTCACCGACCCCGAGTTGTTCCTTCGGGAACATGCGGACCGGCTGGTGTGCGTGGACGAAATCCAACTGAAGCCCGATCTCTTTCCGCTGATGCGTGCTCTCGTGGATATGGACCGGCGGCCCGGTCGATTCGTAATCCTGGGGTCGGCCTCGCGTGATCTGATCCGACAGTCGTCAGAGACGCTCGCCGGGCGCGTTCACTACCTCGAACTCACGCCCTTTCGGTTTACGGAAGTCGACGGTATCCGGGGTTGCGGACCCAACCCGTATCGGCGGCTCTGGTGGCGTGGCGGTTTTCCGCAAGCGTTCATGGAGCCCTCGGATGCGGTCAGCTCTCGGTGGCGGCTCGATTTGGTGCGAACGTTTCTCAGCCGCGACATGCCGCAGTTCGGGTTCCACATTTCAGCGATGGCCATGGAGCGGTTCTGGAAGATGCTGGCGCATTACCACGGCGGCGTACTCAACGCCTCCAAATTGGGCCAGGCGATGGACATCACGCACGTTACCGTCCGGAAATACCTGGACATCCTGGAACAGACATTCATGGTTCGGATACTCCGTCCGTTCGAAGCCAACTTGAAGAAACGGCTGGTCAAGTCGCCCAAAGTGTACATTCGTGACAGCGGCATTCTGCACACACTGCTGGAGGTTGACAGTCCCACGGATCTTTTCGGTCATCCTGTGTTCGGCGCCTCCTGGGAGGGATGGTGCATCGAACAGATCACCCAGACCCTGCCGGAGTGGCGGGCGAGTTTCGTTCGCACTTCGTCCGGCGAAGAGGTCGATCTCATCCTTGAACGCGGCAAACGGCGACTGGCGTTTGAGTTCAAGGCTTCTGCCGCGCCACAGGTGACCAAAGGCTTCTTCGGCGTCATTGAGGCGCTCCATCCCATTGGCACCTGGGTTGTCTGCCCGATGGACGGCGAAGGCTATGCGTTGCGAGGCAACGTCAAGGTGGCCGGCATCGGCGAGACGCTGCGCGATGTCAGACGGGAGGAATCCCGCCTATCGGCCTGAGAGACGGGAATCCTGTGCGACTGCTGTGCGGAGACGGGAGAACAATATGGCGAAGCGAAAAGTCGTGAAGAAAGCCGTGAAGACAACCAGGAGCGGGGCCAAGCCATCCGCCCCCAAGACCGCCTCGCAGGAGGCCCTGGAGGTTACGTGGGTCTTGAAGGGGCATCTTAAGAACGCCCAGATTTCCTACATCCGCGTGGGCTGCCTGCTCGCCCAGGTGCGCGGCAAGAAACTCTACGAGGCGCTGCACTGCAAGGACATGGAGACCTACGCCGAGGAACGCTTGAATCTCGGACGCGCGTCCCTCTACCGATATCTGCAAGTCCATGACTGGATCAGCGAATACCACAAGGAATGGCTCGAGCCCAAACCGCAGGGATTCATTCCGGAATTGTCCGATGCCACCGACCTGATCTGGATCGAACGGAAGCTCGCGGAAAAGGACCTCTCCCCGGCGACGCGCACCCAACTGGAAGCCCTGCGAAGCAAGGCGCTTGACGGGAAATTGCGGCAAGGGGAATTGGATCCGATTCGCCGGAAGAAAGGGCCGGGAACGGACGGCCTCAAGTCATGCCTTTCGAAACTGCGGTTGCTGCGCAGACGCGGCGCCCAACTCGCGAGCATGCCCCCGGAGGCGATCTCGAAAATAGACGCCGCCGTCGAGATCATTGAAAACGCCATTGCCATCCAGGGCGCCGGGGCCCAACTTACCGGCGCGACCTGAGGGACGACGAACGGCGCGGTTTTGGTGAGTGGTAAGTATTTGCTGGTGAAGCACTTAATGCCGAGTCTAATCGAGTAGACTTTTCACGACGACCCTTCGTTGAAGAACACGCGGAGCCCGTCTTTGCCGGGCGCCACGATGTCGAGGCGGCCGGTGCCGCGCAGGTCGGCGACGGCGAAATGGATACCGCAGCCCTTGCCCGTTCCGATCGGTCCATAGTCAATGACCTGCTTGGCAAACCCTTCGCCCGTCCACTTGAAGTAGTACAACCCGATGTCGTCCCACTCGCCGGCCTCGTTGCCGCAGTGAGCCCGGTGCCGTTTGCCCGTAACGAGTTCCGGCTTGCCGTCGCCGTCAATATCGGCCCACTGCAAGTCGTGATATTGCGCGTTGAACGGGTCGATCGCATGGTGGGCCCATGCGCCGCCGGAAAGCCGCTTGCTCCACCATAACCCGTAACCGTGCCCATTGCCGGTGATGATCTCATTCCTGCCGTCGCCATCGACATCCGCCACCAGCATGGGGATGCTGGCGCGATTGCCCCACGGCGCATCGGGGAATTCCTCATGCCAGATCCATTTCCCCTGCTCCGCGTCGGCAAACGCCTCTAGCCACCCCTTGCACAACACAATATCCATGCGCCCGTTGCCGGCGATGTCACCACAGCCGAGGCCATGTCCCTGGCCGCCTTCCGCGAACTTGTAGACAAGCACTTTCTTGAACTGGCCGGTGCCTTTGCCGTTCTTGTCTACGATCAGTTTGTAGTAGGCCACCTCCGGGTTCGGCGGCGTATTCGGCAGGATCTCGATGACCCCGTCGCCGTCGATGTCCCAGCCGCGGGTCGTCTCCACGTTGCCGACCTCGGCAATGACGTGCTCAGGCCACGGTTTGCCGGTTTCACCCGGGTTCTGGCGCCAGCGCAGGGTATTGCCCCACCAGCCGCCGGTGACAAAGTCGGGGCGGCCGTCGCCGTTGACGTCCAACTTGATCGTCGAGAAGTCGTCGAAATACTCGCCGCAGGCCTTCACTTCGCCGATGGGGTGTTTCTTGCGGAAGTCTGGCCCCTGGTACCACCAGGCGCCCGACACGATGTCGAGCACGCCGTCGCCGTCCACGTCGAATACGCCGGCGGATTCATAGGTTTCGTCCGAGATCCATTGCTTCTTCCATTTCAGTGGCATTGCTTGTCCCTTTCGTTCACGGCTATCGGCTGTAGCACACATCCTTCAATCGTTTCGCGGCATACTCGAAATTGTCCCATGTGGCATCCGGTGGGATCAAATGGTCAAAACCCGGCACGTAACGACCCTGCCGGACCATGCGCGCGGCTTTTTCCACCTCACGATCGACGTCGGCATGCGTAGCGGCCAAGGCGCGCTTGTCGAGCCCACACATGATTCCCAGCGTCGGGTATTGCCGGCGGTACGCCTCGATGTCGTTGCCGGCCTGGACCTCGAACGGGAAGAACATATTGACGCCATGCTTCATCATGAGGGGCACGAGTTCGTGGCAGTCCCCGTCCGTATCGACCGAGACGATGCGTACCCCGTGGGCTCGCGCAAAGTCCATGATGCGGTCGTAGCAGGGCATCATGAACTCTTCGACCATGGCAGGTGAGATCAGCGACCCCTGCCGGCCGGACATATCCTCCCAGATGTGGACATGGTCGATGCGCGCCTCGCGTGCCACGCGCTCGTAAATCCCGAGCCAGAGCGACGTGAGGTGCTGCATCATGTCGCGGATCATGGCCGGTTCGGTGTAGAACCCGACCAGCAATTCCTCGACACCCATCAGGTCACGTAAAGTGCCGAACACGCCCCACGGGAACGTGCCGACTTGCACCGCTTCGCCGGTTTGACTGAGGCGCGCCCGGAACTCGTCCCAGTTCTGAGTGACCCGTTGATCGGCATCGTCCAACCGGAGGCGCTCAGCCTTAAGCCGCTCCCAGTCGGCGGGCGTCTTGACCGGGTAATCGAGGAACTCTGGCATGGACTCGCCGTCGCGCCGATTACGCAGGGTGATGCCGCGCCAATCGCGGGTGACGATGTGTTCGGCTGTCTCCTCGATGGTCAGCGCTTCAAAGTGCGGGAAAGCCCCGTGTTCCAGGGCGGGCCCAACAAAGCCCGCGTCGTACCCGAACTCCTTGGCGATGTCGAGATCGGCGCACCCGGTCGCGAGCCTCCAGTCCGCCAACGCCCTGCCCCATGGCCACCAGCCGAGATTTACCCCAAAGGGCACACGGTCGATGTCTTCTCCGGCGAGGCAACGGACCAGGCGTTCGCCGGGGGGCAGGGGTGCGGCCATCTCACTTGCCCTTCCACACCCGGATATACTCGCGGGCAAGTCGGATGTCTTCCAGGGCATCCTGGGCCGTGCAGGTGGGCGGGCGTGTGCCTTGCAGCGCGGCCACGAAGTTGTGCGCCTGTTGCAGCATGGCGCCAGCCCAGGGCATCTGAGGAATCTCGGTCTTCGGCGTGACGCCATTGCCCGGGTCGCGGAAGATCTCCAGACGGCCGGCGCGGTTGATGGTCAGCGGGGCCGGCAGGTCGAGTTTCACCCAGCCTTTCTGGAAGCAGACAACGGCCTGTTCCTGCCAGTCGATCGTTGTGCAGAAGGGACTCATTTCGATGCTGCAGGTGACACCGCTTGGGCTTTCGCCGGCCAACAGCACGCCCGAGGGCGCGGCGTAGGTCACCTTCCACGTCTCACCCAGGAGGTGACGCATCAGGTTCACTTGGTGGATGTAATAATTGACGAAAGTGAGGTAGGCGTCATTTGTGATCTTGTCCATGTCGGCCGCCGGCGGATCCCGGGTCAGGTCCGATTGCGGGTCGTTGCCGCCCACGTTCTGGTTGAATCCGCCGGCAATCCAGTCGCCCGCGGGCATGAGGATGCGGATGTAGGTCATCTTCCCTAGTTCGCCGGAGGCCTTAAGCCGCTCGATCTCGGCCTTGGCCGCCATGGTGGCGGGATCGGAACGCTTGTGGTAGCCGATCATCATCCATGTGTTAGACGCCTTCACGGCTGCCACGATCTTCTCGCCCATGGCAACGGAACCGGCAATGGGCTTTTCTGTAAACACCGGGATTCCGGCCCTCAGGAGTTCGGGGACCAGTGTGCCGTGCCGTGTGAAGGGCTGCGACGCCACGATGCCGTCGAGCTTCTCCTTGGCCAGCATTTCCGTGTGCGACGCATAGACCTTGGGTACGCCCCACCGCGTGGCCACATTCTTCGCCATATCTTGTTTGATCTCGGCGATGGCCGTGACCTCGCACTCGGGCACCTGCATGTAATGCCGCAGATGTGCCGCCTGGCCCATGTTGCCGACGCCCACAAACCCGATTCGAACTTTCTTATCGCTCATCGTTTGCTCCTCTGTTGCTGAAGGTTCACGGTTCAAGGGTTCACGGTTCAGCGGTTTGGGAGGCGAAGCTGATCGGGGGATGGGTTGGGAACACAGGTGTGCCTGTGCCTTGAACCGTTGAACCCCTGAACCGTGAACCCCCGAACCTCCTTCTCCCTCACGCCTTCGCCAGTTTCACGAACCGGTTGGCAATGGCCAGCGCCGGGTCAACCGGGACATCCTGCCGTTTCACGTTCTTCGGCACGCGGATCGCCGGTACGGCGCGCAGCGTTTTGCCCGTGAACTGCGGCAGGTGCGCCGCCTCGGCCGCCAGCATCTCCGCCACCATGAGACGAATCTCATCCAGCGTCAGCACGGCGGACGTCAGCGGGTCGAGGGCGACGGCTTGCATGACCAATTCAGGGTCGCCGGTGCGACTGGCCTCGACCGTGAGTCCCTGCACGATGACGTTGGTCATGTTCAGCGCGGCACACGCGACCGGCAGGTCTCCGACGACCGTGGGGTGGAGTCCCATCCGGTCCACATAGATCGGCACTTCCACGCAGCAGCCGGCCGGCAGGTTCGTGATGAAGCCGTCGTTGCGGATGTTCCCGTTCAGGCGGAAGATCTCACCGGTCTCCAAGGCCTCAATGATATGCGAGCAGTACTCGGCGCTGCGGGGGCCGAGCCGGGTGGATTCGATCGACAGCGGGTCCAGGGTCCTGAACTTGTCGTCCAGCGCCACGCAGTACTTGTAATACGCACCGCTCTCGCCGCCAAACGCGGGCTCGTCGCAGTAGAGATCGAGCGCCTTGCGGTTCTTGCGGAAGTAGGGCAGGTACTCCGAGAGATGCCCCGTGCTTTCGGTCATGAAATAGCCGAAGTGGCGCATGACTTCGCCACGGACCTTCTCATTGACGTAGAAACCGGGCTTCTCGAAGTTGTTCCGGAGTGCCGGATAGAGATCCTTCCCGTTGTGCTCCAGTTTCAGGAACCACGCCATGTGGTTGATGCCGGCCGCCAGGAAGTCGATGTCCTCCTTCTTGACGCCGGCGTAGCTGGCGATCAGGTCCATGGTCGTCTGCACGCCGTGGCACAGGCCCACGAAACGGAGGCCGGGGACCCGGCCCAATGCCCAGCAGCACATGGCCATGGGATTGGCATAGTTGAACAGGACGGCGTTCGGGCAGAGTTCCTGCATGTCGCGGGCGATATCCAGGAGGGCGGGGATGTGGCGCAAGGCGCGGAAGACACCGCCCGGGCCGAGGGTGTCGCCGATGCACTGGTCTACACCGTACTTCAGGGGGATCTGGTAATCCTGCGCGAACTCCGTCACGCCGCCCGCCTGGATCATGACGACGACATAATCGGCGTCCTTCAGCGCGGTGCGCCGGTCGGTTGTGGCGGTGACGGTCGCCTGCGCCCCGTTATCGGCGATCATGCGTTTCACAAACGCGTGCATCTTGTCGAGCCGGCGGTGGCTCGGCGCCATCAAGCGGTACTCGCTGCCCTTGAGCGCGGGCGTGGCCAGAAAATCGGCCATGAGCGTCT